>JBAYZB010000445.1:0-2503 GCA_041672765.1 Gammaproteobacteria bacterium | reverse complement strand
TATACGGGAGGCATAAAGTAAAACTAATGATAACCATAAGCTTTGCCCTGGTCGGCCCGATTCCCCAGAAATCCTGCGGGCCCGACCTATAATCATTACAAAAGCTATACCAATAACCACAACCTGGTAAGGAGTGAGTCGATGCAAGTCACGCGCAGGCAATTCATGAAGGTCTGCGCCGGCGGCCTTGGGAGCTCAACGCTCGCGGTCATGGGGTTCTCCCCGGCCGGGGTCCTGGCGCAAACACGCACCTTCAAACTGGCCCGTACCGCCGAAACCCGCAGTACCTGCCCGTACTGCTCGGTAAGCTGCGGTGTCATCCTGTACACCACCAAAGAAGGCTCCAAGTCCACCCTCATCCACATCGAGGGCGACCCGGACAACCCGGTCAACCGCGGCTCCCTGTGCCCCAAGGGGGCGGGCCTGATTGACATGATCAACAGCACCAGCCGCCTGCAGTACCCCGAGTACCGCGCGCCGGGCAGCAGCGAATGGAAGCGCATCTCCTGGGACGAGGCGTTCACCCGCATCGCGCGTCTGATGAAGACCGACCGGGACAACAACTTCGTCACCCGCAACGACAAGGGCGAGACGGTCAACCGCTGGCAGACCACCTGCCTGCTGGCCAGCTCCGCCGCAAACAACGAGGGCGGCTATCTGACCGCCAAGACCGCCCGTGGCTACGGGATGGTCGCAGTCGACACCCAGGCTCGCATCTGACACGCCCCGACGGTGGCAAGTCTTGCCCCGACGTTCGGGCGCGGCGCGATGACGAACCATTGGGTCGACATCAAGAACGCAGATCTCATTCTGGTCATGGGCGGCAACGCGGCCGAGGCGCACCCCTGCGGCTTCAAGTGGGTGACCGAGGCGAAGTCCAGCCGCAAGGCCCGGCTGGTGGTGGTGGACCCCCGCTTCACCCGGTCGGCGGCGGTCGCGGACTACTATGCGCCGCTGCGTGTGGGTACCGACATCGCCTTCCTGGGCGGCGTCATCAACTACCTGCTGACCCACGACAAGATCCAGCACGAATACGTCAAGGCGTACACCAACGCCACGTTCCTGGTGCGTGAGGATTTCGACTTCCAGGACGGGCTCTTCTCCGGCTACGACGAGACTGGCCGCAAGTACGACCGCTCCAGTTGGAACTACCAGATCGGCGAGGACGGGTTCGCCAAGGTTGATCCGACCATGCAGCACCCGCGCTGCGTGATGCAGCTCCTGAAGCGGCATTACTCGCGCTACACGCCGGAGATGGTGAGCGCGATCACCGGCACGCCCAAGGACAGGTTCCTCAAGGTGTGCGAGATGATCGCGGAGACCTCCGCACCCGACAGGACCATGACCATCCTGTACGCCCTGGGCTGGACCCAGCACTCGGTGGGCTCGCAGAACATCCGCACGATGGCCATGATCCAGTTGCTGCTGGGCAACATGGGCATGCCGGGCGGCGGCGTGAACGCCCTGCGCGGCCACGCCAACGTGCAGGGCATCACCGACATGTGCCTGGTGACCACCAACCTGCCGGGCTACATGAGCCTGCCCAATGACAGCGAGCAGAGCCGCGAGGCGTACCTGCAGAAGCGGGCCTTGAAGCCCCTGCGGCCCGGACAGATGAGCTTCTGGCAGAACTTCCCCAAGTTCCACACCAGTCTCATGAAGGCCTGGTGGGGGCCGGCGGCCACGGCGGAGAACGACTTCGCCTACCACTGGCAGCCCAAGATCGACAAGCCCTACGACGTCCTGCACATGTTCGAGCTCATGCACGTGGGCAAGATGAACGGCTTCATCTGCCAGGGCTTCAATCCGCTCGCCTCCGTGTCCAACAAGGCCAAGCTCTCCGCGGCGCTGTCGAACCTCAAGTACCTGGTGGTGATCGATCCGCTGGCCACGGAGACCTCGGAGTTCTGGCGCAACTTCGGGCCCTACAACAACGTGGACCCGAGCAAGATCAAGACCGAGGTGTTCCGTCTGCCCGCCGCCTGCTTCGCCGAGGATTCGGGCACGTTCACCAATTCGGGCCGCGTCATCATCTGGAAGGAAAAGGCGGTGGAGCCGCCGGGGGAGGCCAAGCCCGACGCGGAGATCATCGCCGGCATCCACATGAAGCTGCGGGAACTCTATGTGAAGGAAGCCGGCGTGTTCCCCGACCCGATCCTGAACCTGCACTGGCCCTATGCGGACCCGGCCAAGCCGACCAACGAGGAACTGCTGAAGGAAATCTCGGGCACGGCCCTCGCGGATCTCACCGATCCCAACGATCCGACCAAGGTGCTGGTGAAGGCCGGCGAGCAGCTTGCGGGCTTCGCGCAATTGCGCGACGACGGCTCCACGGCGTGCGGCAACTGGCTCTACGGCGGCTGCTGGTCGCAGGCGGGCAACAACACGGCGCGGCGCGACAACTCCGACCCCTCGGGTCTCGGCCAGACCCTCAAATGGGGCTTCGCGTGGCCGGCCAACCGCCGCATTCTCTACAACCGCGCCTCCTGCGATCCGTCCGGCA
>JBAYZB010000444.1:0-2507 GCA_041672765.1 Gammaproteobacteria bacterium | reverse complement strand
GCTACGGCGTGGACAACTCCCACCGCGATCTGCACGGCGCGCTGCTGGACGCGGAGATCCTCGCCGAGGTCTACCTGGCCATGACCGGCGGCCAGGTCACCCTGGCGCTTGACAGCGGCGCGGAAATCGGCGGCGGACTGATCCAGACCCATGCGATCCGCCGGCTGCCCAGCACGCGCCCGCCCCTGCGGGTGATCCGCGCCACCGAAGAGGAACTTGCCGCCCACGCGCAGCGCCTGGAGGCCATCGACAAGGCCAGCGGCGGCAAGTGCGTCTGGAAGATGCTCGAAAACGCGGACCCTCAATCCATGGATGTGGCCAAGAACTGAATGTCCGGGTGTCGGTCGGAATAGCGTAGCGCCATCCGGCATGGTGCCATTCGGGAAACTTGCAACTCGTCAGAGTATCTGGTTGTGCGAAAGAATCCGGAACCGCTCGCTGAACGGGACGAGGAACCGCTCGATCGAGTCGCCGACGTGCGCCAACTGGTCCAGTTCCTGGAACGCAAGTACCAGGGGCGCATCACCGGACAACTCGTCATCCCCGCCCAGGAGGGCAGATACGCCGACTTTCCCCGTGACCTGGACGGTCGCCTGCGCAAGGCCTTGGCGGCGCGCGGCGTGGCGCGGCTTTACAGCCACCAGCGCGAGGCCTGGGAGGCGATCCGCGCCGGCCGCCACACCGTCATCGTGACGCCCACCGCCTCGGGCAAGACCCTCTGCTACAACCTGCCGGTGCTGCAGGCGGCCCTCACGGAGCGGGCCAAGGCCCTGTACCTGTTTCCCACCAAGGCGCTCTCCCAGGACCAGGTGGCCGAGATCCTCGAACTGAACGAGGCCGGCGCACTCGGCGTGTGCGCCTACACCTTCGACGGCGACACCCCGGGCGATGCGCGCAAGGCGGTACGCACCCGCGGCGACATCGTGGTGTCGAATCCCGACATGCTGCACCAGGGCATCCTGCCGCACCACACCAAGTGGGCGCAGTTCTTCGAGAACCTGCGCTACGTGGTGATCGACGAGATGCACACCTACCGCGGCGTGTTCGGCTCCCACGTGGCCAACGTCATCCGCCGCCTGCGCCGCGTATGCCGCTTCTACAACTCCGATCCGGTGTTCGTCCTGTGTTCCGCCACCATCGCCAACCCGGCGGAACTGGCCACGCAGTTGATCGGCGCGCCGGTGCACGCCATCACCGAGAGCGGCGCGCCCCAGGGCGAGCGCAACCTGCTGCTCTGGAACCCGCCCATGGTCAACCCGGACCTGGGGCTGCGCGCCTCGGCCCGTTCCCAGACCACGCGCATCGCCCGCCTGGCGGTGAAAAGCGGCCTCAAGACCATCGTCTTCGCCCAGACGCGCCTGATGGTGGAGGTGCTCACCAAGTATCTGAAGGACGTGTTCGACCGCGATCCGCGCCGACCGCCGCGGGTGAGCGCCTATCGCGGCGGCTATCTGCCCACGGAGCGCCGCGCCACGGAAAAGAAGATGCGCGCGGGCAATATCGACTGCGTCATTGCGACTTCTGCGCTGGAACTGGGCGTGGACATCGGCGCCCTGGACGTGAGCGTGCTCAACGGCTATCCCGGCACCATCGCCGGGACCTGGCAGCGGCTGGGCCGTGCCGGGCGGCGCAACCGGCCGTCCCTGGGCGTGCTGGTGGCGACCAGCGAGCCCCTGGACCAGTACATCGTGCGCAATCCCGAGTTCTTCCTCGGCGCCTCGCCGGAGCACGCCCGCATCGCGCCGGATCAGTTGCTGATCCTGCTGGATCACATCCGCTGCGCCGCCTTCGAGCTGCCGTTCAAGGACGGCGAGCGCTTCGGCGGGGAGGACCTGCGCGAGATGCTGGCCTATCTGGAAGAAGAAGGCATCCTGCACCACGAGGGCAGCCAGTGGCACTGGATGGCCGACAGCTATCCGGCCAACAGCGTGAGCCTGCGTTCCGTGGCCGAGGGCAATTTCGTGGTGATCGACATCACCGACGGCAAACAGGACGTCATCGCGGAGGTGGACTACTCCGGCGCGCCCATGACCCTCTACGAGGGCGCCATCTACATGATCCAGGCTAACCCTTATCAGGTGGAGAAACTGGACTGGGAAGGCCGCAAGGCCTTCGTGCGCCGCACCCAGGCCGACTACTACACCGACGCCATCGACTACACGCGCCTCAAGATCCTCGACCGTTTCGAGGAGGACGCGCGGCCGGCGAGCTTCATCGGGCGCGGCGAGGTGCACTTGGTGCGGCGCGTGGCGGGCTACAAGAAGATCCGCTACTACACCCACGAAAACGTGGGCTACGGCAACATCAACCTGCCGGACCAGGAGATGCACACCACCGCCGTGTGGTGGCAGGTGCATCCGGAGCGCCTGGAGCAGGCCTTCCCGAACCGCTGGCAGGCCCTGGACGGTTTTCTCGGCGCGGCCTACGCCATGCATTTCGTGGCGGGGCTGCTCACCATGTCCGAACCGCACGATCTCGGGCGCGCGGTGGGCGATGGCGATGCCACC
>JBAYZB010000443.1:0-2511 GCA_041672765.1 Gammaproteobacteria bacterium | reverse complement strand
AATATGATATCGGCAGAAATAGAGTGAAAGTCCGGAGGTTCAGCTTCTGATGAACTACTATGATAAGCTCATGCTTGAGTATTACCGGGTCCTGAATAATGCCTGGAAATCCGAAATCAAGGATGCAGCACGACTTGCTATCCAGATGATGAGTGACATGCCACGAGCCGAGAAGATCAACAAGAGCGCCATAGATAAGCTTATGGGCATCATCAATACCCAGTTGGGAGATGACTTCGCAGCACTGGTCAATGAGCCCACCAAGGCGATAATAGACCGCTGTGTGCGGCTTGGATTGAGAGACACCCAAGTGCAAGCTCCAACCAAGACCAGCATTGGGCTCTGGGGCATCGAAGATCAGCATCTGTCCTCCACAATCCAGAAGCAGCAGTTGTTCTGGATTGGTAATCACTTCGAAGCTGATATCAGGCAAAACTTTGCAGATACCCTTTCCAAGGCAATCGAGCAGGGCTATACCAAAGAAATGCTTGCCAATACTCTCAAAGACCAGTTCAATGATCTCGCCAACCGATCATCCCATTACTGGCAAGGACTAGCAGAGCATACTGCTCTCCGGATACGTGAGTTCGGAAGGCTGCAAGGTTACAAGAAAGCCAAAGCCAGATACTACAAGCTCGTAGTGATCCTTGATGACCGCACCAGTGAGATCTGCCGGGCATTGGCTGCCCAAGACAGGGTCTATCCCCTAAACGATGCACTGGAAGTGATGGATAACCTCATGGCATTAGATACCAAGTCCAGCAGTCTGGATGATGCCAGAGACTACATCAAAGCACTCGCACCTTGGATCAAAGACGATCAGATCGAATACGACTCAGAGATGAACCCGATTGGTGTATCCGGAACGCATACTCCATTTCCGCCGTTTCATTGGAAGTGTAGGACGACGACAATGATTCTTTAATGACATCTCAGCACACTAGTACATACATAGCATACTGAAAAGACCACTTGACTTCTTAGGGGAATTATATAGTTTGACCCGTACATAGTATTGAAAGGATATATGAATGGAATTCGATAGAATTATATGTGCAAACAGCAAAAGCATGAAAGAATTGCCGGACGAAAGTGTCAGGTTAGTTGTCACCAGCCCACCATATTTTACGGCTAAGGACTATGAGCACCATGACCAGATCGGTAAGTCAGAGAACTCATACGAAGACTACTTAGATAGTATGCTCGAAGTTTGGAAAGAGTGCTTTCGAGTATTAAAACCTAATGGGAAGCTATGCATCAATACGCCATTGCTCCCAATGAGCAAGAAGGAAATGAATACTCACCATAACAGAGATATTTTGAACATTAACAACGATATTGAGTTCACAATATTACAACGGACTGAGTTTCACAGGTATGGTTTAGTCATCTGGGATAAGGGTAAAACAGACCAACTGATGATGGGTTCTTACCCTTATCCTCCAAATTTTTACTTCATGAACACAATTGAATTTATCAATGTATTTGTTAAAGACGGGAAACCCGATATTATAATTCCCGATGTGAAGGAAAAGAGCAAGCTAAGTAAATCTGAATGGTACAGTTACATAGAGACAATTTGGAGAATACCGCCAGAAAAAAACAGAAAACATCCTGCGCCATTCCCTGTCGAGATACCACTGCGACTGATCAAACTATTTTCCTTTGTTGGGGATGTTGTTCTTGATCCTTTTATGGGTTCAGGAACAACTGCTATTGCTGCCAAACAATCAGGGAGACATTATATCGGTTACGACCTCAATGAAAAATACATCAAGATAGCAAACAACCGAATTGAGAACTTTGCTCATCAAGAGGAATTCTTGTCGCATAATGACTTATATGGACAAGACCTGCAGGACTGACGATTCTTTGTCGCAGTCCAGATTGCAGAATTTATAGAATGGCTTACATCTCTAACTAGTTCCTTGATTTGGGTAACCTCTTGTTCTGAGAACTGGATACTTCGCTTTGTGCCATCCGCTATACTATACAATTCGAGCGAATCGATATCTCTGTTGGCTTGTGTGCCATAAATGTATCCATATAGCTGCATTTGTTTGTCATAAACAGTAGGGTCAATACTACTGAGTTTAAAGTCGATGATCTTGCATCTGGCATTCCCGTCAGTTACGACAAGGTCAATAACTCCATTAAGGTAGACATGTATATCATCAAACAGGTGTTTGAATGGCAACTCTGAGCTAACAATCCTGTTGGTTAATGATAAGGACTCATTTGCATAATATGAATTTAAATAAGCTAGTCCTTTATCAAAGAGATCCTTGTCATCTTTTTTCCTTCTATAAATGGATATCCAATTGCTCTGCAGAATAACCTTGATGTCTTTAGATTTGAGATCTACATTTTGCTGAATCTGTTTGTGGATTTTGTCTAGTGCTCTATGCATAGATAAGCCGAAGTATACTTCGGCTTGTTGCACAGTCGATAGATTAACAATATATGCCAGTATAAAGAGTCACCGAAAATTGCAAATCCGCTCACCGAAAA
>JBAYZB010000442.1:0-2532 GCA_041672765.1 Gammaproteobacteria bacterium | reverse complement strand
CGCTGACGGCGACACGGCCATTTCGCCAAAGACGGCGGAACGGTATGCCGTTGAATCCGCTTCGAGCGAACCCGTGGCGCCCCTGGCCATAGTGGAGGTGCAGGGCGAGACGGCTTCCCCCGCGAGTCAGCCGGCTGGGACGTCCGTCCCGGGTGGTCCGCCGGTCCCGCAGCCGGTGCGTGACAAGGCGATGGCGCTGCAGCCCGCGGAGGTGAAACCGGCGCCCACAGCGGTGACGGCCCCAGCACCGGCGCAGGAACCGACGAAAAAGGAGTCCGGAGCCGGCAAGGGGCTTTCGGCCTGGGTGGTCCAGGTGGGCAGCTTCAGCCGGGAGGATTACGCCTTGGCGCTGCGGGACGAGCTGCGTGCCGCCGGTTACACCGTCTTCATCGAACGCGTGCGCCAGCCGGCAGGCGACGTGTTTCGGGTGCGTATCGGGCCGGAAATCGAGCGGGCGCGCGCCGACGCATTGCGCGCGCGGCTGGAGAAGGAGAAGAAGCTGCAGGGTATCGTGCAGCAGTATCCGTAGGTCCGGCATGAACGCCGCGGACAGTTTTCGCCCAACTCCCGCGGCGCCGTTCTGGTAAAATTGTGCAATGAAAAGTCCTGTAATCCGCCTTTCCGTTTCGCTGGTCGGCTTCAGTGTTTGAGTAGGTCTACGCGACGATGATCTGGGTCGACTATGCAATTCTCGGCATCATCGGCTTGTCCGCTCTGATCAGCGTGATGCGCGGGTTTGTCCGCGAGGCGCTGTCGTTGGCGGCATGGATCGCGGCGTTCTGGGTAGCGTTCCATTTTTTCGAGCGTGGCGCCGAACTGCTGGAGCCTTATATCTCCGTTCCCTCGGTGCGCCTGGCGGTGGCCTTCCTGACCCTGATGGTGTTGACCCTGCTGGTGGGTGGGGTAGTGAATTATCTGGCCGGGCAGTTGGTCCAGAAGACCGGGCTGTCCGGTACCGACCGCATGATAGGCGTCTTGTTCGGGGTGGCGCGGGGGGCGGCGATCGTGACGCTGCTGGTGCTGCTGGCGGGCTTTACCCCGGTACCCAAGGATCCGTGGTGGAGACAGTCGGTGCTTCTCGTGCACTTCCAGGATGCGGCCGTTTGGCTGCGCGGTCATATGCCGTCGAATGTCGCGGCCTATTTCGTCTATGAGTGAGCGGGTTCCCGCTGTGGATAACGAACGAACAACAGCGGTCGATCCCGTTTTTCGCCCTTCTGAACAGGTCTTTGCGAGGTAATCCTCCCATGTGCGGTATCATCGGAATTGTCGGCAAGACTCCCGTGAACCAGGCGCTGTACGACGGGCTCACGGTGCTGCAGCATCGCGGGCAGGATGCGGCGGGCATCATGACCTGCGACGACGGGAAGCTGTACCTGCGCAAGGACAACGGCTTGGTGCGCGACGTGTTCCAGACGCGCCACATGATCAAGCTGCTGGGTACCATGGGCATCGGCCATGTGCGCTATCCCACCGCGGGCTGCTCCAGTTCCGCCGAGGCGCAGCCGTTCTACGTCAACTCGCCCTACGGCATCAGCTTGGCGCACAACGGCAACCTTACCAACGCCGAAGAATTGAAACGCGACCTGTTCGTAGAAGATCTGCGCCACATCAATACCGACTCCGACTCCGAGATCCTGCTGAACGTGTTCGCAAGCGAACTGCAGAAGCAGGGCAAGCTGCGCATCGACGAGAACGACATCTTCGAGGCCATCGCGGGCGTGCACCAGCGCTGCCGGGGCGCCTACGCCGCGGTGGCGATGATCACCGGCTACGGCATCGTCGGCTTCCGCGATCCGCGCGCCATCCGCCCCATCGTGTTCGGCAAGCGCGAGACGGAACAGGGGCCCGAGTACATATTCGCGTCGGAGAGCGTAGCGCTGGACGCGCTTGGGTTCGAACTGGTCCGGGACATCGAGCCGGGCGAGGCGGTGTTCGTGTCCATGGAGGGGCGGGTCTATGCGCGCCAATGCGCCGAGAACCCGGTCTATTCGCCCTGCATCTTCGAGTACGTGTATCTGGCCCGTCCCGACTCCATGATCGACGGCGTGTCCGTGTACAAGGCGCGATTGCGCATGGGCGAAAAACTTGCCGACAAGATCCTGCGTGAATGGCCGGATCACGACATCGACGTGGTGATTCCGATCCCGGACACCAGCCGCACCTCGGCGCTGCAGCTTGCCTACAAGCTGGGGGTGAAGTATCGCGAGGGCTTCATCAAGAATCGCTACATCGGCCGCACCTTCATCATGCCGGGGCAGAAGCAGCGCAAGAAATCGGTCCGCCAGAAGCTGAACGCCATCGAACTGGAGTTCAGGGGCCAGAATGTGCTGTTGGTGGACGACTCCATCGTGCGCGGCACCACGTCGCAGCAGATCATTCAGATGGCGCGGGACGCCGGCGCGCGCAAGGTGTATTTCGCCTCGGCCGCGCCGCCGGTGCGTTACCCGAACGTGTACGGCATCGACATGCCTTCGGCGCACGAGCTGATTGCCCATGGCCGTACCACCGAGCAGGTGGCGAAGGCGATCG
>JBAYZB010000441.1:0-2542 GCA_041672765.1 Gammaproteobacteria bacterium | reverse complement strand
AACGTAAGTGCATAAGGTCGATGTCAGGGGGAAGCTATGGAAGGGATGTTCCAGCTTTCAGGATTGGTGGATTCATCCAATCCCGAAGTGACGCTCAATGAAGTGATTCATCTTGCGGTTTCAATGAAGCCGGGATTGAGCGAAAAATTGTTCGTCCAGAGCTTCAGGGACATTCAGAAACTCTACGCCGGAGACTATCCCGGTTATCAGGCCTGCAACACATATTATCATGATTTCCGTCATACGATGATGGTCCTGCTGGCAATGGCGCGACTCATGCACGGCGCAACGCTTCAGGGGGTCCGTTTTTCAGAACTGGAGATTAACCTGGGATTGATCAGCGCGCTGATGCACGATACCGGCTATATTCAGTCCGTCGATGACCTCAGGGGCACAGGGGCCAAGTACACGCTCATTCATACGCAAAGAAGCATTCAGTTTATTGAAAACTACTTTGCCGGCAATCCATATTTTAATGGCGAAATGAAGAATTTTCGCGACATCGTCAGCTGCACGGAATTTAACACGACTATTGACGATCAAACGTTCCATTCGGAAAATATCGCCCTGCTCGGCAAAATGCTGGGCACAGCGGATTTGCTGGGTCAGATGGCAGACCGCCTGTACCTGGAAAAACTGCTTCTGCTTTACGATGAATTTACGGAAGGTGGCGTGCCGGGCTTTGACAGCGAGATCGACCTTTTCCGCAAAACGGTCAGTTTTTACAAACGGACGAAATCGCTTTTTGAAAACGAATACAGCAATGTCAACCGGTTTATGAACCACCACTTTAAAGAACGCTGGAATATCGACGGCAATGTCTATGAAGATTCCATTGAAAAGAATATCAATTATCTGAAGTTTGTTCTTAAAGATTCCCAGAAGAATATCACGGACATTCTGCGCCGCAACGCGGTTTCCCTGCAGTAGAGGTAAAAGGAGCAAGGTACAAGGAGCAAGGGGCAAGGCAAAACGCCGTTTCCTGTCCCCCTTTGGAGGGCAGATTGTGTCATAATTCGTTATTATGTCATTTCGAAGCCCTTCGGCTATGCTCAGGATAAACTCCGCGAGAAATCTTGTTTTCAATAAATACAATGCATTAAGATTCCTCACATACGTTCAGACCTTATGATAAAAAAATACAAAGGCAAGTCTCATTTGTAAATGGTATATTTTGTTCGCCAAAACACAAATAAACCTGAAAGGAGACTTGCCATGGAAAAAGGTAACAAACTTAATTTCAGCGGTCAACACATTTACGTCGGTATGACACACGAAGAGGACATAGTGATATTAACATTTCGGCTTATACAGACACAACGGCTCTTCCGCCAAATAATCCCCCGTCGCCTCATACGCCCGCGCACGGCAGCCGCCGCAAACCTTGATAAACTCACAACGGCCGCATTTGCCGCCATACTTGCTGTAATCCCGGAGATTGCGAAACACCTCGGAGCTATCCCATATCTCTCCAAAACTCTTCTTTTGTACATTTCCACAATCCAGTTCGAGATAGCCGCAGGGCTGAACCTGTCCGACGTGGGAAATGAAACAAAACGTGATTCCTCCAAGGCACCCGCGGGTGGATTCGTGAAAATGGCCCCCCGCTTTTTTGACCGGTTTATTTCCTACGGGTCTGTTCTGGTGCATAATCCGGAAATAGTGCGGCGCGCATGTCGCCTTGAGCTGAATTTCGCACGTCAGGCTTTCCTGATAAAACCACATCAGCGTTTTTTCATAATCGGCCGCCGTAATGGCCTGTTCGGCCAAATCCTTGCCGCGCCCCGTGGGCACCAGCAAAAAGATGTGATGTGCGGCTGCCCCGATGTTCAGCGACAGGGAATGAATATCTTTTATCTGATGTAAATTAGTGTTCGTGATGGTGGTATTAATCTGAAATTCCATCCCGACGGATTTCATGGCTTCAATGCCCCTGATCGCGCCGTCAAACGCGCCGGGCTGGTTTCGAAACATATCGTGGTTTTGTGCGTCTTTGCCGTCGATACTGATGCTGACTCTCTGGATACCACTTTCGATCATTCTGCGCGCACTTGCCTCATCCACCAGCGTGCCGTTGGTCGCCAGGACCATACGCAGACCTTTTTGGGTTCCATAAGCTGCAATTTCGAAAATATCCGGCCGCAACAGTGGTTCGCCGCCGGTCAGAATAATGACCGGTTTGGAAACACTCACAATATCGTCGATCAGGCGAAAGCACTGTTTGGTAGACAGTTCTCCCGGATAAGGCCCGCGATGAGACGCCGCCCGGCAGTGGACGCAATTAAGATTGCAGCTGCGCGTCACTTCCCAGGCAATCATGCGAACCTGGTTTCCAGGATGCTTTATGATATGACCCAAAACGTTTCCCTCGCCTATCTTTTCAGCAACGCCGCGAATTGTTTTGCCCAGTAAGTAATTATGATGTCCGCACCGGCTCTCTTGATCGCAGTCAGACTTTCCAGCATGGATTTCTCTTCATCGAGCCAGCCCATTTGGGCGGCAGCCTTGATCATGGAATATTCTCCGCTGCCGTTATATGCCG
>JBAYZB010000440.1:0-2561 GCA_041672765.1 Gammaproteobacteria bacterium | reverse complement strand
CCAGAGCACCGGATAATCCGGCTCCTGCGGCGGGAACTCGCCCTGGGCATCGGTGAAGTACACCAGCAGGTCCGGCCGTCTGCCCTCCCGCTCCAGCCATTCGAAGACCGGCCGGAACGAAGTGCCGCCCCCACCCCGGAACTCCCGCGGCAGCCGAAACTCTTCCCAAGGCTCATACAACCAAGGCCCGTCGTCGGCCAGGGCCACGTCGCACGCATGCAGCGTGACACGTGCGTTCACCTGACTCTTGATGCTGTTCACTTCCGAGAGGAACTCGTCCATCTCGGCGCCCGCGATGGAACCGCTCGTATCGAGCACGACCACCAGATCGATCTGGGAACTGCGCAGACTGGGCAACACTGCCGCACCTTCGCGTCGTGAAGGACGCGTGTAGCTGTAATCGGTGCGCGCCGTGGCCGTCATGTAACGCGCGAGCAGCATGCGCCAGGGCAGTTGCGGCTGGAGCAGATGATTCACCATGCGTGCCAGCGCCCCGCCCAGCTTGCCCGCCATCATGGCCTGCTGCGCCGCGCCCGCCATACGCTGGCGCCACTGCACCGCAAGCCGTTCCTTCTCGCCCGCATCCAGCGGCCTGGGCGGCGGCGCGCCGCCGGCAGCCCCCTCCCGGCCTTCCTGCGTTTGACGGCCTTGCGCCTCTGCGCTGCGCTCGCCCGTGCCACTGCCGCCGCCGGTGTCGCTCTCGCTGTCATAGAGATGGTCGTCCAGCGTCTCCTGCTCCGGGTTCTCGTCAACGTAGGGGTAGATCTCCTCGGCGGTCATGCCATCGAAGCCTTCCGCCAGGAGCGTCCCCGGCGGCGGTTTGAGCCCGTCCTTCACCAGCAGCGGATTGATGGCGAGATCGCAGGCGATGTCCCAGCGCAGCTTGACCCGATGCTCACGCCGGGCGAAATGGGAAAGCGCACAGTGCAGCGCCTCGTGGGCGAGCATGAACTGGACCTCGTCCAGCCGCAGGGCGGCGATGTACTCGGGGTTGTAGTAGAAGGCGCGGGCATCGGTCGCCGTGGTGCGGCACCACTTGGAATCCGCCGCGATCATGGGCAGGCGCAGTACCAGCGCCCCCAGGAAGGGCTTGTCCAGGATCAGGCGCGTGCGCGCGGCGCTCAGCTTGCGTTCGACCGCGTCCGCCTGCGCCGTTGCCGGCGCGCACTCCTGCGGCGCGCCGGGTCCGTTTGTTTGCTTGCCTTGATCCCGGGTCATACGCGCAACCTCGGCGCCATGCGCCGCTTACATCTCGTACAACATCACATCGGCCACCGACTTGGCCCAGCGCGAGAACTGCGGCACCGCGAACAGCTCCTGGCCGATGGCGCGATGCATGTCGGACACGAGCATCACGCCCATCTCCCGCTGCGGGAAATTCGCGGCGTAAGCAAGGATGTTGTCGTAGACCTCCTGCGCCTGGGGCGTGCCCTTGGCACGCAGGGCGCGGCCCACCAGGGCAGAGGCGACCGCGTACTGCAGGTCGATCTCGCGCGGCACCGGCATCGGATCGCCGCGCACGATGGCATCGAGATCCGGCAGCTTGTCCAGGTTCTCCACGAACGCGGCCAGTTCGATCCCGGCCGCCGGCCCCACGCAGGCCTGCAGCGCGGGACTCAGCAAGTCCGGCTGGTCGCCAAACTTCTGCAGCGCGCGGTGCGCGAACTCCCAGGAACGGGGCGAGGGGAAGGCCACCGGATTATGAGCGGGATCGAAATCGAACAGCAGTTCCGGCCGGAAGCGCAGGAAGGCGATCAGCCGCTCGTCGATGCCGTTGCCGTAGGCCCAGGTCACCCAATCATCCAGGCTGGGCTCCACTTCATAGTGGGAGAAGCGGTTGGCCAGCGGCGCGGGCATGATATAGGTCACGCCCCGGTCGCCCTGGCGGTTGCCGGCGGCAAAGATCGCCCAGCCCTCCGGCACTTGGTAGGCCCCCAGGCGGCGGTCGAGAATCAACTGATAAGCCGCGGCAGAAACGCTCGGCGGGGCCGCATTGATCTCGTCCAGGAACAGGATGCCCGCCGCGCCATGCCGTTCCCGGTCCGGCAGCATGGCGGGCACCGCCCACTCCACCAGCTCGCCCGACCGGAACGGGATGCCGCGCAGATCGCTGGGCTCCATCTGCGACAGACGGATGTCGATCACCATAACGCCGTAACGCGCCGCCACCTGGGCTACCATCTGCGACTTGCCGACTCCCGGCGGCCCCCACAGCATCACCGGCGTATGCTGGCCGCTCCGGGCGCTCAAGAACTCCCGCTCCATGATCGCAAGCAACTGAGACGGACGCATGCCTCCCCCGCAATTCAGACCGATGCACAAAACTTTTTAGAACTGGTCAAGTATAGAGGAGGATACCAGAACCAACCCCTTCCCGATATGGGTAGATGTACCGCTTCTCGCCGATCAACTACTCAACGCGAAGACGCAAAGATGATGTGGCCTAATGCTCCTGGACACCGAGATAGGGTGTTAACCTGCCCGAAACCGAGGTGTTCAGATGGCAAGAAGAAGTTTTTCAACTGAGCTCAAACGAGAGGCGGCAGCGCTGGTGCTGGACC
>JBAYZB010000439.1:0-2564 GCA_041672765.1 Gammaproteobacteria bacterium | reverse complement strand
ATCATCACTTCCGCAAACGGCTTCGCCAGATTCTCCTGCGAAAACCCTTCGTCGAAGGCGCGGTTCAGATCCGCCGTCAACTGCTCGACTGTCATCAGACGCACTGCATCTGCCGTGTGCGCGGACAGCGCCTTGACTGCGATACTGCGGTAGAGCGGCGAATATTCCTTGCTCTTTTTCTCCTGCTCTGGCGTCGTCTTGAACACCAGATCGAGCGCCAGGTAATGCGACAAGGCGCCGCCTTCCTGCGCACGCAGCATTACGATCACCTTTTCGAGCGTGAAGTATTTGTATTCCACCGGCTGGGCGACGAGCCGGCTGGCGTAGAGGGGATAAAAGTACAGCCCCGCCGCACCAGCGATGCTCAGCACCGCGACAAGAATCAGGACGGTTACCTTCTTTTTCTTGTTGTTCGTTTCAACCTTGTCCATTGCGATCAAACGATGTCGTGTGTTAATCCAAACGCATCCGGCACCTGACCGGTTTCGGCTTCAGCGAGGGCTTGGCCCGGCTGCTCGGGTTCCGGCATCCCGTGCCGTTTCGGGCGGCCTTCGCCATCCCGGCCGGAATCGGATACCAACACCGCCACGTCGCCATATTGACGGTGGATCAGATCCTGACGCAGTGCATCGCTGAGGCCATGCAACTGGCGCAGCACCTCGCCGTTCGAGGCGATCAGTTGAATCTGAAGGCTGCCCGCCTCGTGCCGCACGAGAATCTCGATGGTCCCGAGCATGGGCGGATCGAGACGAATCGTTGCCTGCTCGACACGGCGGCCGACCTGCACCTGCAGCCGATCGCCCAACGCATCGAGCAACGGCTGACGCCATTGCGCTGGCGTGTCGGCGGGCAACTTGACCGTGCCGCCTGACCCCGTCTCGACAGCCGCCTGAGAGGTGCCCGGCACACCCAAAGCGGAGAGCGCCCGACCGGCCAGAGCACTCGCCCCTCCTTCCGCGGCGCCAGAAAGGGTGGACGCGGCTTCAACACGCCCGGCCCGCTCCGAATCCACCGCAATCTGCCAAGAGGCGCTTCCATTGCCTTCCATCGTCCCGCTACGGGGCGGCGGGGCGGAGGTCGCCGTAGAAGCCGCAATCTCATGCGGATGGAATTGGTGTGGATGCGCCCCCGGGAGCGTCGCGGCCGGCGGGCGCGGCACAAACGTGTGTAAGTCCACACCACTCGCGTTTTCCTGCGGAGCGGCGAGGTTGCCGGTGCCGACCGGCACGCCGGACACCGACGCCAACATCGCAAGCGCCTGCGCCCGCCCGTCCCCTGCGCCAGTGCCCGCCACCGCAGCATCGGACTGTGCCGCGCCGTAAGCCGTCCTGTACCCGTCAGATTCCGACGCACCGTGAGCGGTCCCTGCCCCATCCGGTTCCAACGCGCCGCCCTTGGCCGTGCGCCAATCGATCGGCTCTCCCAGTACCGGCATGCTCATGCTGAGCAGCACAGGATCGATTTCCGTGCCGGAACCGGTTTCTTGCCCCGTTGCGGGGCCCGCCTCGCCGCCCGCGCCCGGAAGCTGCTGTTCGAGCACCGTGGCAGCAACGCTTGCTTCAGAGGATATTGATCCGCGCATTGCGTTCACGAACGCCGCAGCCGGTACCGACTCATGCGAGACACGCACCGTATCAGCCCCGGCCGGCGGCGGGGATGACGCAGACAGCACGTTAACTGGAAGCGGAAAATTCATCTCTACCCTCGTCGAGTTCGCCGTTTTCGGCGTAGGCGAGCCAGCCTTCCTTGTCCACGCGCATCCTGCGCAGTCGCTCCTGTAACCAATCGACTTCAACGCCACAGTCGTCCATGGCCTTCCGATGCGCCTGGCGCAACCTGGCAAATGCTTCGCGCTCAGCGGCGCTCCACGCTCCCTGCGCCACCAGCGTCGGCAACTCCTTGGCCAGGGTGCCGTCGACGGCGGCCACGGCGTCCCAATCGCGCGCCGCCACCGCATCGTTCAGGCGGTCGGTCAACTTCGACAGCACGGCGGCCCTATCCATGTTTCGCCTGCACCCCTTCCCAGCCATGCTTGAGGGTGGTGATCAAACCCACCACCTCGTCGATGATGCCTGGATCGAGCTTGATCCCCGCTTGGTACAGCCGTTCCGCGCAGTAGTCATAAAGCCGGCCGAGGTTCTCCACGACCTCGCTGCCGCTTTCCAGATCGAGCGCACTCGCCAGGCCGTTGAGGATGTCCACACACTTGTCGAGGCTCTTCGCCTTCATTTCATAACGCTTGGCTTCGATGTGCGCCCGTGCGCGCGCCAGTTCCTCCAGCAACCCATCCATCAGGATCAGCACCAGTTGCACGGGGGATGCCTGTGCGGCTTGTGCGTTCAGATTGACCTCGTGGTAGCCTCGGTAGGCCTCATAGCTCACGGCTGTCATCTCCCAATTGCGGTTAGCGTCCGCTCGTCATCACGAAGGGCGTGAGACTGGCGAACATGTCCATCGTCTGGCCCATCTGCGACTGCAGCGCCTGCAACTTCGTAAACTGAAACAGGTAGCGCTCATAGGCCTTGGAATACTGCTCGTCCAACCGCGCCTGACGCGCGTTGATT
>JBAYZB010000438.1:0-2568 GCA_041672765.1 Gammaproteobacteria bacterium | reverse complement strand
CGAAGGTCTCGCGCGGGACATAGTGGTAGACGATCTGCCGGCCCAATACCGCGGTCATGATGTCCGCATAATCCTTGGGTGGCAGATCGTCGCCGACGATGCCCACCGTGCGCGCCTTGTAGCGCTCCGGATGCGCGAAGATCGCCGCTACCACGCCGCCCACATCCTCCACCGCCACGCCCGCCAACGGCGTATCGCCCTGCGGAAAGCCGAAGGCGAAGCCGCCATCGGCCAGCCGGCGCGGCATGAAGTGGGTGAGAAAATTATCGAAGTAATAGGCCACATGCACGAACGTGGTCTCCGGAATGCGCTGGCGCGCGTATTCCTCCAGCATGCCCTTCGTGTCCAGGTGCGGGACCTCCAGCGCCCCATTGGTGATTTTTTTCGCGTATGGCAGGGTGCTGAACACGAAGTGCTGTACGCCCGACTCGGCGACCGCATCCACCAGATTCCTGCCCTGGTCGTACTCGCGCCCGAAGTGCTCCCAATAATTGGTCACCCCAAACGCGCCATAACAGCCCGCGAGCGCTGCGCGCAGGCTGCCGGCGTCCTCCAGATCCCCCTTGATCACCTCCGCGCCGGCCTGGCGCAGCGCAGCCGCCTGATCCGAATCGGGATTGCGCGTAAGGCACCGGATCTTGAATTCGTTGCGCGCGAGCAAATGCCGGACGACACTGCCGCCCTGGGCACCGGTCGCGCCGGTGACGAGGATGAGATGGCGATCCGTCATGATGTGTTCTCCTGCCTGGGTGGTTTACCTGACAAGAAGTATAGAAGTCCGTCCTCACCCCAGCCGATAAGCGGATACTGAACCACTTGCACCGGTCACGGTCTCAAAACTTTGCGAGATTTTTTCGGGCAACGTTGGCGTTTCCCGCTGCCGTACGCGGCGCGGGCCGCCAAGTTTCGATACCTCGCATGGGGAAATACGCCAAGCGGAAACGGTTCGGGAGTTGTGGCCATCGGCGGGATCGCCGAAAGACTGGCGCACAGACTGTCGCGGCACGACACAACGGGAATGATCTGCAATAACCGTCATCCGTTCATCATTAGAAGCGGGTCATTCTCCTTCTTTCATCCAGGGCGGCTATTGCCCGATCGAAGAGGAGAAAAACCATGCGGATGCGCAACGGAAACAAGAAAAGGATGAAGGGTTTCTTCGACTTGGCCATCGGCGGCGCATTGCTCCTGCTGTTCGGCGCCGCGGCAGCGCTCATCGTGAAAGCGGAACGATCCGACGACGACCAACGCGGCCAGGCGGAACAGACGCAAGAGGTCGCCATGACCGACACAGACACGCTGCCGGCCCTCAAGAAGGCGCCAACGTCACCTTGACACAGCCATCCTGCTTGTTGCGAAAGATCCGGTACCCCTCGGGTGCGTCGTCCAGCCGCAAGCGGTGCGTGATGACGAAGGAAGGATCGATGTCGCCGCGCTCGACGCGTTCCAGCAGCAGCGGCATGTAGCGCTGCACATGGGTCTGCCCCATCTTGAAGGTGAGGCTCTTGTTGAACGCCGCACCCATGGGGATTTTGTCGTCCACACCGCCGTATACGCCGGCGATGGAAACCGTGCCGCCCTTCGCGCAGGCCATGACGATCTCGCGCAGCGCGGTAGGCCGGTCGGTTTCCAGCATGACGGCCTGCTTGGCCCGGTCGTACCAGCCGGCCGGTCCCGTGCCATGCGCCTCCATGCCTACCGCATCGATGCACGAATCCGGCCCGCGACCGCCGGTGAGCTCTTTCAGTGCGTCCTGCACATCGACATGCTCGTAGTTCAACACCTCGGTGCGCCCGTCCGCTTGACGTCTAACCATTTCCAGTCGTTCCGGCACGCGATCGATGGCGATGACGCGTTCCGCGCCGAGCATGAGCGCGCTCTGAATCGCGAATTGCCCGACGGGGCCGCAGCCCCAGACGGCAACGATGTCGCCTGGCTCGATGTCGCAGTTCTCCGCCGCCTGGTAGCCGGTGGGGAAAATATCCGAGAGGAACAGTGCCTGCTCGTCGCTGAGGCTATCCGGCACCTTGAGCGGACCGGAGCCGGCGAACGGCACGCGCAGATACTCCGCCTGTCCGCCCGCGTACCCGCCCACCAGATGCGAATACCCGTAGATGCCGGCCGGCGTGTAGCCGAAGAACTTCTCCGCGATCCACGCCTTGGGGTTGGAATTGTCGCAAAGCGAAAACAGCCCGCGTTGGCAGTACTCGCACTGGCCGCAACTGATCGTGAACGGGATCACCACGCGGTCACCGACCCTCAGGTTGCGCACTTCCGTCCCCACCTCCACCACCTCTCCCATCGCCTCGTGGCCGAGGATGTCGCCCTTGTGCATGGTCGGAATGTAGCCACCGTAGAGGTGCAGGTCCGAGCCGCAAATGGCGGCGCGCGTCACCTTGACGATCGCATCGCGCGGGTTAAGAAGCGTCGGATCGGGCACTATCTCCACACGCACGTCTTCCGCACCGAACCAGCACAGGGCCTTCATGGTGCGCCTCCTTGAGCGATCACGCCGCGCGGGCGGATGGCTGGCCCTCCACGGTGGGTATCTCGCCCGTTTCCAGCAAC
>JBAYZB010000437.1:0-2568 GCA_041672765.1 Gammaproteobacteria bacterium | reverse complement strand
ACCTGTAGCAGGATGAACAGGAATCTGGCCGGAGATAAACAACATTCCGTTTTGCTGAACAGCCTGGCTGTAAGGGCCTACTGCTTTTGGTGCATTTTCAGTGTGGATTATACGTTTCATACAGGTGTTATTGTGGGTTAAAAATTACCTTCAAATGTATAACTATTTCATGAAAAAACACAACCCTGTAAATCCGCACCAATACATTAAAATAACACACTCCTCTTTCCCTTTTTGCGGCAATGCAAATAAAAACAGCCCCTGTCATCCGGCTATAACCCTTACATCCGGGCAAATGCGGTTGCATTGCCTGCTCTGGCATATAGTTTGCAAAGCAGGCGATATTCGTAACACTCCTACTGTTACGTGATCTATTTTACTACTGTAAATAGTTCTGTTTGGTTGTTGGAAAGAAGGCAGTTCCGCCCGGAGTTGCCTTCTTCGTTTTCCGCACGCGGCCCATAGGGTGAGTTAAAAAATAAAAAAACACGGCCACACATCATTACAAAGTATTTCCTAACGAAATATACAGGGAAATTCAGGCCGTAAAAGAAATTTGCAATACGCCTGAAAACCTAATAATCACGGAAGTCTTTCTTTTTGGTAAGCTTCAGATCCTGAAGCAATTGCGACTTGGCATTCAGGGTAAAATTCCAGCCTTTTTGGGTTCCCAGAGGCGTCCAGTTGAAACGCATCTCCCAGCAGTGCAAATCGCGGTAGATATTTAATTGTGTATAGGAGAGTTCAAAAGTTTGAAGGTCGTAGTTGGTATTAAATCCCAACTTCCATTTCGGGGTAATATTAATATCCCCCCGGAGGTTCATGGTATGCACATAATTCGGTATCTCCGTAACTTCATAATTAGTATAGCGAAAAGTATTTCCGAGGTTAAGATTATAAGAAAGGCTTAAATTCCAGCTATTATTCCAGTCGAGGTACATTTCCGGATTTTCCGATACTTCCAGTTTTTCCTCCTCAGTACCATAAGGAGAAGAGGAAATATCGGGGGATGGATTTGGGGATTGTTTTGCCTTTCTGCTGCTGTTTAATTTAGAAGAGCTGATGGAATAACTCATACTAAAACGGAGGGACATATTTTCCTTTCGGAACAGGCGTTTATTCACTGAATACTGAAAAGTATTGATCGAATGCCCCAGAGAATCGACATAATAGGGGTTATAACGGGCCGAATAATTGATATTAATAAGGTTAAATAATTTTGTCCGACCCGAGAACGAAAGGGGATCCCAGTTCAGGGAGTCGCGGGCAATATCATAGGCCGTTGAGAGGGAGAGATTATCGATAATTTTTACCTTTTTTGTCCCTGTAAGGGTATCGCTTTTATCTCTGATTTTTATTTCCAGATTATTATCGATTTTAAAATTCACCCTACCCGACTCGCCCGTTGATACTCCTCCGTACACCGAAGAATAGCCTCCGGCATTGAAAACCGAATAGGTGACCATTTGATCCGCTTCCGGGTTATAATACGTTCTGTAATATCCATATTGTTCTTTTCCAAAATCGGGGCGGTAACTCAAGCTCACCGAAGGGGTGACCACATGCCGTATGGCCCGCAACGGACTTTTTTTAAAGGCGACCATACCATAAATCTTTGTGGAGATACTGGAAGAGACGCTATAATCTCTGCCGCTGATAAAGCCCGGAATGGTATCGGTTTGTACGTACCCTACCAGGGTGTCGTTGCCATTAAAAAGGGTATCGCTGTTCCAGCTTTGCTCCACATGCTGCAGATACCAACGGTCGGAATAACTTACCGAATTGGTCATATTCAGGTACTTCAAGATCCGTATGGGGCTTTGAGCCGAAACCGTATGGCGCATTCCGTTATTAAACTGTTGGGGCAAGGTGCCGTTTTCATAATTCATCAGCAAAACCGAATCGATGGTATTTAAAGAATTTTCTGCCACCATATTATATTGCACGGAGATATCTTCATACCACCTTTTTTTTCCCACGGGATTTCTTCTTTTAAGCGGATAAAAGCGATTCACATTCAGTGTCATCGCGGGTAAGGTTACTTTTAGCGACCGGGTAGAAGTATTCTGCGTGAGCCCGGAATTGAGGGTCAGGTTAGCACGGTTCTGAAAAAGATTAGCCTGATACGAAACGCTGGAGCTGTAGGTATTGGAGAGATAATCGCGGGTAGAAGAAGGGGTATATTTATTAAAGTTGTTACTTACAATGTTCACATTTGCAGAGAAAGTACTGTTAGGCCGGGCCTTGGGATCCTGCTGGTGGCTCCACCGGATACGAAAATCGGTAGATTCCTGGTAGGAGGTAGTATTGGGCTGCCCCACTTTATTCAACGCATAACTAAAACTGAAGTTTCCACTATAACGGTACCGCAATTTATAGCGTAACGAAGGTTTTATGGCCCATGAACCCCGTGTATAGATATCTCCCAACACTTTCAGGTCGAAATAATCATTAATATGCCAGTAATATCCTCCATTTTCCAGAAAATACCCCCGGTTCGCCTGCTCCCCGTAACGAGGAATGACAATTCCGGAAGTAGCGCCTTTGGTAAGCGGAAACAAACCAACG
>JBAYZB010000436.1:0-2569 GCA_041672765.1 Gammaproteobacteria bacterium | reverse complement strand
TTCCTATATTCTGCTGCTAAGTTTGGAGGGAGCTATGGCCCAAATGGCTAATGATGGCCCCGAAAAACTGACGCGCTCCTTAGAATTAACTGCAATTATGAAGGAAAGACTAAATCATGATACTCCACTGAAATTTTTGGAGTTAGATGAATTACCACTACAACATGTTGCAGGCCAAGACATCGGTAAGCTATATCTCAGGACAGCTCCGTTCGGATTGTCCGGTTTCCAAGCAGCCAATCTCTTGAGACTTCACGGTTTAGAACCCGAATTAGCAGACAGCGGTGGTGTTCTACTGATGCTGACACTTGCAGATGAAGAAGAACACTTTGACGCAATCGAAGCCAGTTTGCGAGCTTTCGCGAAAACCCTCGATACAACTGCTGAACCTTTCCCACTTCTGACAGAAGCACCTTGGGCAGCTCTTCAACCCAATATCGCTTTAACTCCAAGAGAAGCATGGTTTGCTGAGAAAGAACTTGTTGATTTCAATCAATCGGTTGGACGCATAAGTGGTGAGACGGTTACTGTTTATCCTCCGGGTGTACCTGTTTTGTTACCGGGTGAGATTATCGAAGTGGAAATTCTCGAATACTTGATGCAAGTCCGAAAATTTGGCGGTAACATTGTCTGTGACAATCATTCCTTACAGACCCTGACTGTGATCAAGCAATAAAAAAGAGTCGCAGCGGCAACCCTTAGGCCACTGCGACTCTTTCAACACATTTTTTCTATCGGCGGCGATTTCTGCTAAGCAATAGCAAACGAAGTAATTGCATCACTGCCATAAATGCTGCCGCTACATAGGTCAGAGCGGCCGCGTTTAATACATCTTGAACGCCGGAGAGCTCTTCCTGAGAAACATACCCTCCTTGTGTCAGCATTTTTTTTGCTCTCGACGAGGCGTTATATTCTACCGGTAAGGTAATGATTTGAAATAAAACCGCAAACGAAAACAATACAATACCAACATTGATTAAAACATCAAAACTCAAAATCAGGCCAGCAATAAATAAAGGAAACGCTAACGAAGACCCAAAATTGGCCAAAGGAAATACAGCGGTTCGAAAAGCCAGGAATGCGTATGCTTCTTTATGTTGAATTGCGTGACCCGTTTCATGTGCAGCTACACTCAAAGCTGCAATACTCGACCCTTGAAAAATCTCTGGAGATAAACGTACTGTTCTTTTCATGGGGTCGTAATGATCTCCCATATTTCCACTGGTGATTTCTACAGGGACTTGGGCTAATTGGTGCTGGTCTAAGAGCGCTCTCGCAACCTGGGCTCCTGTGATACTGGCAGAAGCTCGAATCGTTTTCCAATGGGTTAAAGCAGTGCTCACCTTTGCTTGAGCCCACATAGCAATGATCATAGCAGGAATTAAAAGCAAATATGTTGAATCATACCAAAACATGTTATCACCTCTATTGATTTGTTGCTTTATTATAGCATAATTTTACATCATGTTTGTGACTAACTCACATCAAAATCTTAAAGATTGATGAATCTTTCGTAAAGGAGCTTATCATGATACCCACTGGCACCATCATTAGAATCGAAGGACCCTATGCATGCGTCCGTTTAGTACGACAATCTGCTTGTCAAAGTTGTCGAGCTTGCTCTTTGGGGCAAAGCGAGAATAAAGAAATCGAGATTCAGGCAACCAACGAAGCCAATGCACAAATCGGGGACTTGGTAGAACTGGATTTGAAAGGGGAAACCGGACTTCAAGCAGCACTGGTAACTTATACAGTTCCTCTTCTGACTCTGTTCTTAGGTTATATCCTCTTAGAAAGAGCTACTAGCTTCCTCCCCTTTGAAACGTCTCAAGCCATTGCTGCGGTCGGCTGCATTGTTCTAGCTTTTCTGACATTTTTTCTTCTTCGCCTACTCGAGCCAAAATTAAAACGGCAAGGAGCTTTTATTCCTACGATTCGTACCATACTATAACATCCCATAATTTTCCTAAAAAGGATTTACCGATGCGGTAAATCCTTTTTCTATTCCTCAGTTGCAACAATCTTTAAATCTTCAATGAGAGCTTGAGCAATGTCCCAGTTTTCTAACTTACAACCACTTGCTAAACGATGACCTCCCCCGCCATATTTATGAGCTAGGGTATTTATGGTTGGCTGGGAGGAGCGAAGTTCAACATGAATTTTGTTTTCAACAATATTTTCAATAAACAAAGCCCAGACTCGAACACCAGAAATTCCCATCATGGAATTAACCTTCCCGCGTACCTCTCCGAAAATCCAACCCTTCTCCTCCAAAAGACTTTGAGTAATTTTTATGAATGCTAATTGAGGAATCGGTCTTTCGTATTGTAGTTTAATAAAGCCATCGATACGAACTTCACTTTCGGAATAACGGTATACATCATTTGTAATGTCGAAGGGTGAAAGATCTCCGGGTTCCAACAAAAGTGAAACTCGCTTCATTAATGGAGCTGCCTGATGAGAATGAATAAAATGGAATCGATTTGTATCGGTCAAAATCCCATAATACAAGTATAAACGGGCTTTTTCATTCAATTGTACGGGCAAAAATTCTTTGGCTACCTCATAC
>JBAYZB010000435.1:0-2579 GCA_041672765.1 Gammaproteobacteria bacterium | reverse complement strand
CCAGTACCACCATCACCTATGCCTTACCCAAGTCCGGTAAGGTTCGGCTAGACATCTATAACCTGAAGGGACAATTGGTCAATACCCTGGTCAATCAGGATATGGAAGCCGGGGTCCACAGCGTGGTATGGAATGGAACGGATAAGAACAAGCGAGCTGTGGCCAGCGGCGTATATTTCTACCGCCTCAGCAGCCCCGAAAGTAGCAAAACCAAGAGAATGCTCTTGATGAAATAGGCCACAAGGATAGGTGTAGGGGAGTGATCCGTTGCCTGGCTCCCCTCCCTCCGAACCATACGTGCGGTTTTCCCGCATACGACTCTCCAAAAAACAGGTATCTCATTTAAGAGACCGACATAAATCCCTGTGGCCTTTGATTAACTAGAAAAACCCACACTTATCAAAGATGGAATTAGGGTATCTTTGGTTGTCTTTGCCACACGTCGCTATTCATCTGTGTTTCTCATGTTTCCTGAGGATACTGCGAAGTCTGCGTCTTATCCAACCGTCTTGCTCGGAGAAGCTGTACTTGTAAGCATACTTGAAATATTCAAACCATCCTCGTTGGATGGGTTTTGTCCGATTGAAGATGGTCTCTAAGCTATGTGCGTTACAGCGTTTGGTGTGTTTCCTGATATTATCTCTGAACTTCTTGATGCTCTTGTTTGAAGAGAACTTCATCCGTTTCTTGAACTTATAGCCCAGGAACTCAAAGATATCTGTTTCAGTATCGACAATCTTCGTCTTTGTTGGATACAAGATTAACCCTGCTTCCCGTGCCCCTTGACTCCTTTCGGGTTGTGTTGTCCCGAATATTATCGCTACTATGGGCACTCTGTCTCCTGCCTTGCCTACGGCAACAAGCCGTTTTTTTGCTATCGATTGCTTTCTGAACTGCCGTCCCGGGACTCAGCTCGCTAAAGCGCGGTGTTGAAGGGAGCTTTTGCGCTTATTTATCTCCAACAGCCACAGGAACGGCAATTTAGAATAACATAAGGTGATTGAAAAAAGTTCTTGACACAAGCTAAGACAAATGTTTAATTGCATTTATTGAAAGCGTGATTGGAAATAACTTATCTGTTGCTCCCTCGTACTACTGCTCTTTCTTTGCATCAAAAGTGGGATACCTTTTACAGGTGGCTAGGCGAAAGATAAAAAGGTTTTGGCGAAATCCTTCCATAGGGTTTCATGGTTCTGGTACCTGACTTGGGATCGAACAATCCTGGTCAGGATTCAAATGTTACTGCTGATGCATACAAAACAAATTTGAGACCCATTATGTTAACACACACTAAATCTAGCATTAGTTTTTTAGCAGCCAATTTCAAGACTAAGGCAGATGGCCATTTTTGCTTCGGAGGGGATAGCCCCAAAAAAACAGAACAGTTGTTACAAAGACTAGCAAGGTCAAAAAACAATATCCACTCAATGATTGCCAGCTTGCATGAATCAATTGGAAAACAGGCTTTTATGGCAGCATTATTCCTCATTTCAGCGACGTTTCTACTGGCTGATTATAGTGTTAATGAAAGCCCCAATGGTCCTGTTTGCAACCCTAGTTACGATCAGTGTGAACTCTTCTCCATCGTTCCAGCTACAAGCTCCGGTGTTATTGTTACAAATTCGATAGTTGATCCGGCAATCAATGCAACGGTTATCCAGAATAATGGTAGCATAGTGTTCACCATTGAAGATATTGCGATGTCCGAACATTTTGCAGTATCCTTGGATGGAACGAAGATCGAAGACTACACTAGGGATGGATGGGATATCTCATTTACTCCTAACTTGATGTCTGGGAACCATCGGATAGCAGGCGTTTATGCGCTTGCCGATCCAAGCACAATAGATTGGCAACTGGCTTTTAACGATACGTTTGATGTAACAAGCGATGATCATTATTATCAAAACAGTTACGCAAAAATCTATCCCTGCACCAACGGAGCATCAGATTATGGAGCGATTCGTCCCACTCTAAACGTTCAAGATCCATTGATACAGAATAATGTAATAAGCACTACAAACAGCAACGGGTGCAGTATCAATTCAGGATCGGGATACTACCCGTATAGCATAAGTTATAATATTATTCATAAAACCAGTTTGTCTGGTTTCAATCTAAACTTCAGCGATCCTGATGAGCCAAGGTTTACTTACCAATGCGACCCGGAACTTGATTCAAATTATCAACCCATTTGGAACGCTACAACAATGTCCCCCTGCATTGATGCCGGTATCGGCGAGGATGAGGACGGCACTCCTGTAGATATTGGCACCATCCCGGCAATCGCGCATCGCCACTGGGAATATAGCTTCGAGAATCAATACGATGTGGATAGATGGCATTGGGTGAGCTACCCGGTGCTGAACACAACTACCAATAATGCTCTTATAGCGAGAAAGTTCTTTGAGGAATTGCTGGCCATTCATATGAACTCTAATAACAGTGACACCCCCACCTACCTGGATACGATTAGGTGGGTTACTGGTCCTGAACAAGATCGACATAATATCCATTGGCTTGAAAATGAATATAATTGGACTCCTAATCAGTACTCCCATTTTGTCTCCAGTCCTCAA
>JBAYZB010000434.1:0-2581 GCA_041672765.1 Gammaproteobacteria bacterium | reverse complement strand
GGTATTTGTGCGAGATCGACAACGTGGACCCCGGCGCCAGAATCGCACGCGGCGAAGGCATTACCCGGGAGGAGGCGGAGCGTAGCGCGCTGGAGGCGGCACGCAAACGCCTCGCCATGACCAGGCGCCATTCCTTGCACTGATGGCGGCGCGCGGCGTGTGGTCGGCGCACCACCATGCGCCGCGGCTGTGCGCGCGCTTGTCCCGGCGTGGATCAGCGTCCAATGGGGGCCGTACTTCGCTGATTTAAGAGAGGATTGCCAACGCGGCGCAGGCAAGGAGGTCGGTATGCTGGAATTGGCGATTACGGCGCTCCTGATCTCCATCGTTGCGGGGGCGCTGGGCTTTACCGGGATCGCGCGGGGCGCCGCCAGCGTGGCCAAACTCATCTTCGGCGTATTTCTGGTCATCGCCGTGGTGCTGATCGCCCTCGTGGTGCTCGGGATCAGCGCCATCGCCTAATCTGGAGATTTCATCGAGGGGCGCGGATGCGGGCGGAACGTGTCGCCTGTCCCGATGAAATGCCGGTGCGGCAACGGCTTCAGTTGCTGTACTCCGGCTCTTCTGCCGAAGCAGCGACAGGTTGTGTGAGCAGGAGGCCGTCGCGGACGCACAGACACAGTTCGCCCTTGAGCAAGTTCTGCAGGTCGTGCCCGACCATTGCGCCGCGCCAGCCGCGCAGCACCGATACCTGTTTGGCGCCGGTGACCACGCGTTCCAGATCCCTGCGGGTGGCGAGCATGGCGGGACTGATGCCCTGCTCGTGTGCACGCAGGCGCACCAGGGCCATCATGGCGTCCACCAGCGCTTCCTGGGCGGGTGAGAGGATCAGGCGTGGTTCCGGCTCCGGCCAGGCTTCGCACGGCGCCTGGCGGCTACGGTCGATGACGCGCAGGAGTTCGTTACCCACCTTGTCGAGCAGGGCGGGTTCCAGGCCGCGTATCTTCGCCAGGCCATCCCGGGTCGTCGGCATGGCGCGGGCGAGGTCCGTCAGGATCTCGTCGCGCAGTATCCAGCGGCGGGGTTTGTTGCGCTGCAGCGCCCGCTCCTCGCGCCACGCCGCGAGCGCCTGCAGCACGGCGAGCTGCACGCCCTTGAGCGGTGGGCGCGCTTCCTTGATGCGGCACCAGGCCTGCATTGGTTCCACGGCGTAAAGGCTGGTATCGGTCAGTTCCGCAAAATCCTCATCGAGCCAGTGGAGCCGGCCCTGTTGCTCCAGGATTTCGCGCTGGGTGACATAGATGCGGGCGAGATAACGCACGTCATCGGCGGCATAGCGTAACTGTTCCGGATCGAGCGGCCGCATGCACCAGTCGGTGCGGGTGTGGGCCTTGTCGAGCTGAACGCCGAGCATGCGCTCCACCAGCGTGCCGTAGCCGATCTGGTCGGTGTGATGGAGCAGAGCCGCGGCGATCTGGGTGTCGAACAAAGGCTTCGGCAGCTCGCCGCGCAGGTGAAAAAAGATTTCCAGATCCTGGCGCGCCGCATGCATCACCTTGGTGATGCTGGGGTCATAAAGGATGTCTAGCAGGGGATCGAGATCCGCGATGGTGAGCGGATCGATGCACGCCACCGCGTCGGCGGTCGCGACCTGCAGCAGGCACAGTTGGGGGAAGTAGCTCTTCTCACGCATGAACTCCGTATCGACACAGATCCACCGGGAGTCCCGGATGCGGCGACAGAGGTCGGAGAGGGCGGCGGGTGTGTCGATATAGAAGCAATCGTCGGTCATGGTCTCGCGCTGTCCTGCGGTGGCGGAAAGTTGAGCCTGTGAAGCCCTTCCGTATCGTGGGTCTCCGGCCCCGATCGCGGTTTGTTCCGTGGGGGGGCCAGAACGGCGCGGGCGTCCCATTTTAACGCGATTTCTCCGTAATTCCGATGCCGGACGGAAAATGGCGGGGCGTCTCGGTCACGGAGCGGCCTGACTGGAATTAGCCCGGATATTTCACCAAGCCATCCCCGCCGGCTTAGGTGGAATATCCGGGCCAGGTATTGACATTCCGCCGTTCCGTCAGCGCTTGGGCGCGTACAGATCGGTCACGGTCCCTTCGATGGTCTCCGCGGCCATGGCGAGGGTTTCGGACAGGGTCGGGTGCGGATGGATGGTCAGGGCGATGTCCTCCACGTCGGCGCCCATCTCGATGGCGAGGGTGGCCTCGGAGATCAGGTCGCCGGCGCCGGGGCCGACCATCCCGACCCCGATGACACGATGATTGGTGTTGTCGTAGATGATCTTGGTCAGTCCTTCGTCGCGTCCGAGAGTGAGCGAGCGGCCGTTGGCGGCCCAGGGGAAGGTCCCTTTGCCATAGTTGAGCTTGCGCTCCTTCGCTTCGGTCTCGGTGACGCCCGTCCATGCCACTTCGGGGTCGGTATAGGCGACGGAGGGGATGGCGCGGGCGTCGAAGATACGCTTCATGCCCGCGATCACCTCGGCGGCGACCCGGCCTTCGTGGCTCGCCTTGTGCGCCAGCATGGGCGGGCCGACGATGTCGCCGATGGCGAAGATGTGCGGCACGTTGGTGCGCTGCTGCTTGTCCACTTCGATGAAGCCCGCTTCGGTGACCCGCACGCCGGCGTTCTC
>JBAYZB010000433.1:0-2585 GCA_041672765.1 Gammaproteobacteria bacterium | reverse complement strand
CTTTGTGGACCCCTGAGTTCCCACGATCCTGGGAAGGACCCGCGACGGCTGGCGGGCCGACTGGGTGCGGGGACTCGACGCGGGGCAGCGGCAGGCGGCCGATGCGGCGCAGGTGCTCGATGTCCTCCATCGCGTCTGCCAGCAGGGCCATGGCTTGGTGAGCGTCTGTCCATCGCTCGGCATCCCTCGGGCTGATCCCAGGCTCAAAGCGCAGGCCGTATCCGTCCACTTGATCGGACGCGTCGGCGTACTCGACCAGGCGCACCCAGGGCCGCGTCTTGAGGAAGTCGCTCAACGCCACCACCGCCGCGCTCTGGCGCCAGGCGCTCGGCGGTTGCTCTGCCATGGTCTCCAGGGCCGACGTGCTCGTCTTTGGTTCCGCCTCGGGAGCGCCAGTGGCTTGCTCTCCATACTTGGCCTTGAGGATATCGATCGTTTCCATAACCCACCGATATCATTGATGTGGTCAGGGTGGTCAGGGTGCGGTCAGGGCAAAACCTTTTCACCCTGACCACGAAACCAATCGGTATCATTCATTTTTCTTTTACTGGTCAGGGTGGTCAGGGTGAAATGAAACATATAAGAAAACATTGTCAGAATCTCCAACCCAACGCGCGCGCGCATGCGCGCGTATACGTGCGATAACCTGACTTTTGCCCTGACCACCCTGACCACCCCAAGAATATCTTGTCTGGCCGCTGCTTTAGGTGGTCAGGGCGGAGCGCTTTCACCCTGACCGCACCCTGACCACCCCTGACCGCTTGCGCGGCGCCCTGACCCAAAAGGGGGGCCGGGGGCGCAGGGGCAACCAACCGCCAGGGCGCGCTAAGCGCCCGGATTGTCAAGGAACACAAGCCCGAGACCCCGCACGTAGGTCTCGCGCCGGCCGTCCACCCGCGGCCGGAACTGGCGCAGGTGGGCCACCGCGGCGTACAGCTCCCGGAAAAAATTCTCCTTGTTCAGCGGGCTGTATCCGTTGGTCGAACAGTAATTCCGGAAACCCTTGTACACGTCGTCCTTGGCGGCCGTGTACTCCTCGCCCAGCTGGCACTCGTCCTCGACGAACGCCAGCACGGGGTTGTTCAGGCGCCGGTAATCGGTGAGCAGGTCGAGGGTCTCGCGGCACATGGTGAAGCGCCCCTGCTGCCAGAGGCGGTGCAAGCCCACCAGCGCCCACTCGAAGATCCCCGGCAGCTCGGCCTTCAGCTTCTCCTCCAGCTCGGGGTCGGTGTCCGGGTCGTCCTCCAGAAACTGGCGCTTGTACATCACCGGCAGAAGCCGCCGGAAATACCCCTCGCTGTTGTCCAGCACGCGGGGCATCTTGTTGGACGCGAACGCCTGCTTGCAGAACGGCGTGAACTCGAAGCTGTCCTGGTGTTTGAAGGCCGCGCTGATCGGGTCTCCGGTGACCACGGCCTTGAAATACTGGCTCTCAAGCGCCTTGCTGCCCACCTCGGTGGAGATATTGAGCAGCTTGCCGTACAGGCTGGCCCGCAGGAACTGGTCCTCCAGATCCTGGAAGCTGATGGCGCTGCAATTCTCCGGGCCCACCAGGTAGCGCAGGATCTTGAGATACAGGCTTTTCCCGTCGCTCCCGGGCCCCAGCAGCAGCAGGCACTTGCCGTAGGCCGTGGAGCGCGTCAGGCAGTATCCGGCGAACTCCTGCAACTGCATGATCGGCCCGGGCGTCTGCACGTTGGTCTCAAGGTATTGCAGCCACCGTTCGCACTTGTTTTTGCCCGTCGGCTGGAAATCGATCCCCAGGGCCACCGTGGCGTAATAGTCCCGGTCATGGGGGCGCAGCTCCAGGGTGCGCAGGTTGAGCATGCCGTTTTGCAGGCAGATCCACTCGTGGCGGTCGTTCACCGCGCGCCCATGCGGAATGGTGCTCAGGATGCGCACCTGGTAGGCGGCATCCTTGACCCTTGCCCGCTGGGCCTCGTCGGCCAGGTAATGCAGGCAGCGGCTCTCGACATGGTCCTCGGCGTAGCTCTCCCACCATCTGCCGTTCCAGCGGTAGAGCTGTCCCGTCGCCGGATCGGAGAGCAGCGCCTCGTCACGGATGATCTGCTCGGCGAGCAGCCGCGGCTTGAAGGACACGCGCCCGCCCACGCCGATCTCGAAAAACCGCATCACGTCGGCCGGATTGGCCTCTATTTTAGGAGATTCGACCGGGGTGTAGGGTTTGGCATGGGCGATCAGCTCCAGCAGCTCCTCGCGCGTTTTGCGGTGTTTGACGAAAAAATCGGTGAGATCCTCGCCGTGGGCCTCCGGCCATTGGCCGTCCGGCCGGCGGCCCATGTAATCGGGCCACTCCAGCAGGCGCACGCTTTTGGCCACCGACGACAGGCACTGCGCAGCGAAGGCGGCATACTTTTGCCCGGCCTGGTCGGCGTCGTAGGCGATCACCACGTCCCGGCCCGCGAATGGCCGCAGGTGGCTTGCCGGCCAGGCCTTGAGCTTGGATGTCTGGGTGATGGCGTTGAAGCCGTGGGAGATGGCCGTGATGGTGTCCTTCTCCCCCTCGCAGAGCAGGACCGGCCCGTCGGCCTCCAGGGGAAGGGCCGGAAACAGCCGTGCCTTGC
>JBAYZB010000432.1:0-2592 GCA_041672765.1 Gammaproteobacteria bacterium | reverse complement strand
AACTAAAATCAGGAAAGACCAGTTTTTCTCCATTTTTTGCACCTGCTTGAGGATGTCAAGCACAAGTTTAACATCCCTATATCATCCATATATAATATACGGTTGATATACGAAGGATATATAGGAGATATACGTCGTAAATCAAGGGAGAAAAATGGTCAGCCAAAACCAGCTAACAACATCCTAAAATAATCCTAATATTTATATTTGACCAGCAAGGGTTCTCTGTTTCTCTACTTTTAAACGAGTAGCTAAGCATACTATTAAGTTATATCTAATTGGAAATCAGCTTGATCACTAGCATAAAGCATGGTGTAAGAACAAGTTAGACAAGTTATTGGGACTCATAAACGAAAATAGCACGAAAATAAACAAAATAATTGTGATGATTCGCGACTTCTCGCATATACTAAACTTAGATCTTTCACCGCAGGTGTGTTTATATTTTTTACATACTCAATAATATAAGAAGGAGTTCAGATGATTTATCAATTACATTCCATCGCCGATAAGCATTTCGAGTATAGCTGTAAGAGGCAGGCACCAAATCGTATTAGCATACCCCAAATGCTGAATGAGCTTTGTTTTGGCATGGGTTTATTGATGGCAAATGCCACCTGTAATGGTAGCCCGGTTGTGGCAGATAAGCATGGCAAGAAGTTTGTAGTTACTTGCCTGAATAAGAGCGATATCTGCTGGATTGAAGCCAGAGTCCTTTAGGGACGATATTTCAGATAGAACAACGAAGCCCCTAAACCAGCATGAGTCCTGTAGGGACGATATTTTAGGTGGAGTTGTGGTTGTATTAGCTTATTACAAATATGCCGTCCCGATGGGACTCTCTCCACATTTATCACGCGGGGCTATCTGAAATGACGTCCCGATGGGACTTTTAGTGGAAAGGCAGAAACCCACATATTAACCAGAAAACGACTTATTCACATTGTGCAGATTGCAATCGCTACTTGAAGCCCGAAGTGCCTTGTAGTATGCGGTAATCGTATAAAGAGTCACTTAAATCTGCAAATAGCGATCACTTGGAGTTTGTTTTAGTAAATTTCACTGTTTTGATCACCAAAACATGCAAATCGGGCACTATTTTGTCCAAGTGGTTATCACTAAACTCAGCTTCAAATCAAGATAAAGTACCCGTAATGATATATGCTATATACCAATATGTAATTCGTAAGGTTACATTTAGGGTATTGGATTTGTATCTGTTTTGGCATTTGCAGATTTCGGTGACCCAATTTGCAGATTTCACTGACTCTTATCAGCTACAATCGCTTTCCATTTCTGAAACTGAATCTCTTTTTGCTGTTTATCCCTTTCTTCGTCTTCTGGGCTATGGAGTTTAAATTCTATTTGAGGAAACTCCACCATTCTCACACAGGTGCATTTCTGCGCACAAAAGCTACGTTGAGCTTTGATAATAATCTCCCCGTTGCCATCATCGGCAGGGATTGAATCTAACACCTGTAAAGCTTCTTCGAACCTGCCAAGCTCTCGTAATAATTCAGCCTGCAAATACTTACTGCCCTCTTCTGTCGGTGCTGCAAGCATCTCCAGCATAGCTTTCATGTTCCTTATTTCCCGTACCGAAGCAAACTCCAGAATACCTGGATTAGGCTCAATGTCCTGCAGGGTTACATCAATTTGCTCAGGGCTATTGTCCTCAGCACCAAGCACCACATCATCAAACCAACCCGCTGGATAACGATATCTATCATTACGTGCCCAAAAAGCCAGCAACCTCACTTCCAGTTCCGTTAGTGATTCTTGATATAGGGAGTTCTCCAAGATATGATGATAATCTTCCTGGCTTAGCTTATCATATCTCTTATAAAACGGCTTATCAGGATTTATCTGATATACTGATGATTGATCTCTGTCAGGTCTATACCAGTTCTCCGTTTCGCCGGAGTATTCCGCCAATTCTTCCGCCCAAAGCAGCTTCCCACAATTCCAGCACTTGATGATCTTGGGTTTGTCTATCCATAAAGGAGTGTATTCAAAACCATCCGACCAATAGGTGGAGTGAAAATTACTACCGGATATGGCATATTCCACTTCCTGCACTGCCAGGCAATGCGGACATTGATTATAGGCATTCGCGATTAGCATCATTTACCTCGTTTTTATTATTTATCCTTGGTTATCAACTCATAATACATAGGCTATTCCACTTTTGATAATATGGCTCGTTGTAAAATCATAGCAATTTGATGCCCCATGAACTCCAGATAAACAACCAGCTTGAGTTTTCACACAGCCTCCTCCGTAGGAACGACAAGTTTTTTCGCAAAAGCTCTACACTCCAGATTCCCAGTGCTAGGCATGATCCAAACTGTGCATGATCCCCAACCCTACAAAGAAATCCGTGCAAATTAGTGAAAATTAGTGGACAGAAACCTAAAACTCGGAGCTGCCAAATATGTTGCGAACTCTTTTATGGGCATAAAAAAAGGGCGGAGGATATCTCACCCCCGCCCTTAAACGTTTATTTATCCAATTCTTGCAGCAACTCCAGCACTTCCTTTTCGGTCATTCCTGGTATTAGCCTGTGGATAAACGAGTCTTCATTATCGCGAA
>JBAYZB010000431.1:0-2595 GCA_041672765.1 Gammaproteobacteria bacterium | reverse complement strand
TCGTGTTCGCGCTGCTGGTGGTGATCCTGGTATGGCGGCGCTTCTGGCTGGCGCGGGAACGGAGGTATCTCAAATGACGGGCAGGAGCGCCAGGATCGCCGGCTACGCGGTGCTCGTCGCCGCCGCCCTCGCCGCGCCGTGGGTGCTGCCGGAATATCGTACGCAGTTGTCGTTCCTCTGGCTGATGATCGTGTTTGCCCTCACCTGGGACCTGCTCGGCGGGCAGATGGGCTACAACTCCTTCGGCAACGTCGTGTTCTTCGGCGTGGGCATGTACGCCTGCGCCGTCATCCAGCGCGATTCTGGCCTGGAGTATTTCCCCGCGCTGTTCCTCGGCATGGGAACAGGAGCGGTGCTGGCCACGAGCGTCGCCGCGCTGCTCGGCTCCGGCCTGCTCGGGCTGCGCGGCCATTACTTCGCCATCGCCACCCTCGGGCTGGGTATCGCCGCCGGCGAGTTCGCCAGCGGGTGGGACTACATCGGCGCCGGCTCGGGCCTGGTGACGCCGATCTTCCCCGGCGATATCGGCGGGCGGAAGGCGTTCTACTACCACGTCATGTTCGTCATCGCTGTGGCCACGTTCCTCGTGCTGCGCTGGCTCTATGCGGGCCGCTTCGGTCTCACGCTCAACGCGATCCGCGACGATGAGGACAAGGCCGAGGCCATGGGCATCCACACCACCCTCTACAAGACGGCGGCGTGGTGCACCGCGGCGTTCTTCCTGGGGCTCGCCGGCGGCGCGACCGGCAACATCATCGGCTTCATCGATCCGCGCGACGTCGCCTTCGCCGGCGCCACCTTCGGCGTGTGGATGGTGCTGATGGCGATCCTCGGCGGCAAGGGGACGCTGTGGGGGCCGGTGATCGGCGCGACCATCTTCCATGTGACGCAGGAACTGTTCTGGACCTACTTCCTCGGTTGGCAGCGTGTGGCGCTCGGACTGCTCATCGTGGTCATCGTGGTGTTCTTCCCGCTCGGCATCCTTGGCTGGGCGCGCGAGCGCTGGCCGGAGCGGTTCGGCCACCGCATCGACGAGGCACGGCAGCCGGAGGCCGCGGCGCCGGCCGCCAAGGAGCACGCATGAGCGCGATCCTCGAAGTGGAGAACGTCACCAAGACCTTCGGCGGACTGGTGGCCAATCGCGCCATCAGCCTGAGCGTGCCGGCGGGCAGGATCGTCGGGCTCATCGGCCCCAACGGTTCCGGCAAGACCACGCTCTTCAACTCCATCGTCGGCTATCACCCCATCGACAGCGGCTCGATCCGCTTCAAGGGACGCGAGATCTCCCACCTGCGTGTGCCGCAGATCGCGCGCCTCGGCCTGCTGCGCACCTTTCAGCAGACGCGCATCTACGGGCAGATGACCTGCGTGCAGAACATGCAGATCAGCACGCGCTCGCAACAGGACGCCTGGCGCGTGATGTTCAACAAGATCCCGCCGGAAGACACCGAACGCGCCGAGCAGTTGCTGGAGTTCGTGGGGCTGTACGCCAAGCGCCATCTGCGCGCGGGCGATCTTTCCTTCGGTCAGCAGAAGCTGCTGGAGTTCGCCATGGCGCTCATGAGCGAGCCCGAGATGCTGCTGCTGGACGAGCCCACTGCGGGCATCAATCCGACCCTGATCAACGGGCTGATGGATCGCCTGAGCCGCGTGAACGCCGAGCTGGGCGTTACGCTGCTGGTCATCGAGCACAACATGCGCGTCATCATGAATCTCGCCGAATACATCTATTGCCTTGCCCACGGCGAGCTCCTGGCCGGCGGACCGCCGGACGCGATCCGCAATGACCAGCGCGTGATCGACGCCTACCTGGGGACGCACTGATGTACGTGGGCAAACGCAACAGCGGGCGCGCGAGGCTCCGCACGGATCAGGGGCCGGCGCTCTCGGTCGACGAAGTCGCGCGCGATGCGCAGCGGCTGGCGGGGGAGGGCGGCCCGGATCCTGCGCGCATCGCCGCACTCGCGGGCAACCGGCCGCTGCTGCGCATCGACGGGCTCCATGCCGGCTACGGCAAGATGGAGATCCTGCACGGCTTGAACCTGCAGGTCGCGGCGGGGCAGTCGCTGTGTCTCGTCGGTCCCAACGGCGCCGGCAAATCGACCGTGCTCCATTCCATCTACGGCTTCACCCGGATCAGTGCCGGCTCGATCCGGTTAGGCGACATCGACGTGACGCGACTGCCCCCCAACCGCAAGCTCAAGGAGGCGGGCATCGCCTACGTGTTGCAGGACAACTCCGTGTTTCCCGACATGAGCGTGGAGGAGAACCTGTGGATGGGCGGCTACCTGATGCCCCGTCTCGACGAGGCCAAAGAGGCCGCCGAGCGCATATTCGCCAAATACCCGCGGCTCGCAGCGCGCCGGCACCAGCCCGCGCGGGTGTTGTCGGGCGGCGAGCGGCGCCTGCTGGAGATCTCCCGCGCGCTCGTCATGAGCCCGCGCGTGCTGCTGGTGGACGAGCCTTCCATCGGGCTCGAGCCGCGTTACATCGACATGGTGTTCGAGATCCTCGCCGATCTGCAGCAGTCCGAGGGCAAGGCCATCGTGCTGGTGGAGCAGAACGCGAAGAAAGGGCTGGAATTCGCCGACATCG
>JBAYZB010000430.1:0-2597 GCA_041672765.1 Gammaproteobacteria bacterium | reverse complement strand
CGTAACGAAACGGAGCCAATTCAAGCCCTATACCTAGGCCCCGAATTTCCGAGCAACTTGCGAAAGTAAATCCGCACCTTTTTCCTGAGTAAAAAATTGTGTTTCTCACCATCCGGACTACGCTGGTGTAAGGCCGGCGCAAGGACGGTCGGCGGGATTCTCGGGATGGGCTGGACTTCAGGCGGGCATACCGGACTGAAGACCGGCCTGCGGAAGGAGATTTTCTTCAATTCCGGACTTGAGGAGGCCTGTCATGAAATACCGCAAAATGTTCGTGGTCCTTGCCACAATCGGAGCAGCAGCCGTCAGCGCGCCGCTGGCAGCAGCAGACCGGGTCGACAGGACCGGTTTCTACGTCGGAGGCGGGATCGGGCAGAGTTCCGTGGAGTTCGACGACTTCGGCGATGACGACACCGCCTGGAAGCTCTTCGCCGGCTACCGTATAACGGCCACACCGATGCTGGACCTTGCCGTTGAAGGCGGCTACAGGGATTTCGGAAATCCGGAGGAAACCGTGGGTGGACAAAAGACGAAATATGAGGCGAACGGCGTGGACCTCTACGGCGTCGCCATCGCCCCCATCGGCGCCGTGGATCTATTCGGCAAGGTCGGCGGCATCTGGTACGATCAGGAGCGTACCATCGGCGGAGTAAAAGACGATGACGACGACGAGACGGATCTCGCCTACGGCATCGGGGCCGGAACCGAATTCCAGAATGTCGGCGTGCGCGTCGAATGGGAGCGATTCGACCTGAACGGCACCGACGACGTCGACATGTATTCGCTCAACGCCTACTGGCGGTTCTGAAACCAACTGCCACTTCCGATGCAGGGCGGGTTACGCGGCTGTCACACAGCCCACCCGCCCTGCATCGCCATGTAGGGTGGGCATCGCCCACCATTGCGCCGTTTGGCATGGCATTGTTCGGTGAGCAAGGCATGGTGTGTTCTGCCGTGCCCGTCCCCTACTCCCCATGCCCCCTACGCCTTCTTCACAAACTCCGACTTCAACCCCATCGCCCCAATGCCGTCGATGCGGCAGTCGATGTCATGGTCGCCGTCCACCAGGCGGATGTTCTTTACCTTGGTGCCGACCTTCACCACCAGCGACGAGCCTTTGACCTTGAGGTCCTTGATGACCGTGACGCTGTCGCCGTCGTTCAACACATTGCCGAAGGCATCGCGCACGACGCGCTTCTCTTCGTCGTTCTCTACTGCTGTGATCTTCGACCACTCATGCGCGCACTCCGGGCAGATGTACAGATTGCCGTCTTCGTAGGTGTAGCCGGAATTGCATTTGGGACAGGAAGGCAGGTTGCTCATCGTAATACCTTTTTATTGATGGAATGAAAGATGTTGCGCTGGTGCTGTTACTAAAGTGCTTCACGCGGCGGCTCGGGGTCAGGTCTCGCGTTGCAGCATTCCACCATTAGCCACTACCAGCAACTCCAGTTACTTCGCCTTCAGCGGAAATCTCTCCGGATGCTCGATGATCTCTGCAGAAAGATCAACATCGAGGTCGGGCCAATAAAAATGGCCCGGAACCGGTTCTTCAACATTAAGGATCTTGCCAACGGGCACATCCTTGAACCAGGGGAAGTCTTCATAGGACATAAACAGCTCCCGCCCGCCGGCCAGAAGCCAGACGCCGTGGCTGGAGATGTGCGTAACCTCAGCCGCCGAAGTGCTCTTTCTAAGCGTCTTTGAACTCATCGTAGTGTACCTCGATCAACTGTTCGATCTCCTTCAACTGTACCCGTGTGCATCTTGTATTGACGCCCCTCTCCCCAGCCCTCTCCCTCAAGGGGAGAGGGGGTTGATCAGTGGTACCCGAAAGGCCTACGGCTCATACCCAAGATTCGGGGACAGCCACCGCTCCGCCTCTCCCAGGTTCATCCCCTTCCGCTTCGCATACTCCTCCACCTGATCCCGGTTGATCTTGCCGAGGGTGAAGTATCTGCTTTGCGGGTGCGAGAAGTAGAGGCCGCTCACCGCTGCCGCGGGCCACATGGCGTAGTGGTCGGTGAGGGTGATGCCGGCGTGGGTGTCGGGGTGGATGAGGTTCCACAGGATCGCCTTTTCGGTGTGGTCCGGGCAGGCCGGGTAGCCGGGGGCGGGACGGATGCCCTGGTATTCCTCGCGGATGAGGGCGTCGTTGTCGAGGCGTTCATGCGGCGCGTAGCCCCAAAACTCCTTGCGCACCCGTGCGTGCATGAGTTCGGCGAAGGCCTCGGCAAGGCGGTCGGCGAGCGCCTTGAGCATGATGGCGCTGTAGTCGTCGTTATTCTGTTCGAACCGCTTCACGCGCTCCTCGATGCCGAGGCCGGCGGTGACGGCGAAGCAGCCGATGTAGTCCTTGATGCCCATTGCCTTGGGCGCGATGAAATCGGCTAGACACCGGTTAGGCTCGCCGGGGCGCTTTTCCTGCTGCTGACGCAGGAAGTGGAAGGTGGTGAGCACTTGCTGGCGCGTGTCGTCCGCGTACACTTCGACATCGTCGTCATTGACGCTGTTGGCCGGGTACAGGCCGATCACGGCGCGGGCCTGGAGCCAGCGTTCATTGACGATGCGGTCGAGCATGCGCTGCGCGTCGTTGA
>JBAYZB010000429.1:0-2609 GCA_041672765.1 Gammaproteobacteria bacterium | reverse complement strand
CAGCCAAAGTGAGCAAGATTGCTACAGGTTTTAAGATGCCAAAGGTTCAAATAAAATATGATGATCCTTTTACACAGGCAGAATACGTCTACAGCTTGTTAGCCGGCAAATTGTTTTATCAGGAAGACAACCGAAAGTTGCAAAATGCTTTGGTAGGTGTAGCCTAAGCATGGTACATTAGTTGCACATTCTCCTATAAAGGAAAAGGAGAGGGCTTCCCGACCAAAGTTGTCCCTCTCCAAGTTGCAATAATGCTCCTAGAGATTGCCATTGAATTGGCAGAAATGCAAGTGGTCGAGGACCAAGGGCCTCCCAGCTCCCACTCTTTGGGCGTTTTCTTCTGCACTTTCTGTCGCACCAGGCTGCACGGCCACGGATGGAGAAAGCGCTATTTCATCACCGACAGTCTTTCCAGCCTCCAGCTGTGGATTCACCGCAAGCTTTGTCCTTGCTGCAGGAAGACCTACACCCTGCTGCCTGTGTGGGTCCATGCCTTCAAGTTGTTCAGCCTGGAAACCATCTGTCGCATTCTTGCCTGCAGGATCGAGAAAGGACACTTCAGCACCATTCTCGGCATATCCGGCTACCTGCAGCGCAGATGGTGGAAGGGATATTCAGACAGAAGCCGCTGCGAAAGCGACTTCCCCGACCACGGACTGCTGTTTTCCCACCTCAAGAGTACCCTGCGCGGCTGCCTGGCAGCACCGCCATCGGTAAACATTGTGCAAAACAGGGGTCTTTCACTGATGGGGCTGAAGCTCCGCTACCATTCCCACCAACGTTTGTATCTGTATGTGCCGAGGTGCATCCCCTAGGCTGTCGGTATCAATTATTGGAGGTACCGCACCCATGGATTCACAAAAGAAGGAGCAGATAGGCCTGTTCCGCTTCGGACTCATCTTCCCCTTGCTCGACGAGCGGTTGCAGTATGGGGACATCACGCGCCTGATGAAGGAAATCTGCTCGAAAGATCACGACATCCCCTATTCGGACAAGCGGACGGTGAGCATGCCCACCCTCTACAACTGGCTCAATGCCTACCGAAGGAGCCGCAACATCGAGGATCTCTATCCGCGCGACCGCTCTGACAAGGGGTCACGCAGAAAGCTCAGCAGCGAAACAGAGCAGGCATTGCTGCTATTCAGCCAGCAGCATCCGACCACCAAGATCACCACCTTGGTCAGGATGGCCGAGAAGCAGGGCATCTTCCTTCCATCGGAGGTTGTGGACATGTCACTCATCTACCGGGTGTTCCGCAACCACAACTCCAAAGGCAGGAATCCCAACGACAAGGACATGCGCCGGCTGGAGATGGAATACGTGAACCAGGTCTGGTACCTGGATGCGATGGTAGGGCCGAAGGTGCATGTCGGACAGGGAAGGGAGCGCAAGCTTGTGACGTCCAAGCTCTTCGCCCTCATCGACGACAAGTCCCGTCTCATAACCTACGCCCGTTTCTACCGCGATGAGACCAGCGACAGCCTGCTCGACTGCCTCTGGGGCGGCTTCAATGCTCGGGGACTGCCCCGCCAATGTCACACAGACAATGGGGCCGCCATGCGGGACGAGCGCATAAAACTTGGTTGTGCTGCTCTGGAGGTGAACTTTACACACTCTAGGCCATATACACCAACAGGTAAGGCGAAGGTTGAGCGCCTGTTCTCGACGGTGAGGATGCAGTTTCTGCCCACCCTGGGCGATGAGCCGCTGGAGCTGTACGAGTTGAACAAGCGGTGGGTGGCCTACCTTGAGGAGTACAACGACAGGTATCATTCGGGCATCGGGATGTCTCCCCTGCAATGCTACCTCTCCGAGGTTCAGGCCGTCAGGCCGGCCCCGCCGGACCTGCCCAGGCTGTTCAGGAAACGCGAGATACGGACGGTGAGCAAGGCCAGGACCGTGAGCCTCGACTCGGTGCTGCTCGAGGTCCCGCTGGGCTATTCGGGCAGGAAGATTGAGCTCAGGTACAACACCACCAGCGATGTGGAGGCTTTTTATGAGGGTATGAGCATCGGAATGCTCAAGCCTGTGGACTACCAGGCCAACTCACGGGCGCACAGGATGCAGGGGGTGCAGCCGTGAACACAGACATCCGCACCTTCTACGGGTTCAAGCAGATACCCTTCTCTCCGGAACTGAGACCTGAGCAGATGTACCTGCTCTCCTCGATGGTGGAGATAAGCAAGAAGATACAGTTCGCCATCCAGAACAGCATGTACTTCACCCTCATCGGTGATGTGGGGGCGGGAAAGTCGACGACGTTGCGTTACGTACTCTCCCAGCTGCCTGCCAAGAGCTACCAGGTCATCGACCTGGTGGGCGGGCAGTGGAGCTTCGTCGAGGTGCTCAGGCAGCTCATGGCATCGCTGGGGCTTTTCACCAGGACCAACCAGCCATCCACCATGCTCAGGCAGATCCATGAGGCGCTGGACCTCATCTACAACGACGGCAAGCGGCCCGTCCTGGTCATCGATGAGTGCCATCACTTCACCGGTGATTTCTATGCCCAGCTCCACCTCATAAGCCAGCAGAACCTCGCCAAGGCAAATGTGATACCGATCGTCATGTGCGGGCAGGAAGGCCTGTTCGAGAAGTTGCGCAACCCGCAG
>JBAYZB010000428.1:0-2612 GCA_041672765.1 Gammaproteobacteria bacterium | reverse complement strand
CGGTGTGGGAGTTGCAAAAACAGGAGATAAAATGAATGTTTCGTTAAACACCATTCTTTATGGCCCCCCCGGGACAGGCAAGACCTACAACTCTATAAACTATGCAGTCCAAATTGCAGATCCGGATTTCATGAGCAAGATTGCAGACATACCTTCGAGCAGAGTAGCAATAACCAATAGATACAAAGAGCTGGTGAATGAAGGCAGGATTGTCTTTACCACCTTCCATCAGAGTATGAGCTATGAAGATTTTATCGAGGGGATAAAACCGATAACTACAATAAACGAAGACGTAGTATATGAGATAAGCAATGGGATTTTTAAACAGGTTTGTTCTAAGGCGTCAAAAAATCTTGAACTACCAAAGACCATCAGATCCAAAAATGCGGAGTATAAAATAACTTCCTTATCTGAGGACACAATAACTATTGAAACGACAAGTGGGAAGCTAATCAATATCCCCAAAGGACTCTACGTGGAGTTAAATACTGCCATCAATAGTGGTAAGATAGCCATAAACGATATTATTGCAAACAGAAACATAGCTGACACCATTGAATCAAAATATGACAAATACTATTTTGGCTGGGGGTCAGTTCTGTATGCTCTATGTAGTAGTAACTTAGATGAGGTGAATAATAACGACCCTCATGTCCTCATCATCGACGAAATCAACCGGGGCAATATATCGCAAATCTTCGGTGAGCTAATCACTTTGATCGAGCCTGATAAGAGAGCTGGTAACAAAGAAGCACTAGAGGTAACCCTGCCTTACAGTAAAGAAAGGTTCTCTGTCCCGCCTAATTTATACATCATCGGTACCATGAATACCGCAGATCGCAGTGTGGAAGCTTTGGATACAGCTCTCAGGCGCAGGTTCAGTTTTATTGAGGTCGCTCCGGATTACAATTTACTTGAAGATGCGTTTTATGAAGACATTAGTCTAAGTGATCTGCTGGAAACGCTTAACCTTAGGATTGAGGGCTTGTTGGATAAAGACCATGCCATTGGGCACAGCTATTTCTTGCGGGTTGCCAATAAAGAAATCAGCTTAAAACAAGTATTCTTCAACGAGATTATTCCCCTTTTGCAGGAGTATTTTTACGGCAATTACGGCAGATTGGAGTTGGTTTTAGGCACAGGTTTTGTGAAATCCCGTCAAATTACACAGGACATTTTTGCCCAAGCTTCTTACGATAACGATGATTTCGCAGATCATCTTCAATTCTCTATCGTGAAAGAGGCTGAACTGGGCGACATCGGTTTCCTAAACGCTCTGCATATCCTGCTAAACAATGCTTAAGAAATGTTGTAAAATCAGTGTCTATGAGTATGATAGACTGAAGCTTGGCTCCAGGTATAATGGTGTGCTCTTCACAGAGAGTCATTTGGAAGGTTTGGAGCGATTTCACTCATCCAGTAAAATCAGATACTTCAATCTGATCCGCAATGGGGTTGAATTCTGCGAATATGTGGGTGTGCTCCAGGTAGGCAATATCCAGATTGAGATATTACCCAAGCTCGATAAACAAAACTCTGATGTGAGCACCTGGCGAGACCTCCTAATCGGAATGTTGAAGGAAGTAGGGATGTTCAGGGTTTCTGCACCGAGTACAGGAATGTTAACCTTGCGCTCCAATTCCATCTTGGAGCTGTATTTCGAGATGTTCATCACGGAGCTGGAATATCTGCTGCGCACCGGCTTGATCAAGCAATACCGCAAACAAGCATCTAATCAAACAGCATTAAAAGGTGCGATAGATTTTCCCAGACACTTAGCCAAGAACGTAATCCATAAAGAGCTATTTTATACCACTACAAATAGTTATGATCATGACCACATCTGGCACTCTATCTTCTCCGAGACGATCAAACTGATTAAACTCCTATCCCAAAATGTGAATCTGCATAATCGCATCGGTGCTTTGGATCTGAACTTTCCAGTGGTTAGCCCCCGGCAAATAACTGAAAAGACCTTTATAAAGCTCAGTTACAACAGAAAGACAGAGAGTTACAGACCTGCCATAGAAATAGCCAAACTATTATTATTAGGTTATCATCCCAACTTGGCAACCGGCAGCAATTCCGTCCTTGCTTTGATGTTTGACATGAACCTGCTCTGGGAAAGCTTCATTTACCATAGCCTGAGGAAACAATTCCTCAGAAACAATGTACCTTATTCCATTCTGGCTCAGGCTTCCACCCCTTTTTGGAAGACCTCAAATTATCGCAAGTCTTTGCGCCCCGATATTGTAATCTATAAGCAACCGGATGTGAGATTCGTGCTTGATACAAAATGGAAGATGGTCACAGACACCAGCCCTTCATCTTCAGATTTGCAGCAATTATTTGCCTATTCCCAATTCTTTAATTCCTCCAAGAATGCCTTGGTTTATCCAGGAAATTCAAGTAATATCAATGAGGGAAAGTATTGCATAGCAACGCAGTGGTCAGACAATATCACCTGTAGCATGATCCATTTAGGCGTTCAAACTCAGATCAGAAGATGGCAGGAATCTATTTATGATACGGTAATCAATTGGATGGACACATAGGTCTTAGCTGCTAAAGTGCGGCTTTTTGTATCATTTTTAACTCACTACTCCGCTGTG
>JBAYZB010000427.1:0-2625 GCA_041672765.1 Gammaproteobacteria bacterium | reverse complement strand
AGGTTGAAACTCAGGTAACAGTGACTAACCTGCTTGGAAACGATGCCCTTGTGCCGAACACTGCCAACTTCTTTACTCTTACCTACGGCATTCCTGGCGTTACCAGACTGATGGCTGTAACTGACGAGGTGAATGGAATCCAAACAACTCACTTAGTGAACTGGAATCTGAGCACTCCTCAGGTTGTTGAACTGGTTGGTACTAACCATACTGCCAATGCTCAACCCTTGGGATTGTATGCTTACGTTCCTGCTCTTAGTGAAATCCCCAACAGCGTGGAATTTTCCTATAGACTGCAGGGTGATGCAAACTGGACTTCTATTGATACCGTTACTGATGGCGAATGGTGGAACTTCATAGACGAGATCTTCCTCCCTGAATTCAGAAGACAGTATTCCACAACCTGGGATATTGCTGATCTGATCCATGGAGCCTATGAAATTCAGATTACCAGTACCTTCGATGCCGGCAGCAGCACTTCAATTGCCTTGGTGAAAATCTATAATAGCACCATCGTTGCTCAGGTTGCTGTTCCCTCGATGGTTAATGGTACTGTACAAAGAGGCGAAACTTACGCTGTAACCGCTCCCAGCTTTACTGGCGCTGTGGAATATCTCAGCCAGGTCAGCTACAAATACCGCTATGTAAACGTCGAAAACAACGTGGTGAGCCCTGTCTCACAGTGGATGTATTTTGGCGAACCGAACGGTGAGGAACCAGATGATCCCTGGATTTCCGAGCCCTATAGCTTCGACTGGACAGTGTATCCGTATTACCTCTATAATAACACCGTCCAAATCGTAGCCTTTGCCAAAGATCAGTGGGGAACTGAAACTCCCATCACTTCGATCCTTGGCGCTAATGCTTACGTTCTTGCCACCATCGTGGATACTGAAGCTCCGGATGCAACCATCAGCTACACCTGGAATGGAGTGGACGATCCTCAGTGGGTAAGCGGAGCAGTAAGCCCCAATATGACCATCAATGCCAATATCACCAGCGACATGATGCTGAGTGATCTGGATCGCGTAGACTTCATGTTCGATAACGTCGTGATCGGGACAGACAACGTAGCTCCTTACAGCTTTGACTGGACTGGACTGCCTTCCGATCCTGCCATCACTTCCGGGAATCTGCAAGTGGTTACTTACGACGTTTATGGAAACATGAATGCTAATACTCCTATCACCCTTAATATCGATAACACGATGCCCACAGCCAACTTTGAGCTTCCAGCCAACGTTGACCGTGGAACCTATCTGGTGCTGAATGCCAATGCTGCTGATGCTCCTGCTGGTGTGTTTAGTGTAGAATATGTCTACGCCAAGACTACCGTGCCGGCTCAGCCCTGGATTCCCATCGACACCGTTGGTGCAGCTCCCTGGACCTACGAATGGGAAGTTCCTGCCGATCTGGAATTTGGCGCAAACTACACCGTCCAAGCCACAATCACAGACCAGGTGGGACTCGTTACTACTGTAACCAGTAACTTCACCGTTACCGATCCTGAAACCCCGATGCAGATACTTACCGTTGCCGGACATGTTCCCGTAAACAGTACTATCCCCGTTCGCCTGCATGACGATGTAACCATCCAAACTGCCGTGAACGACGTGAATATCATGCGCGTGGAATATGTGATCCGCAATAGTGATGCTGCTCCGTGGACCCATCTGGAATATGCCGATGTGGTCGCTGGCCGTGCCGACATCATCCTCAGCGATATCCTTCCTGGCTTTGATGAAGGTGATTACTCACTGGCCGTTCGTGCTCGCGAGGCACGCGAAACCATTGGCAACATCGCTACCTCCGTAGAGGTTACCCTTGATCACAGCATGGCTATTGGCCAGGCTGTAACAGAACCCGCCAATGACGGATTCTTCAATGGCGAAACCTTCACTGTGAACTTCGCAGTGACTACGGATGATGAAATCGACAGCAGCAGCATCGCCCTCGATTACCGCGTAATCGATATCGATGGTGCCAACGACTGGCATGCTCCTGTAGTTGCCAATACCACTGTTGTCAGAACTGGTGCCAATACCTACACTGCCACCTTCACCGATGTCGAAGTTTATCACACTCCCCAGAGCTTGCTCAACGGAATGCTGGACTTCAGATTCAGTGTATCTGACAAAGCAGAAGAAACCCCCAATACCACTACTCTGGCTATCACCAACGTGATGTATGATACCACCGATCCGGAAGTTATCTTCACCGATATCACCGGAGACGAAGTGAGTGAAATCGCTGGTGAATACAATATCCAATTGGCCTCTGTCGCCTCCGTGAATGGCAATGCTTGGGATGTCCTCTACGGACAGATCAACCAAGTTGCCTCTGGAATCGACAAAGTTGAGCTGTGGTATAATTACAATAACTCAGATATCCTGATCGGAACCGTTACTGAAACTCCTTACAGCTTCAGTTGGGATACCACCGGACTTGTTTTGGGTACTTACACCCTTACAATGAAGGCCTTCGACAAAGCCGGTAACGAAAAAGTATCTGATCCTGTTACTGTGAACATCGTTGCTCCTGCCGGTCTTGAGGCTTATGCCATGATCACCGCTATGGACTTCGATTATAATACATCCAACAACGACGTACTGTATGCTGTAGTAA
>JBAYZB010000426.1:0-2631 GCA_041672765.1 Gammaproteobacteria bacterium | reverse complement strand
TAAGAACGCCAGCAAGGTGGTGGATGAGAATGGGGAGCCGATGGTGGTTTATCATGGGACGAATAACGTAGAAGCAATATCTAAAGAAGGCGTAATCAGGATACCAAAAACAGATAAAGATGTTGTTAATGGGGCTGCCTTCGGTAAGGCAATTTACTTTGGCAAATACGCAGAGCACGGAGAGGTGTCGCAATTTTCCCAAAACGGCGGAGTGTTTCCTGCCTTTATTAGTGGCAAAACATTAGATATACAAAATTTAACGGAAGCAGACAAGAAGGCATTGTCCAAGCTCGGCAAATACATGAGGAGTAAAACAGACTGGCTTTTTATTGAACCTAAAAGGAAGACGAAATCATTTGCTGATAAAGAAAGCGCAAGAATGTTTTACCGTGAAAGAAAAAGCATATGGGATGCAATGGCCGACAATTATGACAGATATATGCCCACAATGGATACAGATGGCCAAAACTTTGTTGTAGTTTATAGCGATTACGATACTGCTACAATAGAGAACGAAGGCTCTGCATACGAACTGTTGTCAAAAGTGGGATTTGATAAAATCAAAGAGATTGGATATGATGTCTTTATGGATACGACTCAAAATCATATCGTTGTATATAGTGACAATAAAATCAAGTCAGCAACAGCCAACACCGGAGCGTTTGACCCGCAGAACCCGGATATCCGGTACCGCATCGAGGACACGGACCTTGACGCCCGGCTAAAGCGCGCGCATGAGATGCTAAAGAAGTACAAAGCAAACGTGGATCCAAAGGAAGCAAGCAAGAAGATCGCCACCGAGATAGCGAAGGCAAAGAATCTGGACCCTAGCCAGGCAGACGAGAAGATCGGGAGAATGATCCGGGCTGCCTACCGCGAAGGCGAGGGGATGGCGAAGGAATCCCTGGCTGCCTTTGGTATTGCTGAGACCGAGGCATTCATCCAGACAAACAAGCCGGACGGGACGGATAAGCAGGATTTGACCTTCCACATGGAAGATGCGCTTGCCTATGCTGCCGACATGGGGCTAACTGAGGCAGACGTGAAGAACCTGGGAGCAGATAGATTCACTTATTATCTCCAAGGTCTTAATATGTATGGCTATGGCAATGCCCTCACCCAGCAGCTTAACGAGAAGTATGCAGAGAAGCAAGCTCTTGCTGCTAAGGGGATCACAAACGAAGCCCTCGATCAAGAGATTAGCGATCTGATATCCTTGGTAGCTGATGCCCGGCTTAAGTATGAGAATATGAAGGGTGCAGCGGGGAGACTATTACAGCATGCCAGATGGGAAAAGAGCAACCGGATCAAAGACCTGATCAAGATAGCCGAGGTAATCACTGAGACCAGGGACGCACAGATCTCTGAGATCAATGCAATCGAAGCGGAGATGGCTGAGCTGAACACGATGCTAACTGAACTGGAAAAAGAGTTTGAGCTGCTGCTTGACGACATTGAAAGGCTTTCCGGTAGCAGATTCAAGTCCGATTCCATTGAGGAGCTGCGCGAGCGCAAACGCCTGATGGCGGAACAAAGGGCAGAGATGAAAAACCGGATGGAAGTGCTGAAGCACAGACTCACCAAGGCAAGAGAGAGACTGCAAACCAGTGAGAAACAAAACAGAGCCATCCGAGAGCAGCTTGATAAAGCCGGTCAAATCGAGTTTACTGAAGAAGAGCAGAATATCCTGAAGCAGATCGTGGAATCTGGGGTGCTAAACGAAGAGCAGCTTGAAGCTATTGGCACCACGATGAAGACCGGATTCCGTCCGACCGCGACCGGGCTGAAAGCTATTGCGCCGCTAACAGGCAGCACAAGCGATCTCACTCCGAAGCAGGCAGCCTTGATCCAGAAGATCCTGGATCACGGGAAGAAACCACCAACGGTGACGGAGTTCCCGCTGATGGATGCGGATTGGGTCGACGTGGTGAGCAACGCCTTTTACCAGATCATCCTCTCCAGCCCTGTTACTCATGCCAGGAACATTATAGGGAACGAGGCCAACCTTGCTTTAGAGAATATTGTGAATACTGTCTTAGGCAGAGACTTGAGACCGGTGATTAACTCTATCCTATCCGCAAAGGAAGGCGTGCGCAACACGAAAGAGGCTTGGAAGCATGCCGAAGCCTACATGAAGAAGTATAACCTTGATGTGAACTCCAGGATCATGAAGAGGTTTACCGCGATCACCCGGGCATTGGCTGCTGAAGACGCTTTCTACTATTCCAGGAACTACGCAGCGCAGATAACCAGTATAGCTATAGCCGAAGCTAAGCGCACCGGCAGGAGCGCAGATTATCTGCTCCGCAATCCTAGCCTGGCAATGATCAAGCAGGCGGAGTATGAAGCGGCTCGTGGCACCTGGAATTACGACCCGGAAGGCATCCTCGGTTATGTTACCAAAGCTATTGAAACCGGTATTGGCATGGCGCAGCACGGGGGTAAGCTTGGAAAGATATCTGCGCTTCTGTTTAAGATGAACGTGATGCCGTTTACTCGAGTCGTAGCCAACGTTTTACACACAGCGCTGGACTGGTCGCCCGTGGGGTACCTTGGAGCAGTTAAATACGCAACCGGGCTGGTGGACAAAGAGTTTAAGATCGGCAAAGGCGTCACAATCCGGCAGCGCAA
>JBAYZB010000425.1:0-2633 GCA_041672765.1 Gammaproteobacteria bacterium | reverse complement strand
GGCGGCGGGAATCGAAGTGGCATACGACGGGATGGAGATCGTCCTGTAGGTCGGATCGGCGCGGCGTCACCCGACAAAAAGCAGCCGTATACGGGACGTAGCGCGGTCTGGGGAAGGCGGCATCCCCGTTTTTCCCTGAATTCAGCCGGGGTTACGGCGGCAAGCAATCGAGTCGAACAGACCTGGAGTCACAAGGAGCGATGCATGGCACACGAACAACCACAACCCTGGAGCCGTGACGAGTTCCAGGAGCGCCTGCGCGCAAAGGGCGCCCGCTACCACATTTACCACCCTTATCATCAGATGATGCATGAGGGCAAGGCCACCCGTGAGCAGATTCAGGGCTGGGTGGCGAACCGGTTCTATTACCAGATCAGCATCCCGATCAAGGACGCGGCGATCCTGGCCAACTGCCCCGACCGCGAGGTGCGGCGCAGTTGGATACAGCGCATCCTCGACCACGACGGCCGCCAGGGCGACGAGGGCGGCATCGAGGCGTGGATCCGGTTAGGCGAGGCGGTCGGCCTGACCCGGGACGATGTCACCTCCCTGCGGTTTGTGCTGCCCGGCGTGCGCTTCGCCGTGGATGCCTACGTGAATTTCGCCCGCCGCGCGCCCTGGCAGGAGGCGGTGTGCTCGTCCCTGACGGAGCTGTTCGCCCCCAAGATCCACCAGGCCCGGCTGGACACCTGGCCGCAGCACTATCCCTGGATCGACACCCAGGGCTTCCAGTACTTCCGCAACCGCCTGAGCCAGGCGCGGCGCGACGTGGAAGACGGGCTGCGCATCACGCTCGACCACTTCCGCACCCGGGAGCAGCAGGAGCAGGCCCTGGAGATACTGCAGTTCAAGCTGGATGTGCTGTGGACCATGCTCGACGCCATGTACATGGCCTATGTGGTGGGCCAGCCGCCCTACGGCAACATCAGGGAGGAGCAGGCATGACGGCCCGGGCGCTGCCCTTCGGCCCCGAGGCGGTGCTGGAAATCCCGCCGCGTTTCCGCTTCCAGTGGGAAGAGGCGCAGCAGTCCTATGTGCTGCTCTATCCCGAGGGCATGATCAAGCTCAACAATAGCGCCGGCGAGATTCTCAGGCGCTGCGACGGCACCCGCACCTATGCGGATATCGTCAGCGACATCCAACGCGAATTTCCCGAGGCGGACGTGGAACCGGACGTCCGCGAATTCCTGGAGATTGCCCATGAACAAGGCTGGGTCCGCGCCAAACACGCCTAACCCGCTGTGGCTGCTGGCGGAACTGACGTACCGCTGCCCGCTGCAGTGCCCCTATTGCTCCAATCCGCTGGAACTCGCCCGCTACAAGGACGAACTCTCCACGGATGATTGGCTGCGCGTGTTGCGGGAGGCGCGCGCCCTGGGCGCCGCCCAGCTCGGGTTTTCCGGCGGCGAGCCGCTGGTGCGCCGCGACCTGGAAACGCTCATCGCCGAGGGCCGGCGCCTCGGCTATTACAGCAATCTCATCACCTCCGGCATCGGCATGGACGAGGACCGTGTCGCGGCCTTCAAGGAGGCGGGGCTCGACCATATCCAGATCAGCTTTCAGGCGAGCAACGAGGAGCTCAACAACTTCCTCGGGGGCACCCGCAGCTTCGAGCACAAGCTGAAGATGGCGCGCGCCGTGAAGCGCATGGGCTATCCCATGGTGCTGAACGTGGTCATCCACCGGGAGAACATCGACCAGATACGGGACATCCTGGAAATGGCCATCGCCCTCGACGCGGACTACGTGGAACTGGCCAGCACGCAGTACTACGGCTGGGCGCTGCTGAACCGCGACCGCCTGCTGCCGACGCGGGAACAATTGCAGCGCGCCGAGGCCATCGCCCACGACTATCAGGCGAAGCTCAAGGGCAAGATGCGCGTTCTGTACGTGGTGCCGGATTACTACGAAGACCGCCCCAAGCCCTGCATGGGCGGCTGGGGCGCCATCTTCCTCACCATCGCGCCGGACGGCACCGCGCTGCCGTGCCAGGCGGCGCGCCAGTTGCCCGGGCTCACGTTCCCGAACGTGCGCGAGACGAGTCTGGAATCCATCTGGTACGAATCGGACGCCTTCAACCACTTCCGCGGCTATGACTGGATGAAGGAGCCCTGCCGCACCTGTCCGGAACGGGAGAAGGACTTCGGCGGCTGTCGCTGCCAGGCCTATCTGCTCACCGGCGATGCGCGCAATGCCGACCCGGTGTGCAGCCTGTCGCCGCACCATGGCGTGATCCTGGAGGCCATCGCCGCGGCGGAGCAGCAGGCGCAGCGCCCGCCCGAGGTCAAGCCGCTGATCTTCCGTAATCCGAAGAATTCGAGGTCCATGAGTGCATGATCGGCGAGTTGCGCCGCGCTGCGCCCCTGGATCAAGCGCTGGATGCGGTACGTACCGAGGGACTGAGCAAATCCTTCGGTGCCCTGCGCGCCGTGGAAAGGCTCGACCTGGAGATCCCCCAGGGCCGGTTCTTCGGCCTGCTCGGACCCAACGGCTCCGGCAAGACCACTACCATCCACATGCTGGCCACCCTGATCCGCCCCACCGCGGGAACGGCCGTCGTGGCCGGCCACGACGTGCGTGCCGAACCGGTCGCGGTGCGCCGCGCCATCGGCCTGGTGTTCCAGGAATCGGCC
>JBAYZB010000424.1:0-2634 GCA_041672765.1 Gammaproteobacteria bacterium | reverse complement strand
CAACGCCGTGGAGATGACCGCGGGCGAAGGCGTGCTCTCCATGGTGGACGGGGCGCTCATGGGCACGGTGGTGCTGGCGGTGCTGCTGTTCGCCTTCAGTTGGAAGCTGACCCTGCTCGCCCTGCTGCCCTGGCCGATCATGGCTTACCTCATGTGGCGCTTCGGCAACGAACTGCACCGCGCCTTCCGGGACGCGCAAGCGCAGTTCAGCGCCCTGAACGACCGGGTACAGGAGAGCATCGCCACGATCCGGTTGATCAAGGCCTTCGGCCAGGAGGCGCGGGAGACCGGCGCGTTTGCCCAGGCGGTCGACCGCGCCGGCCACGCCAACCTGGAGGTGGCGCGTATCGACGCGAAGTACGACCCCACGATCTTCCTCACCATCGGCAGCTCCTTCCTCCTGACCGTCGGTGGCGGCGCCTGGCTCATCCACCACGGCGAGATGACCCTGGGCGAGCTCACCAGCTTCACCATGTATCTGAGCTACCTGATCTGGCCCATGTTTGCCTTCGGCTGGCTGCTCAACATCGTCGAACGCGGCAGCGCCGCCTACGCCCGGATCGAGCAACTGCTGAACACCAAGCCCGACATCGACGACGCCGGGCACCTGACCGCCCTGCCCGCGCCGCCGCGGATCGAGTTCATGGTCCACCGCTTCGCGTATCCCGGCGCCCGCCACGAGGTGCTCCGGGACGTGCAGGCGGTCGTGCCGGCGGGCGCCACCCTCGGCATCGTGGGACCGACCGGCGCCGGCAAGACGACGCTGCTCAACCTGCTGCTGCGGCTGGTGGAGGCTCCGACGACGGAGGTCCGCATCGCCGGGCATTCCGTGCGGGACTACCGGCTGGAAACCCTGCGGGCCGCCATTGCGCTGGTGCCGCAGGACCCTTTTCTCTTCTCCGCTACGGTCGCCGAAAACATCGCGCTGGGGAGGCCCGAGGCGACGCTGGAGGAGATCCGCGCCGCGGCCCGCAGCGCCTGCATCGACGACGAGATCATGGCGTTTCCCGACCAGTACGACACCCTCGTGGGCGAGCGCGGCATGACGCTCTCCGGCGGCCAGAAACAGCGCATCGCCATCGCCCGCGCGCTGCTGCTGGACGCGCCCATCCTCGTGCTGGACGACGTGCTGTCCGCCGTGGACGTCAAGACCGAGACCCGCATCCTGCAGCATCTGCGCGCGCTGCGCCGCGGCCGGACCACGCTCATCGTGAGCCACCGCCTCTCCGCCGTGGCGGAGGCCGACCACATCATCGTGCTGCGGCATGGCAGGATCGTGGAACAGGGTTCCCATGACGAACTGCTGGCCGCGGACGGCTGGTACGCACAGATGTTCCGCTATCAGCAGATCGAGCGCGCGGTGGCGGAGGGCCGTTGACATGACCCGGCGTCCGCTCGCGCGTCTGCTCGCCTATACCCTGCTCGACCGCCCCCTGGTGCGCCGCGCCGTTGCCGCACTCCTCATCGCCACCGGCGCGGAAGTCCTCGGCCCCATCCTCATCAAGATCTTCATCGACGACTACCTGCGCCCCGCCCACTGGCCCATCGGGCCGATCGCCGTCCTTGCCGTCGCCTACGTGGCGCTGCAGATCATTACCGCCTGGAACGATTACCTGCAGTCGCTGCGCTTCAGCGCGATCGCGGTGAACGCGGTGCAGGTGCTGCGCGAGCAGGTGTTCGCCAAGGTGCTCCGGCTGCCGCTGGCCTTCTTCGACCGCACGCCCACCGGCAACCTGATCTCGCGCATCACCAATGACACGGAGGCCATCAAGGATCTCTACGTGCAGGTCCTCGCCACCTACGTGCGCAACTCGGTGCGCATCCTGGGCATCTTCATCGCCATGGCCTATCTGGATTGGCGCCTGATGCTGATCTGCTTCCTGTTCCTGCCCATCGTCGCAGCGCTCATGGCCGTCTACCGGCGGCTCAGCACGCCGCGCTTCCAGCGCGTCCGCGCCCTGCTGGGCGAAATCAACGCGACCCTGCACGAATCGATCCAGGGCATGAAGTTCATCCAGCTCCTGAACCAGCAGCGACGCTTTCAGGAGCGCTTCGCCCACACCGCGGACGCCCATTTCCACGCCAAGCTGCGCAACCTCAAGCTGGACGCCGTGATGCTGCGCGCGCTCATCGACCTGCTGCAACTGCTCACCCTTGCCGGTCTGCTGTTCGCCTTCGGCTACCAGTCGTTCGGCGCGCCCGTCGAAGTGGGCGTCATCTATGCCTTCGTGAGCTACCTGGGCCGCTTCGCCGAGCCGGTCATGGAGATGACGCAACGCCTGAACCTGCTGCAGCAGGCCGTGGTATCCGGCCAGCGCGTGTTCGAACTGCTCGACATGGACGTTCCGCGCCGCCGGGAGCGCGCTGGGGCGCGCATCACCCGGGGCGAGGTCGCATTCGACCACGTCTCCTTCAGCTACGACGGCAAGCGCACGGTGCTGGACGATATCTCCTTCGGCATCGCGCCCGGCCAGTTCTACGCCATCGTCGGCCACACCGGGAGCGGCAAGAGCACCATCGCCAACCTGCTGCTGCGCTTCTACGATCCGCAGTGTGGCCGGATCATCATCGATGGTCTGCCCCTGGACGAAATCCCCGAGCGCGAGCTGCGCAACGGCATCGGTATCGTGCAGC
>JBAYZB010000423.1:0-2640 GCA_041672765.1 Gammaproteobacteria bacterium | reverse complement strand
AAATTCACGTAGATGGGATTGAGCGCCTGCAGGGTCACGAGCGGGTTGCCCGCCTCGATGTACTGCCCCAGGTCCACAAGCCGGATGCCGAGCCTGCCTGCAAACGGCGCCTTGACGGCCTTCTGGGCAATCAGCGCCTGCTGGTTGTCGACTGCGGCCACGGCGTTTTCGAGCGCAGCCTTGTCCTCGTCATACTGGGATTGCGAGATGTCATGCTTGCGCAAGAGGTCCCGGTCGCGCTCAAGCTTGATGCGCGCGTACTCGGCCTGCGCCTGCAAACCCTGGAGCCGCGCCCGGTCCGGGGCATCGTCGAGCTGTACCAGGACCTGCCCTTCCTCTACTTCCTGTCCGGATTCGAAATTGAGTTTCACGACGAGACCGGAGGCTTCGGAAGTGACGTCGACCCCGTGGCGCGCTTCCAGACTGCCCACGGCCCTGTATTCCGGATGCCAGATTTCAGCCTTGGCATGGGTGGCCGACACCGTGACCGGCGGCTGTCCCTGGGCCGCCAGACGCTGATGGAGTTGACGTTCGGCGTAGACCCGCCAGTCCAGGACGCCGCCAAAGACGACGGCGAGACCGAGCAGCACGATGATCAGGCGCTTGACCATCCCGGCGTTTCTCCGCGAAAGACATCGCCACAGCCGGCGCTTCCGCTGCGGGCTAACCGTGTCTATCCGTATAATGACAAGGCAAGTTTCGAGTGTAGCCCATACGGCGCCATATCAAATACGGCCAACCCCATTGCCTGGAATTATCTCGCCACGAATCGTTTCCATTCACCTCCTCTGGAATATTCATCGTTGCAACCAATTCCAGCCGCCCCTTTCTAAATTTTTATATACCCGCTGCCTACCTGCCCGTTGCGTTACAGCCGGACGATCAATCACTCTTCGCAGCGGCTTTTGATGATGGCTCGGAATCCGCCATTCCAATCTCTCCATCTGCAGGAACAGAACGCCGTGCCGGTACTGCCGCGCATGCACGGCACAGTACACGCGGGTGCTGGCTATTCCGGGTCGTGGACGTCACGGCAGCCCCCCTGCCGCGCCCAAGATCCAAAGCTGTCTGGACCAACAGCCCATCGCTCACGGCGATTTGATGGCGGGCACCCTGAAAGACGAGGAGATCAACCATGCGAGGAGCTATTCTGTACGGTCCGTATGACGTGCGTTTCGAGGAACGCGACGAGCCGACGATCATCGAGCCGACGGATGCCATCGTCAGCATCGCGGCCACCTGCGTGTGCGGGTCCGACCTGTGGCCCTACCGCGGCATCAACCCCGTCGCCGAGCCGACGCCGATGGGGCACGAGTACTGCGGCATCGTCGAGGCAGTCGGCAGCGCGGTCCGCACGATCAAGCCCGGCCAGTTCGTCATCGGTTCGTTCTTCGCCTCCGACAACACCTGTCCCAACTGCCAGGACGGCTACCAGTCATCCTGTCAGCGGCGCGAATTCGTCGGCGGCGCGCAGGCGCCCCTGCTGCGCGTCCCGCTCGCGGACGGCACCCTGGTGACCACCCCGGAGGTGCCCTCGGACGACCTGCTCCCGAGCCTGCTGACGCTCTCCGACGTCATGGGCACCGGCTGGTTTGCTGCCAGCGCGGCCAATGTGGAGCGGGGCGCGACGGTCGCGGTCGTCGGGGATGGCGCAGTGGGGCTACTCGGTGTGCTCGCCGCCCGGCAGATGGGCGCCGAGCGCATCATCGTCATGAGCCGCCATGAGTCGCGGCAAAGGCTCGCCCGCGAGTTCGGCGCGACCGACATCGTGACCGAGCGCGGTGAGGAGGGGGTGGCCCGCATCAAGGATCTGACCGATGGCATCGGGGCTGACTCGGTGCTCGAATGCGTCGGTACCCAGGAATCGATGATGCAGGCGATCCATTCCACCCGACCGGGCGGGTCCGTGGGCTTCGTCGGCGTCCCGCACGGCGTCGAGCTCAGCGGCGAGGGGCTGTTCTCCACCCAGGTCCGCCTCCACGGCGGCCCCGCTCCGGTGCGCCGCTTCCTGCCCGAGCTGATCGACCTGGTGTGCGACGGGAAGATCAACCCCGGCAAGGTCTTCGACCTGACCCTGCCCCTCGACCAGGTGCCCGAGGGCTATCGCGCCATGGACGAGCGCCGCGCGATCAAGTCGCTGCTGTGGCCGTAAGACGCCTTGCGTCTCCTTTGATGCGATGGACCAGAAAGGACGACAAGCGTTCCTGGGATGTTCCGGGCGGTAGTGAAGCACATCGATCAACGAGCAATAATGCGAACGATGCGCTTCGTGCCTCAGCACATCCTACGTGGATTCACCGTCGCAGGCCTGATCTGCGGATTCTTCAAGAAACCGGGAGCAAACCGATATGCGTATGAAGACAGTCTTGATCACCGGAGCGAATCGGGGCATTGGTTTTGAAATCGCGCGGCAGCTTGCGCTGCGGGGGTTCCACGTCGTCATTGGCGTGCGTTCGGAACACCAGGGGCAGAAAGCGCAGCGTGAACTGGAACAGGCCGGGAGAGTCTCGGTTCTCGTCCTTGATGTGAGCGATTCGAAGAGCATCGCCATTGCAGCTTCAAGATTCGCTCCGATCGGTCAACTCGACGTGCTGATCAATAACGCAGGGATCTACCCCGACGAGGGCCTCTCGATTCTCA
>JBAYZB010000422.1:0-2650 GCA_041672765.1 Gammaproteobacteria bacterium | reverse complement strand
TCCCATTGTCTTCAAAAAGTAACGCAAGCATTCGTTTTTAGTATAATTTTTGTTGACAAGGCACGAGTAAAAAGTGAGAATTGCATCACGGAATATCTCGTTCGTATCCATTAGGAGAACAACCATTAGGAGAACAACCATGAAAGCCGCAATCCTGAACTTCCTCCGTGATGAAGAAGGGGCCTCCGCCATTGAGTATGCGTTGATCGCGGGGATCATTTCTGTGGGGATTTTACTGTCCCTGGAGGGTGTGCGCGACGCAATTAATACCCTCTTTGGAAAAATCAAAGACGCGCTAACCGACGCCGGCGCCGCCGCCGACGGCTAACAACCACATGATAAGCGCGGCATGAGCGTGAAGGCGCCGATGGCCCGAGTTACAAGGAATGACCCGCGTGACATCCGGAACCATTGATAGCTCATGTTCCGTACATGCCGTCTGACGTGGACTACCCTGCGCTGATCTTTCTCAGCCTCTGGGCCGGGCTGGGGATCGTCTACGACGGGCGCAGCCGCCGCCTGCCCAACGGCCTGACGCTGGGCGGGCTGGCGGCGGGGCTGGGATATCTGGCCGTGGCCGGGGAGGGAATGACCGGCGCATCATGGCAATCCTGCCTGCTGGCGGGGGCCGCGGGGCTGGCGCTGATGTTGCTGGCGTATGTCCTGAAGGCGGTCGGCGCGGGCGATGTGAAGTTCACGGCGGCGGCGGGTGTGCTGGGGGGCGGAGCGGTGTTGATGGCGACGCTGGTGCTGGGCAGCATCCTGTTGGCGGCCATGGCGCTGTGGTCTCTGGTCGCCAACGGCCGGTTCCCGCTCCTCTCCGCGGTGTTATACCGGATCGGCATCCGGCCGGTCGCGATGGCGAGCTGGAAACCGCGCCGGCATCTGCCCTTCGGCGTGGCCCACGGGATCGCGTTCATCGTCGCCATCTGGTCGGGGTGGACTCTTTAGAGAAGGGGGGCTGATGGACTGGCAAGACATCAATCTCCGTGTCGATCCGCCCGGCCGGGCCGCCGCAGGCCGTTCCCTTTTCAGCCCGCGCCGCTCTCCCCGTTGGGCGACCCTCCCCGTCTTCTCCGTGCCCTTCGTCTCCCTCGATGGTCCGGCGGCGTGGGCGCGACAAGTCGGACTCGTGGCTAACAAGAAACAACCGGTGAACGCATATGAGTAGTGTGGCACTTAGAACGATGGCGCTGGTGATGGCCCTGGCGGCGATCATCCTGGGGTATCTCGCCTTCACGAGCGGCAAGAAGGAAACGCAGGAGGCGGCCGTTCCGCCAAGCGGCGACGTGGTCCGGGTCGAGGAGGCCGCGCAGCCGCGATTCAAGGCGGTGATCGCGGTGAAGCCCATCGCGCCGGACCAGCCGATACCGGCCGAGGCCGTGAGCCTGGAGCCGGTGACGGTGATGCCCGAGGGTGGATTCGAACAAGTGGAAGCAGTGGTCGGGAAGGCGCCGGCCGCCGCCATCGCGGTGGGCGAGCCGGTGGTGGAGCGCCATTTCCGCCGCGGCGGTACCCTCGCGCAGAACGTGCGGCCGGGCGAGCGGGCGGTGGCCGTGGCGGTGAACGACGTGATCGGCGTCGGCGGTTTCGTGCAGCCGGGGGATTACGTGGACGTGCTTCTGTACCTGGCCCATGACTCGAAACAGGTGCAGGACAGCCAGGCCCAGGTGCTGCTGCGCGGGCTGCGGGTGCTGACCTACGACGTGGTGGCCAGCGCCGGGGACGACAAAGGCAAGCCGCGCACCGGCGCGCGCACGGCGGTGCTCGCGGTGCCGGAACAGGATGTGTCCCGGCTGATGCTCGCCGCCAGCGCCGGCACGCTGCGCCTGGCGTTGCACGGCGCGACGCAGGAACCGGGCGATGCCGCGCAGGCGGTGGCGCAGCAGGGCGTGGCGTATGGGGCGCAGGCCGCGGCGATACCCGCCAAGACGCCCGCGTACACGTTGCGTCAGCTTGCGGCGCGCGAGCCGGCGGCGCCGCGTACCCGGAGCCGTGCCGTGCCGCAGCGTTCCACGACGGTGATCCATCACGGCACGAAGATCGAAACGGTGAAGAATTGAGTCCCGAGCGGCCGGTCGGGCTGACAGGCGGGGCGGGCGCCGCCCACCGGAATGCCATCGGATGGGGCGGCAATAGCGGGCGATGCCCGCACCCTGCATGACGGGCGGCCAGGGGCTCGCGACTAGAGACCGGCGACGAGAAGACGTTTGAAAAGGGCGCGACGATGACAAAGAAGCTATGGGGGATGTGTTTGATGTATGCCCTGGCGGGCCTGATGCCGGCCTGGGCGGATCACGTCGTTACGCTGCGGGAAGGCCATCAGCGGGTCTTTGCGCAGGCGCAGCCGGTGGAGCGGGTGGCGGTGGGCAATCCCGAGATCGCCGACGTGGCCATGATCTCCAAGAGCGAGGTGCTGGTGACGGCCAAGAAGGCCGGCGCCACCAGCCTCAAGCTCTGGTCCCGCGGCGAATCGGCCCCGCAGGAATACGCGCTGGAGGTGCTCGCCCCCGGCGCGCCCGATGGCAGGCTCGTCATCGACAGCCAGGTGCAGACCGACATCAAGATCGTGGAGGTCAGCCGCCGCGCCCTGCAGGAGGCGGGCATCAACCTGATGAAGAACACCGCCAACACCACGCTCACCATATCG
>JBAYZB010000421.1:0-2659 GCA_041672765.1 Gammaproteobacteria bacterium | reverse complement strand
TATTGTCAACATTGCCGGCAGAGCATGTAGAAATCCTAACCCAGTACGCCAAAGGATTGGGAATGACATACGAATCCTATGTCCAAGAATATATTCTGCCCTTATATCAGGTGAAATTGACCATCGGAAATATGTTTACCGGATTATTAGGAGAACTGAAAGCCAAATATCCAAACGAAACAGTTGACAATGTGTATTTGCAGAATTCAAATGAATACAAAGAGCTTGTAAATCAACTAAAGGCAGAGGCCGTGGTTGTACGAAACGATTAGGAGGAGAGCACATGAAAAAGCATTACTCGAAGAGCATCATAGCTCTGCTTTTATTTGTCGTCATACTGCTCACAGGATGTCAGACAAGTTCATATCCGGAAACAATTGCAGATATGACCAAACTCTGGGAAAATAATAAAACTGCTTTTGATGAGTTTGCTCAGATGATTTTAGAGAATGTACCCGACGACAAATCAACGCTGATGTTAAGTTATAATCAGCCCCCAGGGAAATGGTCCTATTTCTATGATGACGGGGAAGACCTTAGTCCCGAATTAATAGAGCTATCGGCACTAATTAATGCTGATAAAATCAAAAGCTTCATCGATAAGCATTCGGTATATCAAGTCATCGCAGATCAAGAGCAAGTAGCGATTGATGTGTACAAAATGTCTTTGGCCGATCAACCGGGGCATGGAAGCGAATATCCATCTGCGAATTTGAAGTTCGTTCGCACATTCACCTATGCTGTGGAAGAACGATACACTCCGGATAAAGAAGGATACCTGAATGAGCACTGGTTGGCAGAGAGACCGCATGCTGACGTAAAAGTCGATGAAGGGTTTGGAACTTTGACTTACTCTGTGAACTCTCTAAAGGACAAAGGATATACTTTTGTTGAACCAGAAATAAAACAGATCACCGAATTGCCTTTTTTATATCAGGATAAGGAGACTTGGCAAGACAACCGATCGATTCCCAGAAATCATCCAGTAGATTATTTTTACGAATTGGATGACGAACACTTATTGATGATTTACGAGAAAGATCGAGAGCTGAAAGCAACCATTTACAATTGGAAAAGCCAAACAGAAGTAGAGACGGTTGCCCTTGATTTGCATGGTGGTTTAATTGGGAATTATCATGTGGAACGTTTGAACGACAATACCTTTGCTTATGCGGCGGGAATGCCGAAAAACGAAGGCGCTGAAACGCTTTCGCTAATAACCATAGAAGAGAATGAAATCAATGTCGAAACCGTGGGTGTGTTGCCGGTAGCGGGGCAATGGACAAAAAAAGGTGTTTCTATCAATTCAACATTGGACGAAATTGCGTATATTGACGAAGTTGAGAACCAAATTGTATGGATCTGGGGAGATTGGTACATGGTTAATGGCATACTTGACATGAAAAGCTGGAGTAGCGAAGAACTTGGCATCGATCCCTTAGGTACATTGAAGCAACTCCAGTTCGCTTCTCAGGATACCATAATCTATACTTGGGGAGGGATTATACCCAACACGGATAATGAAAACATAGCAGGATTTGGCGTGCTGAATCTTCTCAATGGTCAAGTTACTCACACTGAAAGCAATGCAGGGGTGAGCTTAACTGCTACAAAACAGGGCGTATTGTTGGGGGGAGGGGACCCTGAGTATTCCAATATGCTCTATGGTGCAGGTCCAAGATTGCCTGAACATTATGAAGGTATCAACCGCTATGTCTCAGATGGGAATGTGCGCTCGTTTGGACATTATGAATTTAGCAGTCTGAATCGCCAGTTCCTTCCCGGTTATCATGAACAATATGTTGCGATACATTTGTTTGGTGAGAAATATACTAATGTCAAAGACTTTTACATAGCATGGTATGACTACACTATGGATACATGGGAACAAGAAGTTTGGGTAATTGAAGATACCGCTATTTTTTTGGGTGCGAGGGTTAATGAAATGATACGGCCGGATGCGACTTATTGCATTGGAGATACCAATAAGCGTATATATGCTTTGGGATTTGGGGACAAAGGCAAAACTGTTCTCAACGTCATTGAGTAGCATTCACTGCAAATGGTTTTTACAAAAAGAGAGGTAAAAATGAAAAAAATACGAATTCCAAGCATCATCCTCTTGGTCCTATTACTGGTAGTTTTAATGGGATGTAATCGACCTAAAGTTCGTAGATACGACTGCCCTGTATCATTGGAAGGTATGGCAGAATTATTTCATGAAAATGTGGATGCTTTCGATTCATTCGCAGCGAATCTTCAAAAAAACGTTACTTCTGATAATATGAGTTTAAGGATTTTCTTAAATGATGTCAAACAACAATACGACTACACGATTAATTACCAAAACAGGGTTGGTCAAGGAGATACACTGGTTGGCTCTGGAGTAAAACCGGTTGGTAGCTTGCCGAAAGGAGAAGACATTCTGCAGTTTCTCAATGATTATCCGGTCGTAGAAGCAACAGCTACTGAAAACCAAGTCACGATATTTCTATTTGACGAAAAGCTAAACGAAGGCCCAATAATTAAACGAAATTACCGTGAGTTTAAAACCTATTATTACGAAGTAGAGGGAGGATTCCTTCAGAAAAAAGAAGATTTGGAGAAGGGCGGGGTAAGGTCTGTTCTTAATGACCAATGGTATGCAGAAGACCGCTCA
>JBAYZB010000420.1:0-2669 GCA_041672765.1 Gammaproteobacteria bacterium | reverse complement strand
GTCCATGTATTTGCCGTCATGTGATGGGCCGATGCTCATAGTGTTTAGTCTCCTCATTATGAGAATTTCGATCTGTCGGTCCAACCGTCGCCGCCCCGTCGGACCACGGGTGCAACGCCGGATTTTTGCGCGCCTTATACAGCCCCGATTGCTGGAGAAAAAATAAAAAATATTGTGAGAGTCGACAAAAAATATTTATTTGTAATTTGCGTATGTCATGGGCCGTTTTTCCTCAATTCAAGTGTGGTCAGACAGACGGTTGCGAAGTGGGAGGGCGGTGGCTCCATGGCTGGGCAGCGGGGCGGGCGACAGGCATCGCGTTCCGATGAGCGGGCGGATCGGTCAGGTCTCCACCGGCGTATCCGGGGAGTTGCCCCATTCCGACCATGAGCCGGGATAGGCCTTGATGCGGGGATAGCCCAGCGCCTTGAGCATGAAGTAGCTGTAGGCCGAACGGTGATGAGTCTGGCAGTAGGTGATTACCTCTCTGTCTTCGGTCACACCCAGGTCCTGCAGTATCTGGCGCAGTTCGCTTGCGGGGCGCAACCGCAGGTTATGCTGCAGGTCCATGGCGGCCGTCCACTCCAGATTGACCGCGCCCGGAATGTGTCCGCCCTTTTCGGCGAAGCGTTTGACGCCGTGGTATTCGTCCGGACTGCGGGCATCGAGCAGCACGACGGCGGGATCATGCAGATGCCGCATGACATACGCCATGTCGGCCGCCGCCTCGCCCCGCGACGCGACCGGATAGTCGGATGGTATCGGCTCGGCGGTCCGGCTTTCCAGGCGATGGCCTTCATTGGCCCATGCGTGCAGTCCGCCGTTGAGCAGCGAATAGTGCCCGTGGCCCACCGCATCCAGTGTCCAGAGTAGCCGGCAGGCCTTGCCGCCGCCCTCGTCGTCATAGGCAACCACGTGGGTATCGGGCGTAATGCCGAGGGAAGAGAGCACCTGGCTCAGGGTAGCGTCGTCGGGCAGCAGCCCCATGGCCGGTTTCCGCACCGCCACGATGCGCCGATACTCCAGATGTACGGCCCCGGGGACATGGTACTGCGCGTACACTTCCGGCTTGCAGAGATCGACCACCAGCAGGCGCCTTTTCCCCAGGATTGCCTCCAGCGTGTCGGGCTCTACGACGAGCGGCAAATCCTCAGCATTCATATGTGTGCCTCCTCCCGTTCCGATAACACCATGTTAGTACCGCTTCCCGCAACGCGCGCCGGCGCGGCCTGGACTGCGCCAGGAGAAATTCATCCAGTCGCGTGACCCAACGGAATAGGGGAGCTGGCGGCAGAGGCGCGGCGTATTCTGCTGCGGGACGGGGGCGATATCGAGTTGATCGGTACGAGGGGGCGTGCGCATGAAGGGCGCCTGTGCGGGCTGCCCGCGCCCCGTGCTGGACCTGCGTAACGTGGTGGAGAAACTCGTCCGGAACCGCGTGGCGGACGTGAGGCGGGTGGTGAATATTTTCGGACGTGGGGATTGCCCGGCCGCCCGCTGCTTTACTCTCTCAACGACGCCAACAGCGCTTCGGCCTCCTGGAGATCGGCCGTGTCGAAGCCTTCCGTGAACCACTCGTAGACCTCGGCCAGCAGCGCTCTGGCCTCATCCACTCTAGCCTGCGTCCGCCACAGCCGCGCACAGCTCATGGCGGCGCGCAGCTCCAGCGAACGCGCGCCCTGGCGGCGACTGATCTCCAGCGCCTTGCGGAAACACTCCTCGGCCTCGGACACTCGCTTGCCAAGGGTGCCCGCCAACAGGCATTCCCCTTTCATGCGATAGAGCTCCGCCTCGAAGTAGCGGTCGTCGCGTTTTTCGACCAGAGCCAGTGTTTCCACCAGTGTTCCGAGTTGCGCGTCGAACTCCCCGGCATGGCCTTGCGCGTCCGCCAACAGCGCGAGGAATGAAACGGCCGCCCCATCCATGGACTGGCGCATGAGTTCCAGGATTTCGCTGATCATGGCCACGCCCGCGGGATTGCCCTGGACGGCTTGTGCCCAGCCCTGGTAGGCGATGCCCGCCGCAAGCCAAAGATGCAGGCCGTGCTGCCGTGCGAGCGAGATGGTCTCCTCCGCCAGCCGCGCGGCCATCTCCGGTTCACGGCGGAACCGGTGCAGCATGCTCGCGAATACGAGGGCATATCCCAGGGGGTAGGGGTCGGAGATGCTGCGTGCTTCCTGCACGGCTTGGCGGCTCTTTTCCAGCGCTTGCGCGGGAAAGCCCTGCAGCCATAACGCCCAGGACAGAAATGACAGGTTACCGACGAGCGGATCCACGTCGATGGCCTCGGCCGGTCGGGTCGGCTGGTTCCGATAGATTTCGATGCCCCGTTCCAGGTAGTCCCGGGCCGCGGCGTAGTCAGCGAGGTTGGTGCAGACATTGCCGAGGGCGTGACAGGCCCGTATTTCGAGAGCGGGCTCGCGCGTCCGCTGGGCGATTTCCAGCAACCTGTGGCCCAGCCGGCGGGATTCCGGGTAGCCGGAGCGCGAACTCGAACTCGCCCACATTCCCCAGAGCACCTCGAAGAGCTTGCGATCATCCTGTTCGTGTTGGGACAGTTCCAGGGCGCGGCCGTAGGCCTGCACCACTTCCGGCGATCCGTAGCCTTTGGCGGCGATGGAGGCGGCGCCCAGGGCGAGGTTCAGATCCAGCTCGATCCGCTTGCGCTC
>JBAYZB010000419.1:0-2678 GCA_041672765.1 Gammaproteobacteria bacterium | reverse complement strand
GGATGGTAACCTGCTCTTGGGCATGGGCCGGAAGACTGCATTGCAGAGCCAGAAGCACTACACCGATGATCCGTCCGAGAAATGTCCCCTGGCGCCACCCGCCGTGGCTGTTGCCGCTACCTTTCATCATCCGAATCCATCATCCGAAACGTCCCTAAAAGCCGTCGGCAAATCCCGAGACGGGACCCCCGTAAGCCAGGATGCCATGCCAACGCTGCCGGACGCGGCATGAGGCATTGGCCAGCCGCTTCCCGTCCTCCCCGGTCGCCGCATCCCGGCGCGCCCCGCATCGCTTCTGAAATTCCCCAAAACCACCGGGCGAACAAACGCGGCATGTTAGCACCAGTCAGCAAACCTTGCAGCCGCATTCGATTGCCCGACACCGGCCTCGCGTACCACCGCCCCTCCTGCCCTAGTGCCCTAGTGCCTGCGCACCGCGTATCCCGCGGTCTTCCATAATTCATCACAGGGATTGGTTGCGCGAGGCACGCCATGACACTTCTAGGCGCCGTCGCCTGTGGTCATCCGCTCACTGCGGAGGCCGCCGCCGCAATCCTGCGCGACGGCGGCAACGCCTTTGACGCCGCGGTTGCCGCGGGTTTCATGGCGTGCGTCGCAGAACCGGTGTTCGCCTCCCTCGGAGGAGGCGGATACCTGCTGGCAGCCACGGCGAATCGCCCAACGCAGATCCATGATTTCTTCGTACAGACACCGCGCGTCTGCCGCCCCGCGCAAGACCTCGATTTCCGCCCAATCGTGGTCGACTTCGGCACAGCACAACAGGTGTTCCATGCGGGTCTGGGCGCGGCGGCGGTGCCGGGGATGGTGCGCGGACTCTTCACGATCCAGCGCCACCTCTGCACCATGCCGATGCGCGCCCTGCTGGCGCCCGCGATTACCGCCGCGCGGGAAGGCGTGGTGGTGAATGACCTCCAGGCGTATGCGCTGCGCATCATCGGCCCGATCTACACGCTCAGCGCGCCCGCCCGCGCCCTGTTCGAGAGCCGCACTGCCAATGGCGCGATGCTGCAGGCGGGAGAACTGCTGCGCCAACCGGAACTGGCCGACACGCTCGACGCCCTGGGACGTGAAGGCGACCGCCTGTTCTACGAAGGCGAAATAGCACAGCGCATTGCGGCGCAATGCCGCGACGGCGGCGGCAATCTCGACGTCGCCGACTTGGCCGCCTACCGCGCGATCCAACGCGCGCCGCTCCAGCTCGGCTATCGCGGCGCGCAGCTTCTTACCAACCCGCCGCCCTCCTGCGGCGGCACCCTCATCGCCTTCGCCCTCAAGCTGCTTGAGGCCTGCACGCCACGCACCTGCGGCTTCGGGTCGGCGAAACACTTGGAACTGCTCGCGCAGGTGATGCGGCTCACCGATGCGGCGCGCCGCGAGGCCGACATGGATTCACCCGGCGCCATCCTCCATCCGCAATACATACAGCGCTTCCGCGCAACACTGCGGCGCGCGCCGTGCTGCGCGCGTGGCACAACTCACATCAGCATCATCGATGCCGCCGGCAACGTAGCGAGCCTGAGCATCAGCAATGGCGAGGGCTGCGGGCATCTCATACCGGGCACCAGCGTCATACTCAACAACATGCTGGGCGAAGAAGACCTTTGTCCCCGCGGATTCCACCGCTGGCCCACCGCCGCGCGCCTGGGCTCCATGATGGCGCCGTGCCTGCTGCGGCTTCCCGGCCGCGACATCGCCTTCGGTTCGGGCGGCTCCAACCGCATCCGCACCGCCCTGCTGCAGGTGATCGTGAACCTCATCGATCATGCGATGCCACTCGCTGCCGCAGTCACCAGTCCGCGCATTCACCTCGAAAACGATCTGCTGAGCGTGGAGGGCGGTTTTACCGAGAATGAGATCGCGCGGCTCGCCGCCACCGTGCCGATTCACAAGCTTTGGCCGGAGCGCAATCTCTTCTTCGGCGGCGTACATGCGGTCAGTCGCACGCGCGACGAACTGGAAGGCGCGGGCGATCCGCGCCGCGACGGCGTCGCCCGCGCCGTCTACCACTAAACGCGCCCGCCGCACCTCTCGCGCCTTCCGCACTGCGCCGACTCACTCCATCTCTCGCCCGCCCGGCGCACCGCCCGCCATGCCCCCGCTTTGCAACACGCTTCTTTAAAGTGGATTTCTTCTGTGTGCAAAGGATGTCGATGACAAGGGGTGACAACCCTGAAGTCTTGTGCGCACGCGACCGTAAAGCGCCTCATAGCACAACTACTTCCTGTTATTCAGTAGTCACACTCACAGCCGCTGCCTATGCAGCGTTTGCGTTACTACAAGAATGCGGCGCGCGATGTCCGAACTGTGACCGTTTTCCCGGTATTCGCTTCTCACGCCTTATAGCCTCCCTTGCCCGATTGAGCACCGCAATGGAGGTCTTTGAATGCGTCGCAGGAAACTGTCGTGTCGCCTCGCTTTTGCCGCCGCACTGTGCATCGCTTCGTTTCTCGGTCTTACGGCACCATCGCACGGCGAGATGATCTTTGTCGGCGACATGGAGACGGGCGATCTATCGCAGTGGAAAACCCGCCAATTGCCCAAGCCTGACTCCGGCGGCGTCGTCTCCTCCGTCGCCCGCGAAGGCAACCATGCGTTGCGGGTGTTGCTGCGCCGCCATGACGAGGTGGGCCGTGAACGCGCCGAAGTCATGCCGTCGG
>JBAYZB010000418.1:0-2693 GCA_041672765.1 Gammaproteobacteria bacterium | reverse complement strand
TGAAATCGCCTCATCATGATAGTGTTGATAGCGGTCGGCGATATTCTCGTCCAAATCATCTTCATCGATGACCGAGTATCCCAAAGTCTCATATTTTGTCAAGAAACCTTGTTTGAAATCTTGGTCTTCAACTTCGAGCAGTTGATCGTTGGCGCCGCCAAGAGAGACATAAGTTGTTTTATGAGTGAAGATCCCTAGTTCAAACACATACCTTTCCATATCAATATAAGTGAATTCGGGATCGTTGGCGCCATAGGTTGATGCGCCAATCGAGGAGGCGACAACCGGATTCAGTCCCATTACCTCAATTGCCGATAGCACAGCCAAGTTGAGTGCCGGAAACGATCCGGAGAAATTGACGGCGACATAATCGCCCGCATTTAAACGCAAATCTTGAAAATAACGAACCATCAGTGCAGCGAAATTCGGATTTGTCGAAAGTTGTTTTGCTTCAAGAAGGCCTCTTGTGGTTGATATCGACTGGTCAAGCAAGCCCGGCCAAGGCAATCCGATCATCCCGCTTTCAAGAGGGTCAAGCTCTGAATCGATTGTGATACCGAGTTCGATTTTACGGTTCTTGACAGCCGTCATTGCCTCTTCAAATTTTGTGACGGCGGTTAATTGGATATCTCGATATTCGGTCGCTGTTTCGACTGCCGTTAACCTTGTCACCAGATAGAGGGTAGCAATCAAGAACAACAATAGCGCAAGTTTGATGTTACTCACAATAGAAACACCACCAAGCCCGTCATCAAAGTCACGATCGAGAGGGCTCCATAAGTTTTCAAAACTCCCTGCTTGCCGGTTTCATTGGCAATGATGCCGGGAATAAGATAGCCAATCACGGGAATATCCAAGATATTGAGTTCAAACGATTCCGTCAACAATCCTAGGCCAAACCCCAAGATGGCCGCAATAACGATATGGACGACGAACTTGCGTTTTCCATATAATACCAGATGGTTTTGTAGCCATTTGACAATTAGCCAGGTAACAAGCGCAAGCCCTAGAGTCAAGGCTATCCGTTTGGGATCATAGAGGTAGTAAGCAAGAATCCCGGGGACGACAAGCCCGCCCGGAGAAATATCGGTCAACTCAAAGAAGATGATGCCGATGACTAGTCCTAGGAGTATTGTTTCACCCATAGATCTTGTTTCCCTTCTTTTGGAAGTAATTGATGATCTGATATCCCTTCCGATAAATGTTGCCCATTCCAAAAACAAATTCTTGATTCAATTCCGTCTCGTTATTGTAGCGTTTGACCTCGACTCCCGGCAAATTCTTTTTGAAATAGCCATAGAAGCCTCCGGCCACAAAAACAGTCTTGGGCGTAAGTTGTTTGATCAAATTAAGATGTTCTCTGGCCCGAAGCGGGCGGTCTGAACGATTGTTGATAACGATAGTCAGCGGTTTATCGCCAACAGTGATCAATGTTTTTTGATATGTCTCAAGAAGTGATTCCGCATCATTGACGGAGAAGGCGTTGACATAGAAACCATTATCATGCCGATAAATGGAAACAGCACCGATATCTCTGGGATATCCACTTAGAGAATCCAGCGCCTTTTTGAAGGGAATGTCGAATAGTACCATGGCTTTGACCGCCAAGGCAATATTCTCATCAAAAAAATCAACATTATTGGCTGTAATTCCGTTCTGAGCAACTATTACTTCCGCTCCTTGTGAAAGCGCGTATTCGGTAAAATATGGTTTCGTTTCCTCATTTACGACCAATTTGCCCAGGAAGGGAATTGTTTTTGCGAGTGACGCAGCGATCTTTTCTTTGTCTGCCGTAAACTCTTCCTGATGATCGGCCCTGACATTGGTGATCACTGTGATGTCGGCTTTGAGGATCTTCTCCTGGGTCAAAGCTTGATACTCTTTCTTGATGGCCATACATTCGATGACAAGCACATCCGCCATGGCTTTTTTTGCCCAGCGCATAGTTCTGATCTGCTCTCTGATATTGGCCGGCCCCAAGCGTTTGACAATTTTTTCGTTACCATCAGGATCGATAATTGCGGGCATGGTTCCGGTCACTTTAGTAAAAGTGCGAAGTTCATTTCCCCTAAGACCATGGCCAATCAGACGGGCAACCGTGCTTTTGCCACGGATGCCGTTGACATGAATGACATGATGGAAAGAACGTCTGAGACGCGCTATCTCAAAATGTTCCCAAACTAGATAAAGAATATAGAGAAACCCCAAACCAAGGGCAATGTATTCGATCATTGCTGCCTCAATGAAATCATTTAGTTGTTGTCCGGATCTAGCAAGTACTGGCCGATGCCGTTATCCATGATATTGGTGAAGCCGATATCATTGAATTCAATATCGAATACACCGCGTTTGTAATAGGCGTTATCGCCCGTAAAACCGGCTTGTCTGAGATTGTAGGAATTAATCAAAGTAATGAAGGTTTGAACGTGTCTGCCAACTCTTTCGTTAAGAGATACCGGATCGCTGTGATCAACTTCAAGGATGCCGATGGCTGAAGCTCTTTCATAAAACTTGTCATAGCCGTCCACGATCAACTCTTCGGTCATCGCGCCTCTGATTCTTCCTTGCGAAGCATTGGACGCTTCGGTCAAAAAGGCTAGTGTGTTGGTGTTGTCGCCAAGTTCACGGTGAGTGAGCCCTCTCAGGTTGACGGGTGAGGCCTCGGGTTTGATCGGGGCAAATCTAGTGTCTTC
>JBAYZB010000417.1:0-2703 GCA_041672765.1 Gammaproteobacteria bacterium | reverse complement strand
AGCTCGAAGCTTCAGGGTGGGACGGCTTCCCCTCGGGGTAACCCCATTCTACCTGCCAGGACATCCGCTCCATCACGCCCCCCGGACAGGTTCAAACACAAACATACAAGGGTGGGCAGCGCCCACCATGCGCCGTTTGGTCAAGGCATTGTTCGGTGGGCGATGCCCACCCTACATATGGTTATGCTTGGTTTGCCGAGAAACGGAGATCGGCCGCCGGACCGGTTGGCTATACTCGAAACGATGGGTGCCGTCATGGGACGGCGCGCATCCTGATGGTTCCTCGGCGCAACTTTCCAGGCGAACTCCCGCACCATTCCGCATACGATGCGCGCCGCGCGCCCGGTGCGTTTTTCCGCATTCGGAGGGAAAAGCCATGGCACAGGGCAAGGAACGGAGGCAGCAGCCGCCGCAGCATCAGGAGCGGCAGCCGGGCATTGAGGCCGAAATGCAGCCGCGGCCCAAGGCGGTGAAACCCGGTTACGGCGGATGCGGACGGCTCCAGGACAGGGTGGCCATCATCACGGGCGGCGACAGCGGCATCGGCCGCGCCACCGCCGTTGCCTTCGCCAGGGAAGGGGCGGATGTGGCGATCCTTTATCTCGACGAGCACCAGGACGCGGCGGAGACCAGACGACTGGTGGAGAAGGAGGGCAGGCGCTGCCTCGCCATCGCCGGAGATATCGGCGACGAATCATTCTGCCGGCAAGCGGTGCGGCAGGTGGTGGACGAATTCGGCCGGCTCGACGTGCTGGTGAACAACGCCGGCGAGCAGCATGTCCAGGAGAGCATCGAGGACATCAGCGCGGAGCAACTGGATCGCACCTTCCGCACCAATATCTACTCGATGTTCTTCATGACCAAGGCCGCGCTGCCGCACCTCAAGGAAGGGAGTTCGATCATCAACACCGCGTCGGTCACCGCCTACGCAGGCAATCCGACGTTGATCGATTATTCGTCCACCAAAGGCGCGATCGTGGCGTTCACCCGGTCGCTGGCGCTGAATCTCGCGCAAAAGGGTATCCGGGTGAACGGGGTGGCGCCGGGCCCGATCCGGACGCCGCTCATTCCCGCCAGTTTTCCCGAGGAGCGGGTCGAGACCTTCGGGGCCGACAAACCCCTGGGCCGGGCCGGCCAGCCGGAAGAGGTGGCGCCGAGCTACGTGTTTCTCGCCAGTGACGATTCGTCGTACATGACCGGCCAGGTGCTGCACCCGAACGGCGGATCGATAGTGAACGGGTGACGGGAATGAAGAGACCGGGCCGGTTTCCGATGGAATCGGCCTGAAGCACATCATTCGGCGGGCTTGCAAAAGGCGCAGGGCCAGCGGCTGCTGCGCCTTTTTGGTGTTTGCAGGGAGAAAAGGTTTAAACGCAAAGGCGCGAAGGGTGCAAAGAACGCAAAGATTTATTCGGAATGGCGGGGCGCAATTCACGTAGGACAGCACCAGCTATCCTGTCGTTGCCCCTCTTCCTTGAGGGGAGAGGGAGCTGGAAGCCGATGGCACGCCATCTGGAGGTAGTGTGGGCATTATCCTCTCTCCGTGGGGAAGGGGACTGGAACGGAGAGTTACTTACAGCTTCAAAGGGAGGTGCCGTTTGCCACCTTGAACGGGGCGTGGAAATCGGCACCTTTCTGCGTGTGCCAAGTCGAAATCATTGCTCTACCGAGGACGCGTCTGGCGCGCCGGGTGAGGGATCATGGAAGTGGGTGAGGCATGGACGGGGCCGCTGCTGCTGACGGTGGTGGTCCTGGTGGCGGTGTTGGCGGTGATCGGGATCATGCGTCCGCGCGGCGGGCGGCGCGGACGCCTGCCCTACGTGCGGACGCCGGCCCTGTTCTCGGCCGGGGAGCGGGAGTTTCTGCACACGCTCCAGGAAATCGCGGCGGATCACGCGGTGGTGCTGGGCAAGGTGGCCCTGGCGGACATCGTCATGCCGCAGCCCGGCCTGCGGGCGAAGCGCCGGGAGGCGGCGCTGGACCGGATCAGCGACAGGCGCGTGGATTTCGTGCTGTGCGATCCGCAGGACTACACGGTCATAGGCGTGATCGAGCTCGACGAGGCGGGGCCGCGTGGGAAACGGGTTGTACGCGATCCGTTCCTTGACGAACTGTTGCGCGCCTCCGGCATTCCGCTGTTGCGCGTTTCCGTGCGCGACCGGGATAGCCCGGAGACCCTGCGGGAGCTGGTGGAGGACTTCATCCACGCCGCGCCGCGGGACTTCGCCGAACGGCGCGAGCCGACCCTGGGGGAGCTGCCGGAATTCACCGACCGGCGCGGCCGGCGGGAGCCCACCGTCGGCAAGCCCAACGAGTGACGGCGCCGGCTCAGCCCGCGGGCATGCCCTGGGGTTGCGGCGCGATCTGCCGGGCGCCGAGCAGCGGTTCGAGGTGCGGCCACAGGTTGTCCAGGATGCGCTGCTGCGCCTCCGGGCGCGGATGGATGCCGTCCTCCTGCATGAGCGTCAGGTCCGTGGCGATGCCCTCCAGCAGGAACGGCACCAGCGGAACTTGGTATTGGTTCGCGAGTTCGCCGTATACGGCATGGAACTGCCGCGCATAGGCCGGCCCGTAGTTGGGCGGGATCTGCATCCCGACGAGCAGGGCCTCGGCGCCCGCGGCCCGGGTCTGTTCGATCATGGCGGCGAGGTTGTCGCGCATCTCCGTGAGCGGCAGCCCCCGCAGGCCGTCGTTGCCGCCCAG
>JBAYZB010000416.1:0-2706 GCA_041672765.1 Gammaproteobacteria bacterium | reverse complement strand
TTGGGGGGCGTAAATGCTTATACTGTTTCAAATACGGCAGGAAATATTAATCTGAAACCAGAATTAACAGATGAGTTTGAAGTGGGAGCTGATCTTGCATTGTTTGATCATCGTATTGGTTTGGAGATTTCGTATTATGACAAACTGACAAAAGGATTGATTGCTACATTGCCTATTGATCCAACAACCGGGTATACTTCTCAAATAGCTAATTTAGGAGATGTGAGAAACAGGGGTATTGAATTACTTCTCAATTTTGTTCCAGTAAGGTGGAATGATTTTAAGTGGGATATTTCTTACAATTTCACCAAGAATTATAACAAGGTAGAGGACCTGGATGTGCCAGAAGTTTTCTTGGGCGGTTTTGGAGGTATGGGAATTTATGCAGTAGAAGGAAAATCTATCGGTCAGTTTAAGTCACAAAAGGCTTTAAAGACGATGATTGACGGTGAGGAGCATATTATAGTTGACGGAAACGGAAATCCTCAACCCACCCCGAATGAAGAGTTTTTGGGTAAAAATATCAATGAAAAGTTTAGAATGGGATTAACTAACACTTTCTCTTATAAAGGGTTCTCTTTGTCGGGCACATTTGATTATCGTTACGGAGGATCTATTTTTAGCTACACTAAAGATTATATGCACTGGGTCGGTAGTGGTCCCGAGACAGTTTATAATAATCGTGAACCATTCATCATTCCAAATTCTGTAGTATCTAATCCTGATGGCACGTATAGGGAAAATACGATTCCCGTGAATCCAACTGCACTCCACACATTCTACAGTAATGGAGGTTTTAAATATACTGATCATGCCGTTATTGATCGATCATATCTGAAACTAAGGAATGTGAGTATTGCATACGAATTGCCAAAATCTATTGCAAATAAATTAAAAGTAAGCAATTTGCGTGCTTCTGTCACAGCATCGAATTTATTGTTATGGACTCCTGCTGAAAATCAATATATTGATCCGGAAGTGACCACATTTGGAAACAATATCGAAGCTCGTTTTGGGGAGTTTGGAACGAATCCTCCTTATCAGACTTATGTTTTCGGATTAAATGTTACATTTTAATTAAAAAAAGAGATTATGAAAAGCAAATTATTAATTATATTTTCTTTTTTCATCATACTTACAGTTAGCAGCTGCAGTGATTGGCTTGATGTTAACCACGATCCTAACGCATTGGAGGAGATACCTGATGCAAAAGTACTTTTACCAGCTGCTGAAGTTGGCATTGCCAATAACTTAATGGGTTGGGATTTTGGCTTTGCGGGAGCATTCTGGGTTGAATACTGGACCCAAACTTATACAGCATCGCAATTTAAGTCATTATGTGAATACCTTCCACAGGGGTTTAATACAGCCTATCAGTCGTTGATGAGAGAACCGATGACAGACTTGAAACGTATCAAAACGATGACTGCTGAGGATAAAAACCGTGGTTATTATTTTGTTGCCGAAGCATTATCGATCTTCACTTGGCAAATTATTACAGACGTTTGGGGTGATATGCCATACTTTGAAGCTTTAAGAGCAGATGAAGATATTTTACACCCCAAACAAGATACAGGGGAAGCAATTTATGCAGATTTACTCAAACGAGTTGATGAATTATTGTCAGTCGATTTAACGAGTTCTTATATCAATGCTTCATCTGATTTTATTTATAAAGGTGATTTAGACGCTTGGCTTAGATTTGCAAATTCATTGAAATTAAAATTAATGCTACGTCTTTCAGAGACTCCCAAGTACAATAATGCAGAGGTACTTAATTTTATAACCAATCATCAATTGCTTTTGTCAAGTGCAAAAATTTCCGGAACTGTTTGGTCTGATGATCAAGAGGGTAAACGTCATCCGATGCGCGAATTCGAAGCAGGTGGAGCTAATTACTTATCCACAAATGTGATTGCTGCTAAGAATTTTATCGACTATCTGAGCATGAATAGTGATCCACGTCTCAGTAATCTTTTTTCCGGGACAAAAGGTGCTTTTTTTGGTGATTTTGATTCAAAAGAGGACTCGGACGGCAATGGAAAAACAGATGATAAAGAAACTTATGCCAAAGTCTATTTTCCCGGGAATATGGATTTAATGTTGATGTCAAATTGGGAGATCAATTTCTATATAGCTGAAGTATATGCTCGTGCATCACAAAATATGCAGGCTAAAGATTATTATGAAAGAGGTGTTAGAGCATCTTTAGATCAACACGGCATAAGAGATGATGCTATTCTCGATGCAACAGGTTATGCTGCTTGGAAAAATGGCACTGTTGAAGAGGAAATCAAACAAATAGCTATTCAGAAATGGGTAGCAAATGCAAATTATCAGCATATTGAATCGTTCCTTGAAAGAAACAGGACAAAGTATCCTCCTGTAAATGATATTGATATTGCTTCGGATAGATCCGCTGCATATATAAATTTCCCTGCTGGAGAGTTGACAATATCTGTTAAAGGAAGAGCTTTACTGGGGGGGAATTTACCTGCGTCTCCTTTATATCCGGATGCTTATATTTTTAGGAATACTAATGCTCCGGCACAGAAAGCGAACGTGGGAGAAAAAGTTTGGTGGAATCTAAAAAGTAGTAAATAGTATCGGTAACAAACTTAAAAAGTGAAAAGATGAAAATATTTAAATATAGCTTATTAATTGTTTCCTTGTTTGTGCTTTTTTCATGTGAAAAGGAAACAGAAG
>JBAYZB010000415.1:0-2719 GCA_041672765.1 Gammaproteobacteria bacterium | reverse complement strand
CCTTAGTAACTTCAAGCCAACTGAATACTTGTGAATCTATAACAGTTGGATGGTAGCCACTCATAAAGAAGTATCGTATCGGTTGGTCCATTCTCTATCCTTTTTGTGGTTGAGCTAGTATGCTAAGCTCAGCCCACCTTTTTGTTTTTCTTGCTTTTCCCTTTTCTTTTTCAGCAATCATTACGGAACAGACAAGTCCAGAAACAGAGTAAAAGATATGATTACCTGATAAATCACTTGAAAACTGCGAAGAGACGAACAATGCAATCCAAGCCATCGCTAAAGCCATCTTGTAGGATTCACTTCTTGTGGAATAAAGGATGGACATGATCCACTTAAATATCTCACCTAGCATAATCATTAGTATCGCTAGTCCCACAACTCCATATTCTGCTATAACTTCCAAGAATATGTTGTGCGGATAAACTCTTCCTGTTTTTTCAAAGTAACCCTTCACGCCGTGCCCCAAAATCGGACTTTCAAGAAATAGAGCATATGTCCTTGGAAAGTCATCATAACGAGCATATGTTTCATAATTGCGCAAGTCATCAAATCTGTCAGTCACTCCAAACTGATCTATGTTAAAAGTCAAGGTTACCATAACAACGATAACTAATGCTACCAAACTCCTAAGCTTAGTTTTCAAACCTGACTTGAATACAACCCAGAACAACATCCCAACACCGAGTCCAACAATCGGCCCTCTCTGAGCACTTAGAAGCATCACGTATATAGACAACATCAGAGACAAGATAAAAGGCAGTTGTGTCCTTAATCCCCTAGTGTTGATAAGTGAAAAGAAACTTACAACAAAGACAAATACTGCGAGCCTTGATAAAGCAATTGATTCAATACCGATCGACTCGCTGAGAGTAAATCTATCGCCAATGACCAGATTAGATATATCTCCATAACCTATTATTATAAAAGCTGTAATCAACGACAATATCGCCACTTGAATGGGAATTCTTTCGAAGCTTTCGTTCTTCCTGAATAAAACCAGGAAAAGACTCATAGGTATGAAATTGTAGATGATCATATTTCTGATATGCATTAGCTTATCTGAAATGTACATTGGGGAATATGAGATGCTTAGTAGTCCTATCCCAATCAGCAAGAGATATCCCATCGCAAACTTGCTCCGGAGCAAAGGTGTTATAGAGATGGCTTTTCGACCACTTTTCATATAACTAATCATCAACACCCATAAAACTATCAAAAGCCTTATTAGCATTCGCCCCGAGTATATCCCAATCGCATCAAGAAGTGTATCGGTAGATTGAAAAAAGAATGCTAAATATACAATCAGGATCTCTGGTCTTTTAAGGCTCCAGAAGAAAAGCATGAAATGGAATAATAGAAATACTATAAGCGCTTGCATACGGACTCATCCTGGCCATCTGTTGTCGATGCCAATCTCTTTCCTCTAGAATTATATTCGATACATATACAATGTACGATCGCGAGCATAAGAATCACTTGCATATAATCTCTGATAACGTTTGATCATACATCCTAATCGTATGATCACGATTTGTTTTCCAACAATGAACATTTTGGTCTGCAACCTTCAGATCAAGTGGAGTCCTAAGCAACATAGGCTGTTCTTCAATGGATTCAATAGAATAAATGGTGTACCCATGATCTCTTAGATATTGTAATGCTGGATTCCCGCTAGATAAGAAGACCTTCTTCCCTAGTCTCAAAGCCAGAGAGATGTTTCCTATGCCCATGGGAATTGGCTGACCATATATGAATATGTCCATACTATTCAATATCTCGATGTAATCCCTGTAATGCATAAATTCTATCATGGGTATAAACCTATCTCCAAAGATATTCCGTCCATAATCTAAAATCCTATCTATGTAGTCTTTGTCTCCATATGACAAAGGGCAGTATACTCTGTAATCCGTTTTGCTGCCAATCTTCTTATGAACTATATCAAATATATGCTCATGTTTGCTAATTTCATATCCAGAATGGCCGACACAAATCCTTAGCTCATGATGATCTTCGGTCTCACTTTTCAATAACTCTGCTGTTTCTTTTCTAACATATCCGTGGATAAGGGTCTTCGCGCGCAGCATGGGATACAACGACTTCAGCAAATCATACTCAAAATAATTCCAATTCATTGCATAGTCTACGAAAGGCAAGGCCTTTTTCAATATCTCGTAGTCGCTTCTATACCTTACCCTTGCTCTGATATTTCTTAAGACAGTAATTGGATCGGAGATAACATTTGTAATTTGCTGATGCTTATTGGATCCCCAGTTATGCTTTGTAGTCAATGGCTTCTGAAAAAGATTCGCATACCTCATCATTCTATAGTTATCTCCAGTCCATAATCTCCAATAAATCTTGCAACTCCCTTTTATCCGCCCCTGAATAGAAAGATATTTACGCCAAGATGGGTCCATAAGGTTATGGAATATCACTTTATCGTAATCACTTAGGTTTATTTTATATAAATCTTCAGAATCACCATAAATACTATTTGGATACTCTTTCATATATCTCAGGCATCCCTTAGATCCTTTATATACGAAGTATATGTTATTATTAATTAGACCTCTTGAGATAATCTCTTCTGTCATACCATCATAGAACTTATTATCTTTCATTATGTGTAAATTCACAATAGGCTCCTACTTTCTTCCACAAGCAAGCTCATAAATTGTACATTATAAATTATTATTAAGCCTCTCAAATCCCG
>JBAYZB010000414.1:0-2730 GCA_041672765.1 Gammaproteobacteria bacterium | reverse complement strand
CCTAGGAATTGATGATATTCTGCATGGCAGTATCATGTATTGAGGAATTGTAAATGAAACTACTATTAGTCGGACAAGCAGACAGCATATTTTTTGAGCATTACACAAAGGCTTTAAAACGAAAAGATCAAAGCATTCAGATTGATGTTTTTTCAGTTGATGCTATAAATGGGAAATACGATCTATCTGCATGTGATTCGGTTGTTATAAATACATGGGGGAAGTCTATTTTCCGCAAAGTTAGGTTTGTTAGAATTTTACTTGCTCCATTTTGCACACGCGTATCACTGCATAAGTATCTTAAGAGTCAGAACAAGCAGTATGATGTTATTCATTTCAAGTGGCTTATTCCCGGTGTCGTTTTATGTCCCAAACTTTACTTAAGATATACAAAGCATATTGTGGCTACTTTTTGGGGCCAGGAGGCAGATACACATAAGTTGTTATACAGTTCAGCGCTTTATAAAAGGATATTGATTTCATTTCTAGATTATGCTTCCGGAGAAATTGGATCTGGCAACAGTAAGCTTGTGATTCAAAATAGAAGTAAATTCTACTATGGTATTTATGCATCAAGTGTGTTAGAGCATTTACACCGCCTGAGAGAGAAAGAGACAAAAAATTCATGCAAGGAAGAGGTAGGAGTTTCGAAGCATAAGATATCGATCGCCATTGGATACAGCGGCAAATCACTTCATCGTCACGCCGAGATCCTTATAGCATTGCTGGATAATGAGGAGTTTCGAAAACACCTCGATAAGTTCTGCATTGTACTGCAAATGAATTATGGATGTTCTGAAGTCTATGCAGAGAGAATTGAGAATCTCATTAAGGGATTTGGTATAGAATATGTGTTGATCAGACCGAGCAAATTATCTGATCTCGAAATTGCAAAACTGAGAATCGCCACAGATATTATGATTCAATTATCAACCAGTGACGGACGTTCATCAAGTATTATTGAGGCCTTGGTAGCAGGAACTATAATGATATCAGGTTCTTGGTTGCCCTATGCGGAGTTTAAAGAGATGGGAGCACATTTCTATGAACTGGATTGTATTGATGATACATTGCCTGAGCTTGTTTTGAGATTATCTGATAACTTTGAGACTGAATCCAAAAAATGTCAAGCGAACATTGATGTAATACCCAGCCCAACATGGGATTCAGTTATCACGAATTGGATCGATGCCTATCGCGCTATTATGGCAAAATAGTCAATACGCAGAGTAAGTAAGATTGTTTCAGTTTATTAAACAGTTCCTCATATACGGTTTTACATCTGTATTGGCAAAAGTAATTGCAACCCTGCTTTTACCGCTTTACACTAATGCTCTCAGTCAGGCTGAATACGGTGCAATGGCCCTCATCATGGCAATTAAGGGAATAATAGACCTATTCTCCAATCTCAACATCCATTCAGGAGTGGCTAGGGAATACAATGAAGAAGGTGTCGATCGAGATAAGCTGGTGTCCACCGGATTCTATTCCATCCTTTTCTTCTCTGTACTTACACTGGTCATAATGTACTTCACCCGTGACTTTTGGATAGGAAGGGTGCTGGGAGTGCAGGGACATGAGGCAGCATATACTGTCATGCTATTATCCCTACCAGCGGGAAGTCTGTTTTCGTATTTCGGAATTCTTACCAGGATTCAGCAAAAAGCCCTATTGTATTCCATAGGTCATTTGATTCAATTGGTTTTTCAGATATCAACGACCATATACTTCGTGCTTTTTGCTAAACTAGGGATTATCGGTGTGTTCTACGGAGTCCTGATCGGAGAGTGTGTCGGCATTGTATTCCTAGTGATCCTTAACCGTAAACACCTAAAGAAGACTTTTTCGACTAGTTTTTTAAAGACTATTCTTGCATATTCTTTGCCAACTTTACCGGCAATAGTAGCTGGCTGGATGGATCGTTCATTTGGACAGTTTCTCATTGGGAAATACACATCCATGGAAGAAGTAGGTATCTATTCAGTTGCGCTTAGAATTACATCGGTGTTGATGCTGTTTCACATAACACTGTCACATGTGTGGCACCCCTATGTTTATGAAAACTATTTAAAACCCGGGTTTTGGAAAGATGTAAAAAGAATTTATACAGTTGCCTTTCTTGTACTTATTGTATTGTCGGTAAATCTGTCAATGCTTTCCAATTGGGTTGTTTTGTTATTGAGTAACAAGAGCTATTTACCGGCAAGTCAATATATTTCTATACTGATGATTTCAACAAGTTTAGCAATTATGGGCAATTTCGTTGATATCGGTCCGCGATTGACCAGGAAAACCAGATATATATCCCAAAGTACAATCATTGGAAGTATTGTTAATATTGGGCTTATATTTTTGTTTGTACGAAGATTTGGCGTCGTCGCCGTTCCCATATCTCTAGCACTATCTGGGTTGGTATCATATATTCTGAGATCTTACTACACAAAACAACAAGTATCCTTTGCCTTCCCTCATCAATATGTTGTTATGCTGATTGTAGGCGTGTTACTAACTATTTTGTTTAAGATGATAGTTAGTGGATTGGTCCCAACAGTGATTATAATGCTTATAATGGACTCATTATTCGTTTTTTACATATTCAAGAGTTTCAAGGTAATGGAATTGATTGGTAAATTATTAGATCACAGGAAATAGATGCCGAAAGTTATTCATGATGATCAGTGATAAACGTATTGTTGAAATGAGTAAGAGTGGACAGATCATCCGAGTAAT
>JBAYZB010000413.1:0-2745 GCA_041672765.1 Gammaproteobacteria bacterium | reverse complement strand
CGACCCCGCCTGTGGAAGCGGACATTTCCTCATCTCAGCAGCTCATCGGCTTGCCAAGCGCTTGGCTTCTATCCGGGCTGGTGAAGAAGAGCCTGCCCCTTCTGTCATTCAGCATGCTCTCAGAGACGTAATCGGTCATTGCATCTATGGGGTGGATATAAACCCTATGGCCGTGGAACTCTGTAAAATCTCCCTCTGGATGGAAGCCCTCGAACCCGGCAAACCTCTTACTTTTCTTGATCATCATATCCAATGCGGTAATTCTCTCCTGGGCTGCACTCCTGCCTTACTCAAGAAAGGCATCCCTGATGCTGCCTTCACTCCTCTAACTGGAGATGATAAAGACTACTGCAGCAAATACAAAAAGCTCAACAAAGAAGAGAGGGATAAGGACGTCCTCGATATCTTCAGTGGCGACGAAAAGCCTTGGGAGCATCTGGGTAACCATGTGCCATACCAGATAAACCTGAATCAGATGGATGACACCAATATCGAAAACCTGAAACGGAAGGAGGAAGCCTATGCAGAGATAATTCGCTCTTCCGGATACCTGAATAGCAAGTTTATCTACGATGCCTGGTGCGCTGCCTTTGTTTGGAAGAAAGCCCCCAGTGATACGCTTCCATATCCCATCACCCAACGCTTGCTGGATAATATAGATAGCAATCCCTGCAGTGTAAATCCCGTTATCAGGACAGAAATCATGCGTCTTGCTGATGAATACCAGTTCTTCCACTGGCATATTGCCTTTCCGGATATCTTTATGGCAAAAATGCCCAATGATATAGAGGATGATGAGATAACGGGGTGGTCTGGTGGCTTCGATTGTATCCTTGGCAATCCACCATATGGTGATATATTAGGGCACCGAGATAAACTAATTACTAAAGTTATATATCCTGATTCATTCCAAACATCTAATGCTGCTGCCGACTTTATCTGTTTGAGTAAAATCACTGGCAACAGTTTGTCCAACTCTGGTTTCGTTGTGCCAAAATCTTTTACGTACTCATTTTCATGGTTAGCGCTAAGAAATACTATGCTATCATCGCTAGTGCAAGTAATTGACGTTGGATTAGGATGGAAAGATGTGTTGTTGGAGCAAATTCTTATTACATACAAAAACAGTAATACATATGGATCTAGGCAAATTGTAAGGCTAGGGAAAATGCTTGGTAACTCTGTGGAGTACATTGCTAACGATGCATCCAGAGTAATCGAAACTCTTGGGATAATCCCAACAGATATTAACCAAGTCGAGTATGACATCATCAAAAGAATTCATAAGAACACCTCCGCATTTTTAGGATCTGTTTGCACAACAAATCGAGGATTACCTTTGCAAAAGTTTTGTCAATCATATGGTGATGTTCCGATTCTCGGTGGAAAAGATATTCGGGATTTTAAAATTCCTGTAACTCGTCAATATATCCTCAAAGACAGCCTCCCTGAGAGTTTACTGAGTGTGCCCCCAATAGCAGTTTTTCAAAACATTGTAGCATATGTATCAAAACCGGCAGGCCACATTAAGCTAATTGGCACTGTGTTAGAAGAAAGGTACGCTTTGCTTGATACAGTCAACATAATTAAACCAAAGCACACCAATATTGATGTTTGGGGGATTACTGCGTATCTCCTTAGTGATCTGGTTAACTGGTACGTCCATGTTTGCGTATATAACAAAGCCGTGAGAACAATGCATTTTGATGGCTATTTCTTGAATAAGATACCTATCCCAAGCACTTCAACTTTTCAGGCTTTAAGCGAAATTGGAAAGAATATAATGTCCAAAGGATCTGGTATGGAACTCTGGGATCAATTGAATTCTATTGTGTTCAACTCATATGGATTAGACAATCGAAGTCGATTCCAGATACAAGAAACAAGAAAACAAAGGTATAAGTAAGGAGAAGTTATGAAAAAACTATTTTCAAATGTCGGCGAAGTATTCCTTGAGGTTGAAGTAAAACCAGATCGTAGGGATGAGTTTAACAAGAAATACCTTGCTCTAACTGGTGACGATCCAAGTACAAGCCTGTACGTTCAAAATCAACCTGATAAATGGGGTTTAGAGTGCAGAATTTACTTCAATGGAGATACCAAGTGCATTGAAGAGTTAAGCAAGCTTGGGCATCATGTTGAAACAGATAGAAAACAATACAGAAATGAGTTCTCAAATAGAGTCAATAGTCAGGAACTCTTTTGGGAACTCGTAAAAAGTGGCTACAGGCTTGGACCTAACTAAAATGTCTTTTAGGAAGTAACAACATCTTTATCAGATGGGAATTTATTCAACTACAGTAAGAAATATTTATATGATAGAGTAGTAATAGTTCAACTAGTAAAGGAGATGCTATGAGTAGAATACTAAGAAAAGAATTGGGATTCTATGTCCCTTCGTATATGTTCCTCAAAATTAACGAGTATTTTAATGAGCATAGTTTTGCTGATATTATGCTTTCGCCAGTTTTTTTCCACGAATTCGTCCATTATCTCCAAGATATTTCTACAACATATGGGATGATGAGCTTTATCAGCAATATATCTTGTATTCAAAGTGATGCGTATGTAGCGGAGCATAGCAAGTTGGCAGTCAAATTGCCAATAAGTAAGCAAGTAGGTAGCGCTTCACATAATGATGAACTGACTTCAACACTAATTGGCGATGATAGCGGTCCCGATAATCCAGTTATCACCCATATTGATCGAGGCTATTTTATACATTATTATTACCCATCTATGAGA
>JBAYZB010000412.1:0-2754 GCA_041672765.1 Gammaproteobacteria bacterium | reverse complement strand
TCCGGTGGCCGATCCCGCCGCGGCCCGGCATGAGTACGGGATAGATCTGGTAGACTGGTCGGCGCTGCCGCGCGTGAATGCCATCGTGTTGGCGGTGGCGCACAAGCAGTATAAGCGGGTCGGCATCGATGAGTATCTTGCCAGGCTGGAAACGCCCGGGGTGATGATCGACGTGAAGTGGGCGCTGGACCCGGCGCCGCTGCGCGCGGCGGGCGTGACGGTATGGCGGTTGTGACCGTAGCCGTGAGCGTGCGGCTGGAGTAAGTTCTTCGCCGGGCCGCCGCAGCGTGGTTCACGAATCATTGGAAGGTGTCTTACCAACATGAAAATATTGATTACCGGGGTTGCAGGTTTCATTGGCGCGGCGCTTGCCATGCGTCTTCTGGAGAGGGGCGACACTGTTTACGGCATCGACAACCTGAACGACTATTACGACGTTTCTCTTAAGCTCGCGCGTCTCGCGCGCTTTCAGAACCATCCGAATTTCACGTTCCAGAAGCTCGATATCGCGGACCGGTCCGGCATGGCGGCGTTGTTCGCGGAACGGCGGTTCGATGCGGTGATGAATCTGGCCGCGCAGGCGGGTGTGCGCTACTCCATCGAGAACCCCCAGGCCTACATCGATGCCAACCTGGTCGGTTTCGGCAACATTCTGGAAGGCTGTCGCCAATCCGAGGTGGGGCACTTAGTGTTCGCGTCCTCGAGTTCCGTGTATGGCGCGAATACCAAGCTGCCATTCTCGGAGCACGACAACGTGGATCATCCGGTGTCGCTCTATGCGGCCACGAAGAAGGCCAACGAACTCATGGCCCACAGCTATGCGCACCTCTACGGATTGCCGGTTACGGGGCTGCGGTTCTTTACGGTGTATGGGCCATGGGGCCGGCCGGACATGGCGCTGTTCAAGTTCACCAAGGGCATCATCGAGGGGACACCGATCCCGGTCTTCAACGAAGGCAAGATGATCCGCGACTTCACCTACATCGACGATATCGTGGAGGGCGTCATCAGGGTGATCGATCAGCGCCCGGAACCCGATCCGAACTGGCGCGGTGATGCGCCGGATCCCGCGCGCAGTTATGCGCCGTATCGCATTTTCAACATCGGCAACAATCAGCCGGTGGAGCTCATACGGTATATCCAGGTCCTGGAAGAGTGCCTCGGCAAAAAGGCCAGAATGGACATGCTGCCGATGCAGCCGGGGGATGTGCTGGCGACGATGGCCAACACGGACGAGCTGAACCAAGCCGTCGGGTTCAAGCCGGACACGCCGATCGATACCGGAATCGCGAACTTCGTCGCCTGGTACAAATCGTACTACGGAATCAAGTGATGACCGTTGAAGAGAAACGCCGTGCACAGCGCACTGCGCGGCGTTTCAGGCGCTTCCGTTTCCTGCCTGCCATGGTATGTACCGTCTCTTCTTTTTTCCATATCCAATTCATTGATCTTCCATCACGCTCGTTGAACTGCAGCGTATGCCGGTGCCGAAAGCGAAGTTGGAAGGTGTTTGCATGCTAAGCTTGTATTAGCATCAGGCCGCCATTGCACGGCAGGCGGGCGGCACGAGAATTCATGCGCCGCACGATGGAAGTGTGGAAAGCCCCGGTGTTGAACGACGTACAGGCGCGCGGGCCCGCCATGGAAATGTCCTCGGCGCTGACGTAGTGCAACGTCAAGAGGTGTATGCATGAAAGGGAATATTCGGAAGGCGGTTTTTCCGGTCGCGGGTTTGGGAACCCGCTTTCTACCTGCCACCAAGGCCAATCCCAAGGAGATGCTGCCGATCGTCGACAAGCCGCTGATCCAGTACGCGGCGGAAGAGGCGATTGCGGCCGGGGTCGAGGAGTTGGTCTTCGTCACGAACGGCGGCAAGCGCGCGATCGAGGATCACTTCGACAAGAACTTCGAATTGGAATACGAGCTCAAGAGCCGGGGCAAGCATGACCTTCTCGCGATCGTGCGCGAGGTGGTGCCGGAGGGCGTGTCGTGCATCTATGTCAGGCAGCCCGAACCGCTGGGCCTGGGGCACGCGGTGTTGTGCGCGGAGCCCGTGATAGACGGTGAGCCGTTTGCGGTGATTCTGGCCGATGACCTGATCGACGCGGAGGAGAATTGCTGTCTGGCGCAGATGACGGAGGCGTATGCGCAGCACGGGGGAAGTGTGCTGGGCGTGGAGGAGGTGCCGCCATCCGATACGCACAAATACGGCATCGTGAAGACCTCACCGCTGGAAGGCCGGGTGAGCCAAGTGGTGGACATAGTCGAGAAGCCGCGCCCGGAACAGGCGCCGTCCACCCTGGCCGTGGTGGGACGCTACGTGTTGACGCCCCGCATATTCCGCTACTTGCGCAATGCCGAGCGCGGGGCGGGCGGCGAAATTCAGTTGACCGATGCCATTGCGAAACTCTGCCAGGAAGAACTGGTGCTCGCGTACCGATTCCGCGGGGAGCGATTTGATTGCGGCGACAAGCTGGGTTACCTGCGGGCGACCGTCGCCTATGCCTTGAAGCATCCGGATCTGAACCGGCCGTTTCGACAATTCCTGCAGTCTCTGTGCGGCTGAGGATGCGCCGGCCGCCCAATCATACGTAAATCATCTTTCTCGTCATGCCGCCGTCGACGACGATGTTGGCGCCGGTCATGAATCGGGCCGCGGGGGAGGCCAGAAACACCGCCAGGGAGGCGATATCGTCGGGGATTCCGACGCGTCCGGCCGGATGCTGTGTGTGATCCGCCTCCGATAAACTGCGG
>JBAYZB010000411.1:0-2763 GCA_041672765.1 Gammaproteobacteria bacterium | reverse complement strand
TACTACTATGCAAATGCATTATTATACAGATTGTTCCAGACAATAGTCAGATTACGTAAAAGAAGAAAAGGACGATGAATTGAGAGTAATAATTGATATTGCCCATCCAGCGCAGCTCAATTTCTTGAAACATGCCCTATCTCGTCTAAGGCAAGAGCATAGAGTGCATGTGTCTTACTTGAAGCGGGGTATGCTTCCAGGTATTATTCGGCAGGAGTTTCATGAATACGACCTGGTTTGCATTGGAGAGCATCGAGGTTCCGTGGCTTCTATTCTTTATCATGCTAATTTATTGAGGTTAGTTAAATTTATTAGATACATATATTTGAACCACATTGAAGTTGGTGTCAACGGGGGAGTGCCTTTAGGATTTGCCTTGAAACTACTCGGAAGGAGACATGTCCAATTTGATGATGACATCGAAAGGAAACTAACCATATTTTTGGAACGTATCTCTTCTGATAGATTGGTAGTGTTTCCAGATTTTATAGTACTTCCAAAGTATCAAAAAATGAAGAATCTTAGCTTTGTAAATGCGTTGAAAGAATGGGCATATCTATCCCCATCACAATTCACGCCTGATCCATCTATCCCTCAAGCCTTTAACCTGAGCCAAGGTAGATACATATTCCTCAGAGAGGTCAGTAATAAAACCATTAACTACATGGGGCAAGAAACTGGGCTCATCTGTAAATACCAAGAGTCAATAGTAAGCATAGGGTTGCAGGTTGTTCTATCTTTGGAAGATAAAACTACCAGAGCTTTGTATCCAAATGATTGGCTGATCCTAGAAGAACCAGTGCAGGGTATTCACTCAATAATGTACTACGCTCGATTTGTGGTCTCATCCGGAGACAGTATGGCCCGTGAGGGGGCGATGCTTGGCGTTGACAGTATCTATTGTGGTATGCGAGACATGATTGCTAACAGATATCTCGCAAGATATGGATTATTCCATTGGGTTAGAAATGAAAAGGATCTGAAACAGATTTTAGCAGAAGCTGGTAAATGCGATAGAGAATTATATAGAAATAACTTGTTGAATACATGGATTGACGTAAATGATCTCATTGTATCAACGATTAATAGTCAAAATAGGAGATAATGTGCGAATTTCAGTTTTTGGATTAGGGTACGTTGGATGCGTGAGTATGGGTTGCTTAGCAGAACTTGGTCATGAGGTTATTGGGGTAGATGTAAGCGCAGTAAAGGTTGATTTGATCAATAGCGGGAAGCCGACCATAGTAGAGAAAGAGATTGATGGACTAATAGCCAAGCACACTTCTGAAGGGAGGATCACTGCACGAATGGATCCGACTACCAGTGCGATTGAATCTGATGTTTCAATTATTTGCGTAGGTACTCCAAGTTCAGCAGACGGAAGTTTAAATCTTGAATACATATATCAATGTGCAGAGCAGATAGGCAGCGCAATTAAGCAAAAGACTTCGTTTCACACAATTGCAATCCGAAGTACCGTGATGCCTGGTACAAATAAGAGAGTTACTGACATAATTGCTGCTTCATCAGGGAAAGTTCCTGATAAAGACTTTGGGGTGGTATCCAATCCCGAATTTTTAAGGGAAGGTTCTGCAGTAAAGGATTACTTCAATCCACCTGTTACCGTGTTGGGTTCTTCCTGCAATTCAGCTTTGCACATAATGAGCGATGTTTATAAAGATATCAAAGCGGAACTGGTTCAAACGGAGGTCGGGGTAGCAGAGATAATCAAGTACGTTAACAACTCATACCACGCATTGAAGGTCACATTTGCCAATGAAGTTGGTAATGTATGTAGAAAACTAGGAATAGACTCACATAAAGTAATGGATGTTTTCTGCAAGGATCGTCAGCTTAACATCTCCGATTATTACTTCAAGCCAGGTTTTGCCTATGGTGGTTCATGCTTGCCAAAAGATCTGGGGGCTCTCGTTAACCTGTCCGAAGCTAATGATTTAACGGTCAATGTGCTATCCTCAATTCACCATAGTAACGAGTATCAAAAGATGATTGCTTTGGAACTGGTAAAAAAGTACTCGAAAGGGAAGAAAATTGGAATAATTGGGATTAGCTTCAAACAGGGTACTGATGATCTAAGGTATTCTCCGATGGTGGATGTCCTTAATCAGCTTATAGAGCAAGACTATCAAGTAAAGATTTTCGACCAGAATGTAAGTTTGTCTATCCTGATTGGAGCTAATAAGGAATACATAGATAAGCACATACCATACCTTTCTGACATGCTGGTTGGATCATTCCTGGATCTATTTGAACAATCGGATACTATAGTTCTGAACCAAATGAATCCACAGATTATCGCATTGGTAGATCAAAATCCTGAGAAAGCAATCATTGATTTTGCCAGAATTGACGATAGAACCAGTATGAACAACTACTATGGACTTTGTTGGTGATGGGTACTGCGAGGCTGCTTGAGCAGTGGAGTGGGCTTTACTAATTGTCACACGGATTTGACGGATTAAACGGATAACACGGAATTGTATGGAACTTGATTTTACGTTAGAGAAGTATTGCAAGTTGCTGGACGTGTTGATTTCAGCTGGATACGAATTCCAGACATTTCGGGAGTATCTTCTGGAGCCTCTGAGCAAAGTGGTGATTCTGCGGCATGATGTAGATAAGAAGCCGGGGAATTCGCTGCGGTTTGCGGAGATTGAGCATGAGAAAGGGCTTAGGGCTTCTTACTTTTTCCGTGCAGTGCCGGAGTCTTTACATGTGGACAAGATGCTGGCGATCAAAGCA
>JBAYZB010000410.1:0-2766 GCA_041672765.1 Gammaproteobacteria bacterium | reverse complement strand
GCGCTGCGCCAGGCGTATCTGTGGGGCGAGTACAACGTGCGGCTGTACGCGAAGTACCGCGCGCACGGCATGCCGCGGCTGACGCTGCAGGACGGCGCGCGGCAGTGGCTGCGGCTGTTGCGGCAGGTGCGCTGGCTGGCCGACCGCCACAAGCGTGAACAGTGGCTGTGGCGGCTGAGCTGGCGTCTCGGGCGCATCAGCGGCTCGATCAAGTACCGGCTGCTGGGGCGATGAGCGGTTTCGATGGACCGTGTCCACCGCAGTGGAGGGCCAAGTGTACGTCATTGGAAAGCGCCGACAGGGAACGCGCAGCTCGCAGTGGCAATGGCGCTGGGCCAGGTTCTGGATGAAGTTTGCGGTGCCCGGTCGGCTGGGGCGGTTCGCAACGCGGATTGCCATCCTGTTCGTGCCGCCTTACAAGGGGACGGCGCCACTGGCGCGCCTGACGGACCGGGGGTTCATTGCGCCGAGCGCGGTGCTTCATCACAGTGACCTGACGATAGGCAGCCATGTCTACATCGGCGATCGGGTCACCATATTCGAGAGTCGGCGCGGAGGCTCCATCACCATCGGCAATCGGGTCCATCTGCATCAGGACACCATCATCGAAAATGGCGAGGGCGGCGTATTGACCATCGGCGACGGCACTTCCATACAGCCGCGCTGCCAGTTCAACGTGTACAAGGGTACCCTGCGCATCGGGAGCAATGTGCAGATCGCGGCCGGCTGCGGTTTTTATCCCTACAACCACGACTTCCAGGCGGAAGGGGATGGCGTCGCCAAGGAATTGCGGACGCGGGGCGGGATCGTGATCGAGGACGGCGTCTGGATCGGATTCGGCGTCACGGTGCTCGATGGCGTCAAGATCGGGCGAGGCGCGGTCATCGGCGCGGGCGCGGTGGTGACGCAGGACCTGCCAGAGGGCGCGGTGGCCGTCGGCGTACCGGCACGTGTGGTGAAAATGCGTGCGCAAGTGGAGCGGGATTCGTCGCGCGACAGGAGGAGGGCCGGGTTGTGAGCGGCGCGGAGCCCCTGGTCAGCATCGTGACGCCGGTCTACAACGGCGAAAAGTACCTGCGCGAATGCATGGACAGCGTGCTGGCGCAGACGTATTCGAATTGGGAATACGTCATCGTGGACAACCGCAGCACGGATAAGACCCATGAGATCGCGGCGGGCTATGCGCGACGGGATCCCCGCATCAGGGTGGTGAGAAACGCCGAATTCCTGCCCCTGATCCGTAACTGGAATCATGCGCTGCGCCAGATGGATCCGGCGGCGAAGTATTGCAAGGTCGTCCACGCCGACGATCGGCTCTATCCCGACTGTATCCGGCGCATGGTGAATCTGGCGGAAAAGCACCCGAGCATCGGAATCGTGAGCGCCTACCGGATGGACGAGGACACCATCGGCCTGACGGCGCTGGGGACGCGCGCCGGGTGTATCCCGGGGCGGGAGGTGTGCCGCTGGAGGCTCACGGGAGGCCGCGACGTGTTCGGGTCGCCCACATCGGTCCTGCTGCGCGCCGATCTCGTCCGGCGCCGGCGGGATTTTTACAACGAGCAATTTCTACACGCCGATATCGAGGTGTGTTTCGACCTGCTGCGGAACACGGACTTCGGCATGGTGCCGGAAGTGCTGACGTACACGCGCCGGCACAACGAATCGGTAACCTCCATGGTCAAGCGCTTCCGGACCAACAAGGCCGAAGGTCTCCTCATATTGCACAAGTACGGCCCGCACTACCTCACGCCGGAAGAATGGGAGCGGATGCGCAAGCGCAGGCTGAAGCATTACTACCGTTTTCTGGCAAAACGCGTTTTCCAGCGCGATGCCTGGAAACAGCGTCAGCAGTTGCGGGAATTCCTGAACTATCACCGCTCGGCTCTGGCCCGATTGGGGGCGGGGACCGGCACGGCCAGATTCCTGATGTACATCGCCTGCGCGCTTGCCGGCGCATTTCCCGAACGGGCGTCCGCCGTCAGATAGCGACGATGCAGGCGCCGGCCTTGGACTTTGCCGCGAACGACGGCGGCATGAGATGGCAGGACACTGAACTATACTCTTGGGGGTTTTTGTACAGGGATACCGCGGGGCAGCCGTGAGCAACACAGCATCTTACGAGATTAATCTCATCACGCTGCGCCACAAGCACCATGCGCAGGCCTCGGGGTACGACCGCGTCGCGGAATACCTGGACGGCCGCATCATCCCGCCCGTCACCGAATGGCGGGTGCCGACGCGCGCAGCCGCGCGGCTGTTGCGGCCCATGATCCGCCGTTCGGGTTCTCTGTGGTACCACAGGGCCAGCCTGGTTCGGGAGTTGCGGGTGGCGCGCCAGTGGCTGCGGGGGAGCCCGCAGTTGTTTCACTTCCTTTACGGCGAGAACTCGTTCCGCTATGCCGGCCTGCTCAAGCGCATCTTTCCGGGCAACGCCATCGTGTGCACCTACCACACGCCGCCGGCGCGCTTTCGCGAAGTGGTGACGGACCGGCGTCACCTGTCCGACATCGACGCGCTGGTGGTGCTGTCCAGCGCGGTGGTGGATTTCTTCGGCGACTTCGTGGGCAGGGACAGGGTGTTCTACATACCGAGAGGCGTGGATACGGAGTGGTTCACGCCGCGGCCGGCGCAGGAGCGGCCCCGGGATCGGTTCGACGTGCTGTGCATCGGCAGCCATCTGCGGGACTTCGAGTGTCTCGCAGGCGCCGCCGGCCTGCTCGGCAGGACCGATCCGCGCATCCGCTTCAAGGTCGTGACCTTTCC
>JBAYZB010000409.1:0-2767 GCA_041672765.1 Gammaproteobacteria bacterium | reverse complement strand
CCTCCGCCGCGGGCGGCATGGACATCGAGGAGGTGGCGGCCACGCATCCCGAGCGGGTCCTGCGGGTGGCGGTGGAGCCGGTGGTCGGGCTACAGCCCTATCAATGCCGGCAAATCGCCTTCGGCCTGGGGCTGGACGCGCAGCAGGCCGGCGCGCTCACCCGGATCATGCAGGCGCTGTATCGCCTGTTCACTGAGAAGGACGCGAGCCTCCTGGAGATCAATCCGCTGGTGGTGACGGAGACCGGCGACCTGCTGGCGCTCGATGCCAAGATCAACCTGGACGACAATGCGCTCTACCGCCAGTCCGTGCTCAGCGGCTGGCGCGACGAATCGCAGGAGGACGAGAAGGAGCATGCGGCGCAAAAGTTCGGCCTCAACTACATCACCCTGGACGGCAACATCGGCTGCATGGTGAACGGGGCCGGGCTTGCCATGGCCACCATGGACCTGATCAAGCTGCACGGCGGCGAGCCCGCGAACTTCCTCGACGTGGGCGGCGGCACCACCGCGGACAAGGTGGCCGAGGCCTTCAAGCTGATCCTTTCCGACGCCAAGGTGAAGGCGATCCTGGTGAACATCTTCGGCGGCATCGTGCGCTGCGATCTCATCGCCGAGGGCATCATCAAGGCCGTGCGCGAGGTGGGCGTCACCCTTCCCGTCGTCGTGCGCCTGGAAGGGACCAACGTGGAACTCGGGCGCAGGATGCTGGGCGAGAGCGGACTGGCGATCATCGCCGCGGACAGCCTGACGGATGCCGCGCAGAAGGTCGTCAGGGCAGCGGCCGGGTGATCAAGACGCGCAATGCGGGACCGGGACTATGGGCATACTGGTTGACAAGAACACCAAGGTGATCTGCCAAGGCTTCACCGGCAAGCAGGGCACCTTCCATTCCGAACAGGCCATCGCCTACGGCACCAAGATGGTGGGCGGCGTCACCCCCGGCAAGGGCGGCCAGACCCATCTCGGATTGCCCGTGTTCGATACCGTGCACGAGGCGGTGCGGGAGACGGGCGCCGACGCCACCATGATCTACGTGCCGGCGCCGTTCGCGGCCGATGCCATCCTGGAGGCGGCGGATGCCGGCATCAAGGTGATCGTGTGCATCACCGAGGGCATTCCCGTGCAGGACATGCTGAAGGTGAAGGCGGCGCTACGCGGCTCGGACGCGCGCCTCATCGGCCCCAACTGCCCCGGCATCATCACGCCGGGGGCGTGCAAGATCGGCATCATGCCGGGGGCGATCCACAAGCCCGGCTCCATCGGCATCGTGTCCCGTTCCGGCACGCTGACCTACGAGGCGGTGCATCAGACCACGCTCGCGGGGCTGGGCCAGAGCACCTGTATCGGCATCGGCGGCGATCCCATCCAGGGCATGAACTTCATCGATTGCCTGGAACTGTTCGAGAAGGACCGCCAGACCAAGGGCATCATCCTGGTGGGCGAGATCGGCGGCACCGCCGAGGAAGAGGCGGCGGAGTACATCAAGCGCCATGTGCGCAAGCCCGTGGTGGCCTATATTGCAGGTGTGACCGCGCCGCCCGGCAAGCGCATGGGGCATGCGGGCGCCATCATCTCCGGCGGCAAGGGCACGGCAAAGGAGAAGTTCGCGGCACTGGAGGCGGCCGGCGTGGCCATCGTGCGCTCTCCGGCGGAGATGGGGACGCGTATGCGCCAGTTTTTTACGGGCTGAGGTGACGGCGCGGCCCACGCTCCGTATGCGGTTGTCCTGGTTGGATAGGTTTTTCGAGGAAGTTCTGAAACAGGTCTCTGCCTCCCGCCCCGTGCCGGGCGCAGGGGCGCTCGAGGGTCCCCGGGCGGGATGGAGCATCCGTTGAACACCCCATATTCTGATTTCCGCGCTTCGACGCTGCGCATCGTCATGGCCCAGCTCAATCTGCTGGTGGGCGATGTGACGGGCAATACGGAGAAAGTCATCGCCGCCGCCGCAAAGGCGCGGGATGAACTGAAGGCCGATGCCGTCGTGTTCCCGGAACTCACCCTGGTGGGCTATCCCCCGGAAGACCTGCTGCTGCGTCCGGGCCTGCAGGGCCGGGTGGAACGCGGCCTGGGCGAGATCCGGCGGCGCGTGCGCGGCATCGAGGTGATCGTGGGGCATCCCCATTATCGCGACGGCCGGCGCTACAACGCCGCTTCGGTCATTCGCGACGGCGCGATCCGCGCCACCTATTGCAAGCACGATCTCCCGAATTACAGCGTCTTCGACGAGAAACGCTATTTCACCGCCGGTACGGAACCCTGCGTGGTGGACATCAAGGGCGTGCCGGTGGGGCTTACCATCTGCGAGGACATCTGGACATCGGGACCCGTGCGGGCCGCCGCGCAGGCGGGCGCCCGCCTGCTGCTCAACCTGAACGCCTCCCCGTTTCATGCCGGCAAGGGGGCCGAGCGCGAGGAGGTGATGCGCGCGCGGGTGCGGGAAACCGGCCTGCCGCTCGCGTACGTGAACCTGCTGGGCGGACAGGATGAACTGGTGTTCGATGGCGAGTCCCTGGCGATGGACGCGGAGGGCCGGCTCGTCCTGCGGGCCCCGGCCTTTGACGAGGGGGTGTTCCCGCTGGATATCGAATGGGACGGGGAGGCGGCGCGGCCCGTGCCGGGCGTGCTCGCCCCGAGCCTGCCCCTGGTGGAGAGCGTGTATCGCGCCATCGTGCTGGGCGTGCGCGATTACATCGAAAAGAACCGCTTCGCCGGCGCGGTGATCGGTCTGTCGGGCGGGCTCGATTCGGCGCTGGTGCTGGCCATTG
>JBAYZB010000408.1:0-2768 GCA_041672765.1 Gammaproteobacteria bacterium | reverse complement strand
GGGCAAAGCTGGAAGCGATTCTAGCGCAAATACATCGTCAGTTGTAATAGTATAAGTACGTCATTAAAATGTGCTGAGCTTACTACAAATTTTGTTTGCTTGGAGATTTCGTGCATTTTTAATTTAATGGGTTAACCCCATGTAATATGTGAAGTGGGGCTATTTGTGAACGGTCTCAGATTTGTTCAAGTGGATTGTTGCTGTGTCGTAGGTAATCAAATATTGGGAGCATATGGCAATACATACAGCTGAGGTGTGGAAATCATTATTCTTGTATGTGATCCCGTCCGCTTAAATCAGTGCCAATCGCTTTGAAATAATTTGTTTAACAACAAGTTATAATGAAACTAGAGTGCTTTTGTGTTTAATGGATGATTGCCACAAATGCAATTGAATAAAATATTAGGAATTGGTGAATTATGGATCTAACGTTTATAACTGATCTTCTTTCCGGTAAGTGTGTTCGCAAACGGTATCAAGAGATGCTTGAAAGTCAGTGGTATTCCCGCGGGGATATTCAAGAGCTGCAACTTATCAAATTACAAAAACTGATGAGCCATTGTTATCAAAACGTCCCCTTTTATAGAAACTTCATGAAAATGAAAGGAATAGTACCCACTGATTTCTGCTCTCTTTCGATGATTGACGAACTCCCGATAGTGACTAAAGAAACAATAAAGAAAAACTACATTGGTTTTACTCCCAAGAACATAGGACAAATCAAAGGCGTCAAAACTAGTCAGACAGGCGGAACAACTGGCAGCATTTTGATCAAACGCAATGACGCTAATACTCGTAGCATAATATGGGCTGCTTACAAACGGTACGAGGATTGGATGAGATATAAGCCAGGAGACAAATCTCTGATACTAATGGGAGGGCACGTTATCATGCATCATGGTTACGCATTGTATCATGACAGAGTAAAAAGAATTGTTATAGATGCCTTAAAAAACCAAATATCTATTAATCCCTATAACACTGATAAACAAACTACTAGCAGAATAGTTGAAGTAATAACTCACAATAAAATAGCTCTTATTCGAGGGTACAGCCAATATCTTTATAATCTATGCCAAATATTAAAAGCTCGAGGGATAGGAGCTCATATTCCGATTGTTTCCACTACAGCTGAGCCCCTAATGCCTGAACATAGAGCAATGTACTTGGATGTTTTGGGATCAGAAGCGTTTGACCAATATGGTTGCGGTGAGATAGGTGGAATATCCTTTGAGTGTGATAAGCATCAGGGTATGCACATAGCTGAAGAACATGTGATTGTTGAACAGAATGCACAGAATGATTTGATTGTAACCGATCTTGATAACTACTCAATGCCCTTTATTAGATATCACAACGGCGATCAAGCAATCATGGATAGCTCAAGGTGCAGATGCGGAAGAGAACACAGATTAATTCGTCAAGTAAATGGAAGGATATGTGATTACGTTGTTGGTGCAAATGACGAGTATTTACATTGGGCATATTTTTGGCATCTTGTGTTTGATAGCGGAATAACTCAAAGAAGAGACTTAAAGAAGTTTCAGATCATTCAAAGCTCGAAGGAGGAGATTATTTTCAAATATGTTGCTGATAAGTTAAGCCCGCAAGAGGAGAAAGTGATCTCAGATAACATTCAGTCACGATTAGGTGGGATAAAGGTACGCTTCTCTCAAGAAGACGACATTCCCAATGCTGCGACAGGAAAGTACCGCCCTGTAATTAATGAATTGTTACTACATTAGTGTGTTGTTATCAGTCTCCTACAGCGACATGTTTGCCCAGATGCCCAAACCTATTGAAAAGTAGCCATATAAATATCAGTGTGTTGATGCGCGCAAATAGTTAATGAATTAATCCGCCGAGTTATTAATGCGACAAATATAAGCCATGGGATCTGACGATAGCGGTATTCTTGTATCAAACATACATCACAATTGCTCAATCATAGCATCAAATAGAGGGGTTGCATGATTTTCCCAATGCAAACGGGAGGTCATCCTACTTCTGAGTTAGGATCCCAATCTGACAATGATCGCGGAGTAGGACTTTGTTACACTGAAAAACATTGGCCGAGGGTGTCTGTCATGTCCTTCATCATGAGCCTTTATCCTAAGTGCAGAACTAGTTTATCGTCTGATATCCTCCAATGAAGTAAGCATTTTCGACATGCTGGACATCTTGGAAGCTGCGACGAAATATGGGTAAAACGAGTTGTTTGTACGTCATCCTTATTGAATAAAGGAATAGCGAGGCATTGTAAGTATGCCTGAAAGTCCATTATCGGCATAAGCATTTACATAAAAACGCACAGGAACGCTACTGCTAGGCTTTTCCCCTGATATATAGATTGGAAACATTGACGCTACACTATTTCAGTGATTCGGCCAGAACCAAGATCTGACCAATCAATACGCTACCGTGAACTCAAAGTTCATAAAGCTGATCATGGCAGATAAAGTGCCGGTGTTCAATAGCCATGACCGTCAACCACGCGATTTCACTTTAGATACAGCAACGCCATAGAGAATATCCTGGAATATTCTACCGCAATAGATTTGGGGCTGGTGATGTTCAGTAGCATCCGCAAAGATGGAATGAGGAGTAGCTACCGATGGTATTGGAGTTATTTGGGCAGAATGTGCAGGATGCTATCAAACGTTATGTGTTATGGGCTATACGTACAATCGATCAGACCCTAAAATTGGATTAAGAATGAAATACTTAGTTACAGGCGGAGCCGGCTTTATCGGCTCAAATATAGTATC
>JBAYZB010000407.1:0-2780 GCA_041672765.1 Gammaproteobacteria bacterium | reverse complement strand
AGGAAGGGCTCATCCTCCGGCATGTCTTCTTGTGTGGCACGATTGTAATGCTCCGGTAGAATAAGAGTACGGATCATCTCCATGACTATGCCCTTATGCTCTTTGAAGATGCCATTATCACCCATCTCTTTGGGCAGATTGAGGATGGAGAGCATCGTGTCAGTCTCTACCGGGATGGGGATCACTTGCCCTTCCTCATCATCTCGGAGAGTTCAATCGCTCTCAGCCCCACTTGCTTCGCCCACTTGGAAGCCAGCATACCATTGGCAGCCCGTTCCCAGTCGCCAGCAGCAATGAAAGCCAGGGTATTGTTAAAGCCAAGGAGACCTTTCAATCCCAGATTGAAACACATATTGAGTAGCACCGACTGGCGAACCTCGTCCAAAGCATTGTAGATAACTGGAATCTCATCCAATAGCTGTTGTTCGCAGTTCCGGATATCATTATCCAGCAGAGCATAAGCTTCCTTCTGGGAAATACCGCAGTCATCGAGATTGCGACCAACACCGATAGTCAGTTTACCTGCTGTGCAGCGGTAGGGTTTCAATCGCAACCCTTCGTGTCTGACAAGCTGGGATTTGATTCGGTTCATCAATGATTCGGTCATGCTTTCTCCTTGTGCTCGCTTTCGATATTTTGTTATGGAGCAAGGAAAGAACTGCCCTGTATGCTGACAAATACGGATGTATAAGGATGCGACTTTATTTCAGAACTAAATTCTATTTGCTTATGAGGAACCACAGATTATCTTCTTTGTAAGGGGAGAATAGCAGGGGTAAAACTATGTTTTTGTTCGTCTGGAGGATCAGATGATAGTGATGATGACTGCATTATTGGTGGTAATTATTTGTTTATGCCCCATTTATACGGGGAGGATTCAGTGAAGCCGAAAACTGTTTTGATTCTTTTGTTTATCGGAATGCTTGGAATTGCGGCTGCAACTCCCAAGAATGATGTGATAGTCGATACCTTATACGCTGTGTTACCTCTCACTAACTCTATTTTTCACAATATGGAAACAGATGCCTATATATTTTTCCCAAACTACAATTCTTTGGAAATTAGATATGGCAGAAATGCTTTCGGAGACCCTGGTATTATTGAAGTTAGAGGCGTAGCCTCATTTCAGATTCCTCCCTTACCTATGGGGTACCACATAACAAGTGTTGAGTTTCAAGCATACTGCCAATGGTATCTGGATAATAGCAACGATTGGGTATGGCCCCATTATTACTCATATCCTTACCAAGTGATGATTGATCACATACAATTCCAGGCAATATCTCCTGAAGTGTTCGGTCAGATTGCTCTTGAATCCGATATAGTAGTTTTGCAAGACAGTGCATTTATAGGATGGGTTGGGGCGTACGTCACCAACAGCTATATTGATGATCTTCAACAGGCAAGGACATACTCTCAATACCGGCTACACTTTCCTGATGGCTATGATGTGGCTGGATTCCAAGCAGATTTAGTCGATTATGCAAGAGGCCCGGGGTATCCACGATTAATAGTAAACTATCAGAACGATGTCTCAAACTCCGAAGAATATAATCCTACAATAGTAAATCTGATAAATAGAGTTTATCCCATCCCTGCACAGAGGCTTATGAATATAGAAATAGAGGATAAGCACAGTAAAGCAACAAGTATATATTTGTATGACCTGAAGGGTAGACTTGTTTATGTTTACGACAAGTTAAACTTCAATAACGATCCCGTTCAACTTCATCTCCCAGATTGCTCATCCGGTATTTACTTCCTAAAGGTTGAAGCAGGTCAAAAGAGCGAGGTTAAGAGGATCACTATTATCCAATAGACACCAAGATATAGGAGGTAATACATGAAAAAACTGTTAGCTCTGATGGCTCTCTATAATATTTTATTTGGCACCAGCATTAATATGATTATATTACCAATTATTGATCCCTTGTTTTTGTCTATTTATGATGCTGCTGTATAATAGGCTATCCTCTTACATAGGGAGGGGAGCAGGTTATAAAGTGTTTTTTTAGCGGAAACCTAATTACAGGTCTTCAAAGTAGTAATCCACTAGTTTGATTTTCGCCAACAATGGGGAATCAGCAAGATTGTAATTACCTGGGAAGTAAAAATGAAAAAAGTGCTTATTTTAACCGTGATGCTGATGGGCCTGTCAATAAGACTAAATGCGATAACGGAATTAATCTACTGCGATTCAGAGCCGAAATTCCGTATTATTTATGAGGTAATCAACCCCAAATTCGTTCCGGATAATTTCTCTTGTGGCACTTATGATGAGCTGAAAAATCATCATTTCCAAATTCCGGAAGCAACACTAAAGGAGCTTACAAACGAAGAGCTGGTGAGATACGTTCTTAGCACAACAGAGTATATACTAAGCTCAGATTTTTCAGTAAGGAACAATTATTTGTCTGGATTTAACGGCTACGTGGAGTTAATTAGCAGGCCAGACTGGGCATCCGACATCATTCAACTCCCGGAGAAGTATCTGGATGAAAAAGACGGAGTTTTATTCTTTCATTCATTAAGTTTTGCTACGATGTACGATATTTATACAAAAATGACTCTTCCTCAACAGCGACAAATCCTTACGTATCTGAAAAGTATTCTATTATTTAATAGACCATTATCTGAATCAGAAATTGTAAGAGAATGGGGAGCTGATCTCTTGTATTGGGCAGGAGTAGTTGTGGAAAACTACTATCCATCTAAAGATGGTAAGATTACGTCAATAGGTCGTGGTAACTTTCAATCTTGGGTAAAAGATCCACGTAGCT
>JBAYZB010000406.1:0-2780 GCA_041672765.1 Gammaproteobacteria bacterium | reverse complement strand
CCGGTATTCTCCACGCAGGCACGGACCTCCTCGGCCTTGCCGGTGCCGATGAAATATTTCGGATCGGGGGTGGAACGCGAACCAACGACAATCGCCACGGGGGTGGCGCCCGCGGACCTCACCAATTCCTCGAATTCCTGTAGCTCTTCTTTGTCCCTTTCCGCGTGGAGATCAACGTGAACGAGTACGGCGCGCTCACCGCTACGAGGGCGTTCAAACACGAAGCCGACGCCCTCCCGGCCAGGGGCCGCTGCTAGGCATTACCAGGCTCTGCAGCGTTGTCATTCGTCCCGGGCAACTTTACATTGCGCGACGGCACCACCGTCGATATGGCGTGCTTGTACACCATCTGGCTGACACTGTTCTTCAACAGCACCACGAATTGATCGAAGGACTCGATCTGGCCCTGCAACTTGATTCCATTCACGAGGTAGATCGAGACCGGTACCCGCTCCTTACGCAGCGCGTTCAAGAACGGTTCTTGCAGAGACTGCCCCTTGGGCATATCAGCTCTCCTTTTTTTAGTTATTTGGTTCAAGACTTTCTCCCGTCGCCAATAATGCGATCATAAAAACAACCACCCCTTCCGGTCGCTCGGTCCTTTGCCAAGTTTAGGAAGTGTAGCACATCCGCTAATCCCGGCTTCAGCCTAAATGGTGATGAAAACTTAGAAATTCAAGTACGTTCGCTGCGGTATTGGAATCACCGCTATCGAACCAGAAGGCGTTCTCCTCCGCCCGCAACCATGTCAACTGACGCTTGGCCAACTGCCGGGTGGCGATCACGGCCCGCTGGACCATCTGCTCATAGCTTACCCGTCCCTCCAGGTATTCCCACACCTGCCGATAACCGACCGCCCGGATTGAAGGTTTATCCAGACCGAGATCACCCCGCCGGTACAAAGCGGCAACCTCGTCCAGCAGCCCCCGTTCCAGCATCCTGGCGAAACGCTGCGCGATACGCGTGCGCAATTCCTCCCGGTCCACAGGTGCTATCACCACTTTGATGGCCCGATATGGAAATGGTTCCCCGGCGGATTCGGCACACAGTTCCGTCAGGGAGCGGCCGGTCAGTTGGTAGACCTCCAGCGCGCGCTGGATACGCTGCGGATCGTTGGGATGGATTCGCGCCGCCGCGACCGGATCGACCTGCGCCAGCCGCGCGTGCAACGCTCCCCACCCCTTGCGGCGCGCCTCCTCCTCGATGGCTGCCCGGGTCTCCGGGTCCGCGGACGGCAATACCGACAGTCCGTGCTGCAGGCGATGGAAATAGAGCATCGTCCCGCCCACCAGCAGCGGGATCCGGCCCGCGGTCGTGATCTCTGCCATCTCGCGCAGTGCGTCTTCCCGAAAACGCGCCGCCGAATACGCCTCGGCGGGGTCGCAGATATCGATCAGGCGATGCGGCGCAATCGCGAGCACCTCGGGGCCCGGCTTCGCGGTGCCGATGTCCATGCCGCGGTACACCAGCGCGGAATCCACGCTGATAATCTCGCAGGGCAGATGCCTGACAAGCTCCACCGCCAGGTCGGTCTTGCCGGCCCCGGTGGGTCCCATCACGAATATGGCGGGAGGGGCGTTCATCTCACCGGCCGCGCAGGAAGAGCCTGTCGAGCGCGTTCATGTCCAGTTGCACCCAGGTGGGGCGTCCGTGATTGCACTGGTCGCTGCGCTCGGTGCGTTCCATATCGCGCAGGAGACCGTTCATCTCGGCCACCGTGAGGGTGCGGTTCGCCCGCACTGAACCGTGACAGGCCATGGTGGCAAGCACATGATTGAAACTCTCCCGCAGGCGATTGCTCGCCTCGTGCTGCAACAGGTCGGCGAGCACGTCCCGCACCAGGGCAGCCACGTCGGCATCCCGCAGCAATACGGGAACCTGGCGGATGACCAGGGTTTCCGGCCCCATGCGGCCAACCTCGAAACCGAGCTCCTGGAACACCGCCGCATGCTCTTCCGCGGCATCCGCCTCGCGCCGGCTCACACTGAGGGTGAGCGGCACCAGCAGCGGCTGGGAGCGTATCCCTTCGCCCTCGAAGGCGGTCTTCAGCCGCTCGTAAACGATCCGTTCGTGCGCCGCATGCATGTCCACCAGCACGAGCCCCGCGGCGTTCTCGGCCAATATGTATACGCCGTGCAATTGGGCGAGGGCGTAGCCGAGCGGCGGCACCTCGGCCGGCCGTTCCGCCGGAGCCGCCTGCGGCTCCCGCGGCGGGTGGAGCGCGGCATAGGCGGCCATCTCGTCCCGCACCTGCAGCGGCATCGCCTGCTGTTCATGAACGCGGCCGACAGGAGGCCGCATCGGCACGCCCGCCCGCGGTGCATGGGACGCCGCCGGGACGGCGGCGTGCACGGGCGCACCGGGCCGCGTATCGGCCAGGGCCTGCTGCACCGACCGCACTATGAAGTCATGCACCAGGCGGCCTTCCCGGAAACGCACCTCGTGCTTGGCCGGATGCGCGTTCACGTCGACCTGGACCGGATCGAGCTCCAGGTACAGCACATAGGCCGGGTACCGGCCATGAAACAGCACGTCGTCATAGGCCTGGCGCACCGCATGGCTCACCAGCCGGTCGCGCACCATCCGCCCGTTGACGTAGAGGTACTGCAGGTCCGGTTGGCTGCGCGCGAAGGCCGGCAACCCGATCCAGCCCCACAGCCTGAGCCCCACCGCCTCGAACTGCACCTCCAGCGCGTTCTCCAGGAATGAGGAACCGCAGAGATCCGCAATCCGGCGCTCGCGTCCGGCGGCATCCGCCACCACCGGCAGGAGGCGCATCG
>JBAYZB010000405.1:0-2791 GCA_041672765.1 Gammaproteobacteria bacterium | reverse complement strand
CTGGCGGGCGTTGCGCTCGCCATGGCCGCCCGCCGCCACGTGCGGCGCCACACGGATGGGGTGGCCATCCTGCGCTGCCTCGGGGCCGGGCCGGGCTTCGTCGTGCGCGCCTACGCCCTGGAGATGTTGTGGCTGGCGCTCATCGCCAGCGCGGCGGGGTGCTTCGTGGGCGCGGCGGTGCAGCTGGGCCTGGTGGAACTGCTGCGCGACCTGCTGCCGCAGAACCTTCCGGAGCCGTCCTGGCGGCCGGTGGCGGTGGGTATGGCGACCGGCGTGGTGACGCTGGCCGGATTCGCCCTCCCGCCCGTGCTGCGGCTGCGCACGGTGCCGCCCGCCCGGGTGCTGCGCCGGGAGTTCGGGGGCGTACGCTTCAGCAATCTGGCGGCCTACGGCGCGGCGCTGGGAGCGCTCGTGCTGCTGATGCTCTGGCAGACGGGCGACGGGCGGCTCACCGCCTACGTGGCGGCGGGGGCGCTGGCGGCCGTGGGCGTGCTGGCGCTGGCGGCCCTGGCGCTGATCAAGGGGGTGGGGCGGCTACGCGCGCGCGTCGGGGCGGCCTGGCGCTTCGGCCTGGCCAACATCGCCCGGCGCGGGGCGACCAGCGTCGCGCAGGTGGTGGCCTTCGGACTCGGCATCACCGTGCTCCTGCTGCTTACGCTGGTGCGGGGCGACCTGCTCGCCTCCTGGCGGGAAAGCCTGCCGCCGGACGCGCCCAACTACTTCCTGATCAACGTGCAGCCGCAGCAGGTGCAGGACGTGAGCGATTTCCTGAAGGAGCGCGGCCGGCGGCAGGTGGAGCTCTATCCGATGGTGCGGGGACGCCTGGTGGCCATCAATGGCCGCCGCGTCTCCCCGGAGGATTATGAGGACCGGGCGCGGCGGCTGGTGGAGCGGGAGTTCAACCTGTCCTGGGCCGCGGCGTTGCAGGCGGATAATCGCATCGTCGCCGGCCGGTGGTGGCAGCCGGACGAGCAGGCGGCGCCCATGCTGTCGGTGGAGACGGGGCTGGCCGAGACGCTGAACATCAAGCTGGGCGACGAGCTGCGCTTCGCGGTGGCCGGGGAGGAGGTGGCCGCCACGGTGACAAGCCTGCGCGCTGTGGAGTGGGATTCGTTTCATCCCAATTTCTTCGTGATCGCGCCGCCGGGCCTGCTGCGGGACTATCCCGCCACCTACATCACCAGCTTTTACCTGCCGGCGCAGGAAAAAGGCCTGCTGACGGAACTGGTGAAACGCTTTCCCAACGTCACCGTCCTGGACGTGGACGCCCTCATGACCCAGGTGCGGCGCATCATGGACCGGATGGCCCTCGCGGTGGAGTACGTGTTCGTGTTTACGCTGCTGGCCGGCCTGGCGGTGCTCCTGGCGGCCATCCAGGCCACCCAGGATGAACGGCGCCGCGAGGGGGCGGTGCTGCGGGTCCTGGGGGCGAGCCGGCGGCATCTGAATCTCGGCACGCTGGCGGAGTTCGCCGCCCTGGGGGCGGTCGCCGGCCTGTTGGGCGCCCTGGCCGCGTCGGTGGTGGGCTACGTGCTGAGCGCGCAGGTGTTCGACATCGCCTACCGCTTCAATCCCTGGGTATGGCTGTTCGGGCTGCTGGGCGGCGCCGCCGGCGTGGGGCTGGCCGGGTTCCTCGGCACGCGCTCCGTGCTGCAGCGGCCGCCGTTGCGAACCTTGCAGCAGGGTTAGCGCCACAGGGCGCTCCGGTGGCAGCGGCCGGGGAGCGGGAGTAGTCCACGTATCCGGAACCGGCCGGGACGTCCCAGGGTAGCGGCTGGGCGGCGGACCTCGCGGCGGTGCTCGTCAGTTTCGTTCCTCGGCGGGCATGGGCATGTCGGCCTCTTCCACCGGCAACGCCTGCTTGCCCCGCTTGCCGCGCTCCAGCCACTTGAAGAACAGCGGCACGAACAGGGTGGCGATGAAGGTCGCCGCCAGCATGCCGCCGAACACGCCGGTGCCCATGGATTGCCGCGCCGCGGCGCCCGCACCCGTGGAAAAGGCGAGGGGCGCTACCCCCAGCACGAAGGCCAGCGAGGTCATGACGATGGGGCGGAAGCGCAGGCGCGCGGCCTCGAGGGCTGCGTCCACCGCGTTCTTGCCCTGGGCGTACTGCTGCGCGGCGAATTCCACGATCAGGATCGCGTTCTTGGCGGCAAGGCCGACGAGCACCACCAGGCCTATCTGGAAATAGATGTCGTTGGGCATGCCACGCAGGAACACCAGCCCCAGCGCGCCCATGAGCGCGAACGGCACCGACAGGATCACCGCCAGCGGCAACGACCATTTCTCGTATTGGGCCGCCAGGATCAGGAACACCATGATGACGCCGAAGACGAGCGCGGGGCCGGAGGCGCCAACGTTCTTCATCTGCTGATAGGCCTCGCCGGACCACTCCAGCGTGTAGCCGGGCGGCAGCGTGGCCGCGGCCACTTCCTCCACGATGCGGATGGCTTCGCCGGAGCTGATGCCGGGCACGGAGGCACCCATGATCTTGGCGGCGATGAAGCCATTGAAGCGCTCCACCTGCTCGGGGCCGACGATGTCCTTGATCGTGATCACCGCCGCCAGCGGGATCATCGCGCCGCTGGTGGCGCTGCGCACGTACACCTTGCCCAGGTCTTCCGGCTTCATGCGGTACTGCGGTTCGGCCTGCAACTGCACCCGATAGGCGCGGCCAGTCATGTTGAAGTCGTTGACGTAGAGGGCGGCCATGGTGCTTTGCAGCGTCTCGTAGATGCTGCTCAGCGGAATGCCCAGGGAGAGCGCCTTGGGTTCGTCCACTTCCACGAAC
>JBAYZB010000404.1:0-2794 GCA_041672765.1 Gammaproteobacteria bacterium | reverse complement strand
TATAGATGATTTCAAGACCTCTTTCGCAGATTACAATCAGTATCTGATTGAACTAAGAATGGTTTTGGAGATAGCAACAGCGAGAACTTTAGATATCCCAAGGGTTGCACAGCTAACACAGAAAACAAACCAATTCAATCTCACCACTAGAAGATACTCGGAAAGCGATATAAAGCACTTTATTGATGTAGGAAATCTGGTATTAGCTGCCAGCGTGAAGGATAAGTTTGGCGAGTATGGCTTGACAGGAGTATGCATCGTAAAAATCCATGGAAATGAAGCCGAGATCGATACTCTATTAATGAGTTGCAGAGTTATTGGCAGGGAAGTTGAGAAAGAATTTATTCATCAGATACTAGTTTATCTAAAACGTCTAGGCATTAAAATAGTGTATTCTCAGTATACCCCAAGCAGAAAGAATTCTATAGTCAAGGATTTCTATGTGAAATCAGGCTTCACGTTACAAAGAGAAACAGAGCAAGACACTGTGTATAGGTTAGATCTTGATGATTACGCCGTGGATAACAAAGAAATTATTGAGGTAATTTGGAAAGATGAAAAACAAGATTAAAGAGATTATGGCTAAGGTCATTAAAATCGATGCATCGTCCATTACAGATGATGTTCAACAGAAAGATATTGAAGCTTGGGATTCCCTTGCTCACTTGAATTTAATATTAGAGCTGGAAAGTGAATTTAATGTGTCTTTTGAGCCGGAAGAAATCGGGGTTATGACCAGTATAAGATCAATAGAACATCAGATATTATGGCATTCAGGAGATAGTGATTAATGGAAAGATTCCTAAGCTTGGTCGCTGAAGTGCTATTTCTAGACGACATTGATGTTAAGATTACCGATAATTTCAGGGAGTATAGTGAATGGGATTCATTATCCGCTCTTTCTTTTTTGGCGATGCTAAATGAAGAATATGACATCGTTGTATCAAGGCGCGAGTTTGATGATATGACCTCATTGAATGATGTGTATCAATACATCTGTAATAATGATGGAGATTAATGTGCTGAAAGGCAAAAAAATACTTGTAACTGGCGCAACGTCAGGAATCGGAAGACAAATAGCAATAACGATGGCTTCTTTAGGAGCCCATGTGATTATCTCTGGACGATCAAGTGAACGAGCGAACTCACTGCAAAAAGAGATCGGATCCAATTCAGAAGTAGCTTTGCTTGATATCACAAGCAGAGAGGATGTAATGCATCTTGTCAGTGATATCGATGTTCTTGATGGCATAGTACACAGTGCTGGCATCAACCAAATACTACCTGTTGGGTTGTTCACAGAGGAACACATAAACAATTTATTCCGTGTGAACTATTCAGCTCCTTTGTTGCTGACTCAACAGCTAGTTAAGAAACGGAAGATAATGCAAAATAGCTCAATTGTCTTCATATCTTCAATTATGTCGATTGTTGGGAATGAGGGCAATACCATTTATGCCGGAACGAAAGCAGCCTTGGTAGGCAGTATGCAGTGTATGGCTCTGGAACTCGCAAAACGTCAAATAAGAGTGAATTGTGTTTCTCCTGGATTTATCCGTACAGAAATGACAGATGATAAAATCAAAGTCAATGTTGATGAGATCACAAAACAGATCTCACTACATCCGCTTGGAGAGGGGAAACCATCTGACGTAGCAAGTATGTGTGCTTTCCTATGCTCCGATCATACAAGATGGATAACAGGACAAAACATAGTTATTGATGGGGGATATTGTGCAAGGTAGTCCATACCGATGAAAAAGTATGCCTTACTAACTAACGACGTTGAGACTACATCAATTTGGTTCAATTCCCTCAGAGATGAAACTGGCAAGAAGGTTCTTGAAGAAGGCATGCCAATTCTTTTGGATCTCTATGCAAAATATAATGTGAGATCCACTTTTTTTTTACAGCATACATCGCCCAGCTTTATCCCGAGATTGTGCGAATGATTGTTAAAGATGGTCACGAAGTTGCATCTCACGGCAAGTCACATGAAAAGGAGTATGGCTTTGATGTAATGCCTTTTGCCATGCAAAAAGAACATTTGGACTATTCCAAGAGACTCTTGGAGGACATCTCCGGTAAGGAAGTTATATCGTTTCGAGCTCCTGCCTTGCGTGTGAATAACGATACGGTGAGGGCATTGATTGGGACAGGCTTTAAGTATGACAGAAGAAATATTTGAGAATAAAGAACTGACCGATAGAATGCTTAGGGACTATCCGTTAGGTTTTGGATACGCCGAGGATATTGCAAATACAGTTGAATTTCTTCTATCGGAAAATGCCAGATGGATTACCGGCCAACAGATTACTGTCGATGGTGGCCGGAGCATCAATATAAGTGGATGAGTTTTATTACTGTTTTCATGAACAATCTATTAAAACTGTATAAATTGAGCATTTATGCACAGTAATGATGTCAGCCATTTAATTACATTGTTTGCGTGTTGGAGTTTTAGGAGGATGGATTGCTAATCAAAATAGAAATCCCAGCTTTTACGCTTGCGTGTATTGTGTTATGTGCCATGTTATGGTCATGTAGCCCCTCAACAAGTAGTTCTTGTGGCATAGTAACTGGTATAATATCGCTCGATGGCTCACCAGATCATTCTGGTGTTATTGTCTCAGTTTACAACGCTGGTGTTGCACCAGTTAATCTCAGAACAATAATGGATGAATATCCCCAGTTAGCGTTTCCCATTGATGACAAAGCGCTGTTTGACCACAGAGAGCATGAGGCTTTACATAGCGTATACACCGATAACGAAGGGAATTTCAGCATCCCCAAG
>JBAYZB010000403.1:0-2801 GCA_041672765.1 Gammaproteobacteria bacterium | reverse complement strand
GGGTCGGTTTCGTCTTGCGGCGCGGCTTCGGCCGCTGGGCCGCGCGGCGGATCAATTCCGCCAGCCGTTCCAGGGCGTCCTGGCGATTGCGCTCCTGGGTGCGAAACCGCCGGGCGTCGATCACCAATACGCCCTCGCCGGTCATGCGCCTGCCCGCCAGGGCCATCAGCCGCGCCCGCACGTCCTCGGGCAGGGAAGGGGAGCGTGCCACATCGAAACGAAGCTGCACGGCAGTGGCGACCTTGTTGACGTTCTGGCCGCCGGGACCGGAGGCGCGGACGAAGCGCAGCTCGATCTCGTCCTCGCCGATCGCGATTGCAGATGTCACGCGCATCACACACCCTGCCCCGCGCGCGCAGAGCTGACCGGCACATGCGCTGCTGTCATGTTCACTACTTGCCGTAACACTTTTCCAGGATCTCCATGGCGTGATTGATTGCCTGCAGGCGCGCGGTATCGCCGCCCCGGTCCGGATGGTAGCGCATGGCGAGGGTGCGGTACCGCTTCTTGATGACGGCGTAATCCACCGGCTCCTCGAGTTCCAGCACGGCCAGCGCCGCGGCCCTTTGCCCGTCGGCCTGCATGCGGGTCCAGAAGCTCGCCAGGAGCGCGGCGACGTCCTCGTCCGTGGTGTCGTGGAGGTTGTTCAAATCCAGATAATAATCGCGCAGCGGGTCGTAGGCGTCGAGTGCGGCAGTGCCGTGGCGATAGGGGCGCAGGACGATGCGCAGCACGTCGATCTCCAGATGGCCGCGCCGCTCCTGCCACAACCGCTCGCGCAGCCGGTACAACGTGTTGAACAGCAAAAAATGCATGCGGAACAGGGTGAGGCGATCGCTCTGCGCCGCGCCTGCCATATCCGCAAGGACTGTGTTCCGCAAGGCCTTGAGTAGCTCGTATTCGCTGAGCCCGTCGGGATGCCCGGCAAGGATCTCCAGAATGAGCGTATCGAGGGCGGTCGTGTCGGTCATGCGGGCGCCTGGCATTGGCAGGTAAAGGATGAGGGCATTATACGTCTTGCATGCGCGCGCGTCGCATGCCGGAACGCCGCGGTCTTCTCGGAAGATCGGTATCGGTAAGCCCTTGATATTCGCTCGGTCGTCCACTAAACCTCTTGTGGGGCGCAGAGATACCTGCCTGCCCGGCATAAGAGATCTGACAAGAAGAAGGTGATCGGAAATGAACGAGAACGAACGGCAGGGCGATGCGGCTGTATGCGCGACGCAATCCGATCCGACGCGCGAGGACTGGTTTCTGCAAACCCTGGTCGATCTGGCGAACAAGACCGGGTTTTCTGTGGAGATTACATTGAACGTCGGCGGGGCTTTGGTCTGCGGCACGTTGGTGGGCGGCAGGGAATATTTTGAAGGGTTCGCGGAAGATTTGTCTCGCGCGGTCAGGGACGCGGCGTTGGCACGGCTCCTGAAACTCGGGTTTTCTTCCTATCAGAGCATTTATGAACAAGAGGCGGAGGCCGCCGGGGATGTGCCCATGGCATCGTATATCCATCTACACAATCCGAGATTCTTCAATGCGGCCGGTGCCGTCATGCCGAATGAGCATGGCGCATGGTGGCGGGGGCGCATTGCGGAAGTCCAGGGATTCGTGCTCGGCAACGGTGTTGCCAGTACCCATTGACCCCGCCGCGTAACCACGGCCGATCCTGCGCTCGATGTATGCTCTCGCGCATCATCGACGCGGTGCGCCGGGCATTCCGCCGGCATCCACGCACCTTGGTGAAGTATCCGGGCTAGATTTGTGAAGAAGCGGCCTGTGGTGGGGACGGCGTATGAAGGAGACGCAACGGGTGGCCGAAGGGCTGCGCAAGGTGCCATGGTGGAACATCGGGGCGTGGCCGGGCCGGATCGGTCGGCATGAGTTCGCCACGCTGCTGCTGGTGCTGGCCGTAGCGGCGGGGCTATGGGGCTTTGTGGAGCTTGCCGGCGAGGTGGCGGAAGGTTCGACCGCAACGCTCGATCAGACGATTCTGCTGCTGTTGCGCAACCCATCGGACCCCGCCGATCCGCTCGGGCCGCGCTGGCTGGAACAGTTTGCCGGTGATGTGACGGCCCTCGGCAGCGTGTCGGTGTTGGTGCTCCTTACCCTGGCGGTTGTGGTCTTCCTGTACCTGCAGCGCAAGACGCACGCCGCAGCGCTGGTGTTGACCGCCATCGGCGGCGGGGCGCTGCTCAGTACGTTATTGAAACTCGGTTTCGGGCGCCCGCGTCCGGACCTTGTGCCCCATGTGGTGGAGGTCCACACGCTCAGCTTTCCCAGCGGACATGCGATGCTCGCGGCGGTCACCTATCTCACGCTCGGCGCCCTGCTCGCACGCACGCAACCGCAGGCACGGGTAAAGGCGTACGTGCTGCTGCTCGCGGTGCTGCTGACGCTGCTCGTGGGATTGAGCCGCGTCTACCTCGGGGTGCACTGGCCGACGGATGTTCTGGCGGGCTGGATGATCGGGGCGGCGTGGGCGATGTTCTGCTGGCTGGCGGCACGCTGGCTGCAACGGCGCGGCAAGGTGGAGCGGGACTTCAATGGCAACTGGAACTGACGCCCGGGCCGGCTTCAGCGGGCGCATAGCGCGGACCGCAGAAAATTCATGACGACGGCCTCCCGCGGTGGGAGCCCGTCGGCAGTTGCCGCGTCGTCCGGCGCTTCCTCGGGCAGGATGGAAAGCAGGGTGCCGTCGCCGTAGGCCCGCAGCACGGCCGGATGGATGTAATACTGGCGGCAGACGGTCGGCGTGTTGCCCAACCGGCCCGCCACCCGCTTTACCGCCTGCGCGATATTTTTCT
>JBAYZB010000402.1:0-2807 GCA_041672765.1 Gammaproteobacteria bacterium | reverse complement strand
CGCGCCAGGATCCAGCGGTCGGCGGCGGAGAACTCCATCGGCCCGCCCTGGAGGCCGGTGTCGCGCCCCTCGGTGTTCATGAGGACGTAGCGCGCGGCGTTCCACAGCTTGTTGCAGAAGTTGCGGTAGCCCTCGATGCGGCCGAGGTCGAAGTTGATGTCGCGGCCGGTGGAGGCCAGCGCGGCGAAGGTGAAGCGCAGAGCGTCGGTGCCGAAGGCGGGGATGCCCTCGGGGAATTCCTTGCGCGTGGCCTTCTCGATCTTCTTGGCCATCTCCGGCTGCATCAGGCCGCTGGTGCGCTTCTGCACCAGCGATTCGAGGTCGATGCCGTCGATCAGGTCGATGGGGTCGAGCACATTGCCTTTCGACTTCGACATCTTCTGCCCGTGGGCGTCGCGCACCAGGCCGTGGATGTAGACCTCGCGGAACGGCACGTCTCCCATGAACTTGAGCCCCATCATGATCATGCGGGCGACCCAGAAGAAGATGATGTCGAAGCCCGTGACCAGCACCGAAGTCGGGTAGAAGGTCTTGAGTTCCGGGGTGTTCTCCGGCCAGCCCAGGGTGGAGAAGGGCCACAGGGCGGAGGAGAACCAGGTGTCGAGCACGTCCGGATCCTGTTCCAGGGCGATCTCGAAGCCCAGATTGTGCTTCTCGCGCACCTCGGCCTCGGAGCGGCCCACGTAGACGTTGCCCTGGGCGTCGTACCAGGCGGGGATGCGGTGGCCCCACCAGATCTGGCGGCTGATGCACCAGTCCTCGATGCGGCGCATCCAGTCGAAGTAGGTGTTCTTCCAGTTATCAGGCACGAAGCGGATGCGGCCGTCCTCCACCGCCTTGATGGCCTCTTCGGCGAGCGGGCCGACCTTCACGTACCACTGGTCGGTGAGGAAGGGCTCGATGACCGCATGGGTGCGGTCGCCGCGCGGGACCATGAGCTTGTGGTCCTCGATCTTCTCCAGTAGCTCCAGCTCCTTGAGATCCCGCACGATCATGTCGCGCGCCTCGTAGCGGTCGAGGCCGCGGTACTGTTCCGGCGCGTTCTCGTTGATCTTCGCGTCGGGCGTGAAGATGTTGATCATGGGCAGACCGTGGCGGAGCCCCACCTTGTAGTCGTTGAAGTCGTGAGCGGGCGTGATCTTCACGCAGCCGGTGCCGAAGGCCGGATCCACGTACTCGTCGGCGATGATCGGGATCTCACGCCCGGTGAGGGGCAGGGCGATCATGCGGCCGATGAGGTGCCGGTAGCGTTCGTCCTCAGGGTGCACCGCGACGGCGGTGTCGCCCAGCATGGTTTCCGGGCGGGTGGTGGCCACCACCAGATGGCCGGAGCCGTCGGCGAGCGGATAGCGGATGTGCCAGAGGTAGCCCTGTTCCTCCTCGTTGATGACCTCCAGGTCCGAGACGGCGGTGCGCAGCACCGGGTCCCAGTTCACCAGGCGCTTGCCGCGGTAGATCAGCCCCTCTTCGTACAGGCGCACGAAGACCTCCTTCACCGCGTCCGACAACCCCTTGTCCATGGTGAACCGCTCGCGCGACCAGTCCAGGGATGCGCCCATGCGCCTTAGCTGGCGCGTGATGGTGCCGCCGGACTGCTCCTTCCACTCCCAGACGCGTTCGATGAAGGCCTCGCGCCCCAGGTCGTGGCGGGTGATGCCCGCGGCCGCGAGCTGGCGCTCCACCACCATCTGGGTGGCGATGCCCGCGTGGTCGGTACCCGCCTGCCACAGGGTGTTGTCGCCCTTCATGCGGTGGTAGCGGATCAGGGCGTCCATGATGGTGTCCTGGAAGGCGTGGCCCATGTGCAGGCTGCCAGTGACGTTGGGCGGCGGGATCATGATGCAATAGGGCGCGCCTGTGCCGGTGGGGGCGAAGCGGCCCTGTTCTTCCCAGGTCTGGTACCAGCGCTGTTCGATCTCGTGGGGGTTGTAGGTCTTGTCCATGCGGTTTGAAGCTGTTCGTGGGGATGATTGACCAGAGGGTAGTGCGGTTATTCCCGAAGCCGGGCATTATACCCCACGCCCTTCTACCCTGCAGAGGCCCGGCGGGTTATTGGTCTTGGGAGGGGGGCGACGGGCTGCGGCCGCCGCGGGCGGCGATCAGTGCGGGGAGCATGGCTTCCAGTTGTGCCTGGATGTTTTTTTTCAGGATCGGGAGCATCCCGTCGATCGTTTCCCGCACCACCCGTTCCACGAGTTCGTCCACGAGGCGCTCCATCTCCGACCCGCCCGCTTCCGCCGTCCGCGTCGGCTCGGACTCCGTTGCCGCGACGGCATCCGGATCATCCGCGAAGAGCTCCCCGGGGATTACCACCTCCTCCAGGGTCGGGATGGCGGCCGGGTCCGGCTTCGTATCGTCGAGGTCAGTCATTGGGCGCTGGTCCGGTGATCTTATGGGTTTCCGGCGGGTATCCCCGGTCGCGATAAACGCGGAAGCGCTCCCGCGCCGCCTGCTTGTTCTTCTCGTTTTCATCCACGGGCTCCACCACACGCATGAAACGCTCGAAAAAGGGGGGCACGTCCTGGGTCAGATTGATCAGGACATCCCGGTGGCTGTCCGGGCCTTCGCTGTAGCCCACCAGGACCGGCGGACAAGGGGCTTCAGCCGCCGGAAACAGGCAATGGGGCAGGAAGCTGCCGCCGCGGAAGGTCCACAGCAATTCGTCCATGAGAGCGGCTTCGGGCGCCGATGCGGTGTACACATACACCTTGTGGCCACGCTGGTACGCCTTCTCGGCCAGGCGGCAGGCAAATACGTGACGTGCGTTCACGCTGCTGTCGGCGAGGATGTAAAAGTCGATTTGGGGC
>JBAYZB010000401.1:0-2820 GCA_041672765.1 Gammaproteobacteria bacterium | reverse complement strand
TCTCCCGGCAAAACGTGTAATGGTCATTGTGGGTATGTGCGCCGCTGCGGCGCGCGCGGACCTAAAATATCACCAGGATGTCGCGGCTATCAATGCGCTCCGGGCCATTCGTAATAATCCCGGCCCTCTGACCGCTGACAGGCTCTATCCTTTAGTGGAATGAACGATGGCCAACGAATCGGTGAGCCGCGGATCGGGAAAACCTGGTTCCGAGAGCATGCGGCCTGGGGGCCGGAAACCTATGCACGGCCACACCCTATATACCGTGGGGCATAGCAACCGCTCCCTGGACGAGTTGCTGAACCTCCTGTTGAACGCGGACATCGGCGTGCTGGTGGACATCCGCGCCCGCCCGCAATCGCGCCGCTTTCCGCATTTCTCCGGGGATATGCTGCGCGCGGCGGCGGAACAGGCGGGACTGGCCTACCATTGGGCCGGGCGGCAACTGGGAGGGCTGCGGGAGTCAGCGCATGCGGCCCTGGCGGACGGCCTGCAGGGCTTTGCCGATTACATGGACACGGCGGAGTTTCAGATGGCGGCCGCGCAACTGGCGCGGCTCGCGGCCCGGGCGCCCACGGCCATCCTCTGCGCGGAACGGATGCCGGAGGAGTGTCACCGTTCGCTGATCGCGGATTACCTGACGCTGCGGGGCATGCGCGTCATTCACCTGGTGGATGAAGGCGAGATGCGCGAGCACCGGCTGCGGCCCGAGGCGCGGCGCGAGTCGGCGCAACTGATTTATGACCGGCATGTGACGGGCCGATTGCTCCCGTAGCTGGACGGTCTTGCGTTGCACCAAGCGAGGAGATATTCATGTGGGGCTTGCATAAACAGACGCGCATGCCGCGCCCTGACGAGGCGCTGCCGGGGCGCGCGCAGAAGATGGCCGTGCCCACGCGCCATTACGTGAACGGCCATCCGCTGGAGCCGCCGTTTCCGCCAGGCATGGAAACGGCGCTGTTCGCGCTGGGCTGCTTCTGGGGTGCGGAGCGCAAGTTCTGGGAGACGCCCGGTGTGTACTCCACGGCGGTCGGGTACGCTGGCGGCTATACGCCGAATCCCACCTACGAGGAGGTGTGCAGCGGGATGACCGGGCACGCCGAAGTGGTGTTGGTGGTCTACGACCCCGAGGTGGTGAGCTACCCGCAGTTGCTGCGGGTGTTTTGGGAGGCGCACGATCCCACCCAGGGCATGCGCCAGGGCAACGACGTGGGCACGCAGTACCGTTCGGCGATCTACACCTATTCGGATGAGCAGAAGGCGCAGGCGGAAGCGTCGAAGGCGCGCTATCAGGACCGGCTCGGCGCGGCGGGCCACGGGACGATCACCACCGAGATCCACGAGGCGCCGGAGTTCTACTACGCAGAGCCCTACCATCAGCAATATCTCGCCAAGAATCCCGGCGGCTACTGCGGCCTCGGCGGGACGGGCGTGACCTGTCCGGCATGAGGCAGGCATGGCAGGGACCGAGACAGCCTGGGACGTACTCGACTTCTGGTTCTCCGAGCGCGTGCGTCCGCTCTGGTTCAATTCCACGCCGGCGTTCGACCGGGAGCTGACCGAGCGGTTTCTTGCCACGTACCAGGCGGCCGCGGCGGGGGCGTTGGATGGATGGGCCGCCACGCCCGAAGGCGCCCTCGCCCTGGTGATCGTCCTGGATCAGTTTCCCCTCAACATGTTCCGCGGCCGACCGGAGAGCTTTGCCACCGAGGCGCATGCCCGCGACGTGGCGCGCCGCGCGATCGACAATGGCTTCGATCAAAGCCTGAGCGGGGAGCAGAAGGGGTTTCTGTACCTGCCGTTCATGCACAGCGAGGAGCTGCGCGACCAGGACCGGTCCGTCGAGCTTTACGAGAAGGCCGGGCTCGAAGACAGTCTCCGCTGGGCCAGGCATCACCGGGAACTGATCCGGCGCTTCGGTCGCTTTCCCCATCGCAACGCAATCCTGGGCCGGGAAAGCACGCCGCAGGAGCGCGAGTATCTGGCGTCCAAGGACGCCTTTCTCGGTTGACAAAGGCGAACGGCGCAATCGCATTCGCGCATCATTCCCTGAGTACGCGGCACCACTATCGGCGGCGAATGAGCGCGCTGAAAGTGCGGCTGCAATATCGACAAGACCTGCGAATTCCAGCCGAAGCCCTCCTTCCTGAACGGATATACCGTTGACGCCGCATTTGCACCAGTCCGCGCCCCTGTACGATACCGACGCCGTCTCCTGCGGCTTGGCGCGGAATATCCCTCGGCATGAAAGCGGTTATGCGGCACGTCCATATAGACTGAGTGCGCCCTATAACAAGAGACGGACGGGGGATATTCCCAGGACTGACATCCGTCAGCGGCGATCAATGCACTGTCGGTCGGCGTTTTTCCAGGCATTCCGGGGACGAGTGGTCAACGGCGCGGCTGCACCGGCCAGGATACGTCAGATCGGTTTGGCGACAACAATCGAGCCAAGATGATATCCATCAGTGTAATCTCGGCTATATACGGTTAGCCTATTGTGATGTCAGGACCAATCCGGGGCAATAAACAGGATGTAGAATGCAATGGATGCCCCGTTTCTGTCAGTGGCGCCGTGCAGTCATGGTTATTCGGTGTAAGGCTTTGTCGAAAAAAGGTGAGATCGGCAATATGGATGATCGCATTCCCAACCTGCGCAAACCGCAACGTCGGCGCGGGCGTGAGGATAATGCCGCCAAAGAGCTGAAAACGGCGCTGGAACGGTCCAACGCCTACAACCGCTCGCTGATCGAGGCGAGCCTCGATCCGCTGGTCACCATCGGCCCGGACGGCAAGATCACCGACGTCAACGCCGCCACC
>JBAYZB010000400.1:0-2823 GCA_041672765.1 Gammaproteobacteria bacterium | reverse complement strand
AGATAAGTTGAAGCGAATACCCACTGAATCGGCAGTTGGAATTATATCGAAGACGTATATACCACTACTCTCATGCAATAAAGAAAACATCGGAGAGTTGAATAGTGTATATCGTCAATCAATCAAAATGGCAGCCGCTGTTATTATCCCCATTGTTGTCCTTCTCATTCTTGTGGGTGGTGATCTTATCCTACTACTTTTTTCAGACAAGTGGTTAAACTCAATTCCGATGTTCAATATACTTGTTTTCGGAAGCATGTTTGCACCATTTATTGTCATTAATGGCACTTCTCCTGCCATTATGGGCGATAGTAAAGCATATCTACGGATTGACACCGTCTATAAGGCAATGTTGCTAGTAGCAATATCAGTGGCTGTTCCATTTGGATTGAAGGCATTAATTATTACGCAGGCAGCATTTTCTCTTATTCAAATGACAGGAAATGCTTTTGTTGCTCGTAGATATTTCAGAGTCAGTTTAAGGAGCCAGTTATCATTATATGCCCCCTTTTTCCTTTATGCCGGGATTTCAGCCATAGGTGTGGTGCTGATCAATGTGTTCTCAACCCTTCCATTAGTATTGAATTTAGTTATCAAGGCACTAGCTTATATATTTATATTTAGCATAGTAGTTAGATTTATCGATCCTAGTCTGTTTCTAACAATGAAAAAAGCTACATTGCACTTTCTGCATAAACTCATTAGGCGATCGTAGTGAGCCTAGATTAAGACTCCTATTATATGTTTGCACTTCATATACATGAATCACGATATATGTATAATCAACCCTTTTTGAGATCAAATAAAAGGGATGATGGATTCTAAACATGAAATATCGTTCACTAATTCGTTTGTCGAAAGAAATGTCACTATTTAAGTCACTTTTAGCTAATTATCTGCTTTGCGATTTTAGGGCTGCAGTCAAATTTCCAATCTTTGTGCAAAAGAATGTTCATTTCCATTCACTAAGGGGCAAAGTAGAGTTCGGATGTATCCCTAAACCAGGGATTGTACGAATTGGATTTCCAGGAGTGCCAATTTTTGATAGAAAGTACTCGAGGACAGTACTTAATATCGCAGCGGGATCTACGGTCATATTTAATGGAAGGTGTAGCATTGGTTCTGGTAGCAAAATTGGAGTGGGGGGGAGGCTTACTATTGGTGAAAACTTCAATATGACAGCCGAATCTATAATAATATGTAACAAGGAAATTGTGTTTGGGGATGACAATTTGATAAGTTGGAATTGTCAGATAATGGATTGCGATTTCCACGACATAGTATGTGTAGAAAGTGGGGCAGTGGTAAATCATCCGAAGAGGATTGTTTTTGGAGATAGAATATGGATAGGTTCAAGAGTATCTGTTATGAAGGGGGTTAAGTTGGCTGATGATATAGTCGTTGCTGCAAGCAGCTTGGTTACGGGAGAGCACCGCGAATCACGAACAATCATAGGTGGAAATCCAGCTAGAGTTATAAAGCGTAACTGTGTTAGGGTAATTTAGTATATCAAATATTTATAGAACGATATTCAGTTATAACACTACCTTATTGAGGAGTTAGTATGAAAGGAATAATCTTGGCCGGTGGCGCTGGCTCCCGGATGTACCCCACCTCTGTCTGTTATAGCAAGCAGCTTGTCATGATCTATGACAAACCGATGATCTACTATCCGCTTTCCACCTTGATGTTGGCTGGAATCAGGGAAATACTTATCATCTCGAATGTTGAAACTATCCCTTTTTATCAAAGACTATTTGGCGATGGATCGCATCTAGGCTTAAGAATAGAATACAAAGTCCAACCAGCCCCCAAGGGTATCGCGGAAGCTTTTATCCTGGGGAAAGACTTCATTGGCACTGATAGCGTGACCCTGATTCTCGGCGACAACATATTCTATGGGAAATTGGATTTCGTAAGGAATGCTATAGCCAACAACAAGGGTGCGACAGTGTTCGGATACTATGTGAATGATCCTCAAAGATATGGAGTTGTTGAGTTTGATGGAACAGGGAAAGCAGTTTCCTTGGAGGAAAAACCTTCTCTACCAAAATCGAATTATGCTGTGGTTGGTTTGTATGTCTATGATAACGACGTGGTTTCAATCTCAGAAAACTTGCAGCCATCCAATAGAGGTGAGCTAGAGGTTACCGACGTAAACAAAGAATACTTGAGAAGAAACAGACTTAATGTAGAAATCATGGGCAGAGGCATTGCATGGTTGGATACAGGTACACCTCAAGCGCTTTTGGATGTTTCCATGTTTATTGGAGCAATTGAGAAGAGACAGGGTCTCAAGGTTGGCTGCATAGAAGAAGCTGCCTATAGGATGAACTATATAAGTGTTTCGCAGCTCAGGGAGCTAACTCAGAAGAAGCCTGATTGTGATTATCGAGACTACCTGAAGAGTATAATGGACAATGACGTAAACTTGGTGGACAACGACAGATGCGAGTAATTGATCTTGATGTGTGTGGTCTAAAGATCATTGTTCCCATGGTCTTTTCAGACGATAGAGGATTCTTTCTGGAAACATATAGAGCTAATAGATACAAAGACATCTTGGGGGTTGAGTTCAAGCAGGATAACATGTCTTATTCTAAGTACGGCACTATTAGAGGATTGCACTATCAGAAAAAGCCTCAAATGCAAGCTAAGTTAGTGAGATGCAGCCATGGAGAGATTATGGATGTTGCCGTAGACATCAGGACAGGTTCCCCAACTTTTGGGAAACATTCATGGGTAATACTATCCGCCAAGAACTGCAACCAGTTTTTTATCCCTGAAGGATTTGCGCATGGCTTTTCTGTTCTAAGCAAAGAA
>JBAYZB010000399.1:0-2835 GCA_041672765.1 Gammaproteobacteria bacterium | reverse complement strand
TCTCGGCGGCTTCGCCGAAGCGGCCTTCGCTCAGGCTGAGCAACTCGTGGTAAGCCCGGGCGTGTCGCTGCGCGAGCCCTTGATCGCCGCTGCCATGGCGCGTGGCGTGGAAGCGATCGGCGACATTGAGCTGTTCGCGCGTCATGCCCGGGCGCCCGTCATCGCCATCACCGGCGCCAACGGCAAGAGCACGGTCACCACCCTGGTGGGCCTCATGGCCGAAGCGGCGGGGCGCGACGTGCGTGTGGGCGGCAACATTGGCACTCCGGCGCTGGAACTCATCCAGGGGCGCGAGCCGGATCTCTACGTGCTGGAGCTGTCGAGTTTCCAGCTCGAGACCACCCATTCGCTCAATGCCGCAGCGGCCGTGGTGCTGAACGTGATGCCGGATCACATGGATCGCTACCCTGGTGTCGAGGATTACGCCGCCGCCAAGCGGCGCGTCTACCGGGGCGACGGCGTGATGGTGCTCAACGCGGACGATCCGCTGGTCCGCGCCATGGCCGAGCCTGACCGGAAGCAGGTGTTCTTCTCCCTCGGCGAGCCCGCGCCGGGCCATTACGGCCTGCGGGAGACGGCGCACGGCGTCTGGTTGGCGCGCGGCGACGGGTGCCTGCTGATTGTATCCGAGCTGCGCATTGCCGGCCGGCACAACGCCGCCAACGCCCTTGCTGCGCTCGCCCTGGGCGAGGCGGTCGGCCTGCCCATGACGGCGATGCTGCGGGCGCTGCGCGAGTTCGAGGGGCTGCCGCACCGTACCCAATGGGTGGCGGAGCGCGACGGCATCCGCTGGTACGACGATTCCAAGGGCACCAACGTGGGCGCGACGCTGGCGGCGCTGCAGGGCATGACCGGCAAGGTGGTGCTGCTGGCCGGCGGCGACGGCAAGGGGGCCGACTTCACCCCGCTGCGCGCCGCCTGTGCGCAGAAGGCGCGCGCCGTGGTGCTCATCGGCCGCGATGCGCCGCTCATCGAGGCGGCGCTCGGCGGTGTGGTGCCGGTGGTGCGGGCGACGGACATGGACGATGCCGTGGCGCAGGCGCGTGCCCTGGCCCGCCCGGGCGACAGCGTGCTGCTCTCGCCGGCCTGCGCCAGTTTCGACATGTTCACCGGCTATGAGCACCGCGGTCGGGTGTTCACCGAGGCGGTGCGGAGGCTGCTCGCATGAGTGCCGTCCTGTTGCCGAACCAGACCCGCGAGACGGCGGCGCGGACGCGCTCTCAGCCGCTGCCCCTGGACCCGTGGCTGACGGGAGTACTGTTGGCGCTGCTCGCCGTAGGGGTGGTCATGGTGGGTTCGGCATCCGTCACCACCGCGGAGCGCCAGACGGGACAGCCGTTTTATTTCCTGATCCGCCAAGCCGTGTATGCCGCCGGGGGGCTTTTCCTCGCCAGGCAGGTTCTGCGGGTGCGGCTCGTGTACTGGGAGAAGGCGGGCGGCGTGCTGCTGCTGACGGCGTTGCTGCTGCTGGTGCTGGTGCTGGTGCCGGGGCTGGGCAAGTCGGTCAACGGCGCGCAGCGCTGGATCGGGCTCGGTATCGTGAACCTCCAGGTCTCGGAACTCGCCAAGCTGTGCGTCATCGTCTACGTGGCGGGATATCTGGTGCGGCGCGGCAGCGAGGTGCGTAGTTCCGTCTGGGGCTTCCTCAAACCGATGCTGCCGATCGGCCTGATCGGCGTCCTGCTGCTGCTGGAGCCGGACTTCGGCGCCACCGCGGTGCTGCTGGCGACGGTCATGGGAATGATGTTCCTGGGCGGCGTGCGGCTGTGGCTGTTCGGCGTGTTGCTGGCCCTGGCCGCCAGCGCGCTCGGGGTGCTCGCCATCACCTCGCCGTATCGGTTGCAGCGCCTGACCACCTTCCTGGATCCCTGGGCAGATCCGTTCAACACCGGCTTCCAGTTGACCCAGGCGCTGATCGCCATCGGCCGTGGCGAGTGGTTCGGGGTGGGGTTGGGCGCCGGTGTGCAAAAGCTCTTCTATCTGCCGGAGGCACACACGGACTTCCTGTTTGCCGTGCTGGCGGAGGAGCTGGGGCTGGTGGGGAGCCTGTCGGTGATTCTCGCCTTCGGCTTCATCGTGTGGCGCGCCTTCCAGATCGGCGCTGTCGCCGAGCGCAGCGGCAACCGTTTCGGCGGCTATCTGGCCTACGGGATAGGTTTGTGGATGGGGCTGCAGGCCTTCGTCAACATCGGCGTGAACATGGGCATATTGCCCACCAAGGGACTGACCTTGCCCCTGATCAGCTACGGCGGTTCCAGCATGCTGGTGACCTGCGTGGCGTTCGCGCTGTTGCTGCGCGTCGACGTGGAACTGCGCCTGATGAACCGCAGCGCAACCATGGTGGAGGGCAGGCGATGAGCGGCGCCACGGACCCGCGCAGCAACCACGCCGTGGTGATCATGGCCGGCGGCACGGGCGGCCACGTGTTCCCCGCCCTGGCGGTGGCGGAGCGCCTGCGCGGGCAGGGCGTGGAGGTGGTCTGGATGGGCACCCGGCGCGGCCTGGAGGCGCAGGTGGTGCCCGCCGCGGGCATCCCGATGGAGTGGGTGACCATCAGCGGGCTGCGTGGCAAGGGCGCGCTGAGCTGGCTGCTGGCTCCCTTCAAGCTGGTGGTGGCCGTGGGCCAGGCGGTCGGAATCCTGCGGCGCCTGCGCCCGCGGGCGGTACTGGGCATGGGCGGTTTCGTCTCCGGGCCGGGCGGCCTGGCGGCGTGGCTGTTGCGCCGGCCGCTGCTGATTCACGAACAGAACGCTGTGGCGGGGCTGACCAATCGCCTGCTGGCCCGTCTGGCGAACCGCGTGATGGAGGCCTTCCCGGGCAGTTTGGGGCGCGGCG
>JBAYZB010000398.1:0-2840 GCA_041672765.1 Gammaproteobacteria bacterium | reverse complement strand
ACTACAAAGGAACCAGTATTGAAGGCCTCTACGGCCTAACTTGCTCGACCCTTGAAAGGCAACACTTAACCCGACTGTAGCAAAAAAACCAGACATGGCTGGGGTTTGCAGGGAGGTATCAAGGTTTACCACCCATGAACCGTTGAGATGGCAAAGCAAATTGATCAGGGCAAAGAGTAACCCTCCCAAAACCGGAGCCGGGATGAAAGAGCGACGTAGAATCGAGCTCTTTGAAATCAAGAATTGTCCGAAATAATAAAGGAGGATCGATAATGCCAATGTCAGAAGTAGATTAAGGCTTATTTGCATGGCATCTTCCCCTTTCTTTTTGACATTAAGTATAACATAGCTTAGGGTTCCAAACCAGTTTTTTATGAAATATTCAAAATTTAATAAGGGTTTCCCTTTCTTGACGGCGAATGGTAAATAAAACATTGAACATAACAGGGGAGGGTCGCTATGAATGAAAAGCAACTTATCATCTTAACCGGCATGTCCGGAGCCGGAAAATCAACTGCCCTACATGCTCTGGAAGATTTAGACTTCTTTTGTGTCGATAACTTACCACCTCTGCTATTACCGCAACTGGTTCATATGCTCTATGAAACCTCCCCGCAAATCAAACGAATTGCGATTTGTGTTGATGTACGTGGAGGGGAGTTATTCACCACCATATTTGCAGCGTTGAAGGAACTTGAAGCACAGGGCATCGCTTATGAAATCTTGTTTTTGGAAGCCAACGACGAAATCTTAATCCGGCGTTATAAGGAATCGCGCAGGCCTCACCCCTTAATGCCCGAAGGCCGCTTGCCTGAAGGTATCGCCAAAGAACGAAATCAGTTGAGTTTTCTGAAAGGCAAAGCGAATTACATTTTGGATTCCTCGCACAACAACCCTCACCAGTTCAAGGAATCCATCCAAAGCCTATTCTTGCAAGAAAAGCAAGAGAAAAAATTGAAAGTTCAGGTTTTGTCGTTTGGATTTAAGCATGGACTGCCAATGGATGCGGACTTAGTCTTCGATGTCCGTTTTATGCCGAACCCACACTGGGTGGCAGAGTTGAAAGATCGCACCGGAGTCAGTCCGGCTGTGGCTAATTATGTGATGAATTGGCCAATCAGCCAAGAATTTTATAAAAGACTCATTGAAATGATCATTTTTCTTTTGCCGAATTACAAACAAGAGGGGAAGGAACAATTGGTCTTAGCCATTGGCTGTACCGGTGGTCGTCACCGTTCTGTCACCGTAGCGGAGAAGATTACCGAAGATTTGAGAATTTTGGGATACCAAGTGAATGTAACTCACCGAGATGTAGAACGTGTCTCCGGTGACACTGAAAGGGCTATTCAATGAACCGCTGGTTACGATGGTTCTTACCGGGAATGAAAGTCAAACGGTGGCTGGCGTTACTCTTAGTGGGTGCCATCTGCACAGGGATTGGTTTCTATATTCTGTTCAGTGTCGATATTCAAATGTTCAACCTGTATTTACAAGATGTAGTGTATCATATGACAGGAGCCCGGTTAGGGCAATACTTGGGAGGCCTTTTACTGATTGTTGGTCTCTCTATGTTAATTGTGGGATTGAATCGAATTTTCGTTGCCATGAAGTTGACACTCTTACCCGACGCTACTTCTCATTTGGCTGATTTGTTTTACCAAAAAAGGCAGCAACGCCGCGGGCCAAAAGTAGTTGTGATTGGGGGCGGTTCGGGGTTATCGGTGCTACTACGAGGTTTAAAACGCTATACCGGAAACTTGACGGCAGTGGTGACGGTATCGGACGACGGCGGATCTTCCGGCATTTTGCGAGATGAAATGGGCGCGATCCCACCAGGAGATATTCGTAACTGCATCTTGGCAATGGCGAATGCCGAACCCAGTTTGGAGAAGTTATTCAATTATCGGTTTCAAGAGGGCAGAATGGCGGGTCATAATTTTGGCAATCTATTTATCACTGCCATGACCAGTGTCAATGATGGAAATTTTGAAAAGGCAATTCAAGAGACCTCAAAAGTCCTCTCCGTGGTAGGAGAGGTGTATCCGGCCACCTTGCAGCCTGTGACATTAGTGGCGGAAACCTGTGATGGAGAGCTTATTCTGGGCGAATCGAAGATTGGTCATTCCCATGCGAAAATCTGTGATTTGCGTTTAGAACCTCCCAATGTTCAACCGATGACCGAAGTTTTACGGGCTATTAGCGAAGCCGATGCGGTTATTATGGGTCCTGGTAGTCTCTACACAAGTATTCTACCTAATTTGCTGGTCAAGGGAATCGCTGAGGCCATTGCAAAAAGCCCTGCGATTAGTATTTACGTAGTTAATGTCATGTGTCAACCGGGAGAAACCGAAAACTTTACTGCTTCGGACCATGTGAGAATTGTCAGCGATTATTTGGGCAAAGGAATCTTAGATTATGCTTTTGTGAACTCCGGCTTAGTCGCTCTCGATTGGAGAGATAAATACTCTCAATCCGGAGGCAATCCCGTTGTCAATGATCGGTTTGAGATTCAGAAAATGGGAATCAAGGTTTTTGAGAACGACTATGTGAAGTATCAAGAGTATGTACGACATGACGAAACAATTTTGGCAAAAGACATCATTGAGCTTATTATTTCCGAAAAAATGACGCTCGAGCAAAGAAGAGAGCTTACCTATACCCTACAGCTCGAACGTAGCGAGAACTAATTTTTTATGGTACCTACCGAGAGGAGTTTTTATTATGCCGGTTCCTTCAAGCCCCTATTTATTGCAAACCCCCTGGATTTCCATTCGTTGGTACGGCTTCCTGATCGGCATTGGCATGCTTATGGCCATCTTTGTCGGACTAAAGTTGATCAA
>JBAYZB010000397.1:0-2851 GCA_041672765.1 Gammaproteobacteria bacterium | reverse complement strand
AACTGGGCCACGACGTGCGTGTGCTTGGTCCGGCGGGCTGGTGGCGGCTGCGGAAATACAAGTACGACTATCCCGTCTACCGTTATCCTGCGATGCGGGGAAGGCTCAACGAGCCGGTGCGTCTGGCGCAGCTTCTGGCGGACACTGCCTTGCGCGGCTGCGACGTTATCCATGCTCATGCCACTTACCCGGTGGGCTATGCCGCCGCTCGCCTGAAGCGGATACGGGATGTGCCGTTGATACTGACGCCGCATGGTGTCGATATCCATGTCATCCCGGAACTGGGACATGGTCTGCGGCTGAACCCGCAGCTACGGCCGAAGATCGAATACGCTGTGCGTAGCGCGGATGCAGTCACGGCGATCAGCGACAGCATGGAAGCCTCCCTTCTTGCCGCAGGGGCAGAACCGGCGAAAATCCACCGCATCAGCAATGGCGTTGACATCGAGCGCTTTGCCAAACCGGCGTCGATGGACGTGCATGCCTGGCTCGGACTGGCACCGGACACGCGGCTGTTGGTGACGGTCGGAAATTATCATCCGCGTAAAGGACATGAGTGGTTGATCAGGACGATGCCGATGATTCTCGCGCGCGCGCCGAACGCGCGATTGATAATCGTCGGGAAAAACACGGGTGTCTTGAAGCCGCTGATTGAAGAGTTGGGGCTCGGAGCGGCAGTGTTGCTTACCGGCGCATTGAGCGGTGGTCACGGAGCCGATCGTGCCGCGAGCCGCCAACAGGAAGCAAACCCGGATCGACTGGCGGCACTGTATGCAACAGTGTCGCTTACATCTCGGCCGGAACGGCTGAAGGCGCGGAAGGCCTGTCGCTGGCGGTGCTGGAGGCGATGGCGGCGGGATTGCCGGTGGTGGCCACGGATATCTCAGGGAACCGCGATATCGTGAGGGATGGTGAGAATGGTTATCTGGTGGCGCCTGGAGACCGGGAAATGTTGGCAGAGCGCATCACGAGATTGATTGGAGAGGATGCTCTGCGCGGGCAGATGGGGGCGCGTGCGAGAGAGAGCGTGCGACAGCGCGGCTGGCTGATGATCGCCAGGCAATACCTGGAGCTATATCGGTCTGTGATAGATCGCCGTGATCGGGCGATACGCACGGCGACGAGAAATTGACGCATGGGTGATTGCCCCATATTTGATACCGAAGAACAAGTGAACCTCGTCGCTTTTCAAGAGCCGTTCCGCTATGCGTGGATTGGGCAGATCGACGACGATGCGGCATTTTGAAAATGCGCTCACAAGCGCGCATGTGCAAAATACATGGAATGCGGCGCCGAACAGCATAACAAATAGTAGACGTAATACAGTGATTGTCATTGGATTTTTGGCTGAAACTGTGAATCGCTTCCACCCGATGCGTGACTGGTTTCCACGCAAGCGTCTCCCGAGCGCGATAGTCTGGCGGCGTTGTTACGCTGGATACGCAGACTTGGGGGTACCAAATGAAAATAAAATCGTTGAGAACGGCACTGGCGGCCGTCTCTATCGCCGCAGCTTCGTGCTTTGCCACGGCGGCGTACGCGGAGATGATCTGGGTGGGGGACTTCGAGACGGGGAATCTGTCGCAGTACAAGACCAAACAGTTGCGTAATGGCAAGGTCGTGTCGTCGCCGGTGCGCGACGGCAAGAAGGCGCTTACGATCACGCTGCGCCGGGGCCAGTCGGCGCGCAACAACTCGGAGGTGATGCCGCAGGCGTGGAAGAAATACCCGAAGTACAAGCCCAATTTCGCGTTCGGGCAGGAGTACTGGTACTCGGTGAGCGTCCACGTGCCGAAGGACTACGTGATCGACGAAGGCGAGACGGTGTTTCAGTTCCACGCTTCGCCCGACACGGACAAGGGCGATGAGCATGTCAACCCGCCCCTGGCGCTCGGCATCGAGAACGGGAAGTGGTACCTGCGGGCGCGCGCGGACGGGCGGGCGCGCCAGACCAAGGGGATGAAGTATCAGTTCAAGCAGGTCTGGAGCCTGGGCAAGGTGAAGCGGGGCGGGTGGACCGACTGGGTGTTCCGCATCAAGTGGTCGTACAAGTCGGACGGGCTCACCCAGGTGTGGCGCGACGGCCAGTTGGTGGTGAACCGCAAGGGGATGAACACCTACAACGACAGCCGCGGTCCGTACCTGAAGCTCGGCATCTACAAGAACGTGTGGATACGGAAGGCCACGGCCGCCAAGAGCCGCACGCTCAGCTTCGATGCGGTGAAGATCTACAAGGGCAGCACGACCGTGCAGGCCATGCGGCCTAAGAAATAAGGGTGGCGGCATTACAGGCGACTGGTACGCTGGGACGGAATGGGTATTGCCTGGTGTGACCAGTTTCGGAAGGGTGGGGCTCAGCGGTAGTGATGGGCTACCGCTGAGCCCCACAGGACGTCAGGGCGAGCGGCCATGGTGAAGGACAGGGAACGGCTGCATGCGGACCAGCGAAACGGGGAAAGTAATGGTCCGCAATTGCCCCATATTTGATGCCGTAGATCGAGTGAAGCTTGTCACGTTTTTCTGGCTGTCTGGCGGTGCCGATCTGTGCGGGGGCGTCCGGTTGATTGGTGATACGCCATGAATGGCGTTTCGCACGCAGAAATGGCAAACAAATCTCGACAATGAATATGATGACTAACGGAAACAAGACATGAACGCTCGGTGAAGCGGTTAGTGGCTGAAAGCAAAGTGTGAATCACTTCCACGAAAGACGTGATTGATTTCCACGCCTGTACCCTCCGGTTGCGATAGGCTGGCCGCGGTTTCGTGCTAGCCAATAAATCATCGCAGACTTGGGGGTACCAAATGAAAATAAAATCGTTGAGGACGGCACTGGCGGCCGTCTCTATCG
>JBAYZB010000396.1:0-2856 GCA_041672765.1 Gammaproteobacteria bacterium | reverse complement strand
CCTCAGGGTCTTTAGCTGAATTGGAGACACAATTCATTATTGCTAAGAATCTGGGCTTCATCACTAATAATGAGTATTCTGATATTGAGCAGGAGATACAAGAGATTATTCGCATGGTTTCTGCAATGTCCAAAAGCATTTTGAACAAGCATAACGGCCAGAGACCTGGCTCTCGTAACTTGTAGCTCGTAGCTCGTAACTCGTAACTTATGAAAGACTTCACCGTAAAAATATACTCTGAGGTCCTGCAGGCCTTTAAAAATGCGGGATATAGAATAGTAACTATGCTGGACTATATCAATCACAAACCGGATGGAAAGATATTGATTCTTAGACATGATGTTGATAGATACATTACTCAAGTTCCTGCAATCATCGATGTGGAGGCATCACTTGATATAAGAGCTAGTTACTATGTCAGAAGCATCCCTAGTGTTTGCTCGCATCAATTACTAAATGTTATTGTTGATAATGGTCATGAACTGGGCTATCATTATGAGAACCTGAGCCTAACCGCCAAAGTAAATCCTAACATAGAGTATCAAGCTTTGGTAGACAAAGCATATGGTGATTTTAAAAATAGCCTTGAATTCTTTAGAGGATATTACCCGGTAAAGACAATTACCATGCATGGGGACTCATTGTCAAAGTACAATAATCTTGATTTATGGAAACATCATGACTATCGAGAATTAGGGATAATCTGCGAGCCATATTTGGATATGGACTTCTCTCACATGGGTTATCTAACCGATGTAGGAAGGGCTTGGAACAAAGCATCTGTTAATCGCAGAGATGTTACAAAGGGTATAAGCATCTATGTACAGAGCTCAATGGATTTGAAGAGTAAGGTGAGTAGCGGTGAAGTTCCTGATTGTATTATGATGAATATGCACCCGGAACACTGGACAGATTCTAGCATTAGGTGGATTCAATTATACGCAGTCCGGTTGGTAAAGAACAATCTTAAAAGAGTACTATTAAAATGAAACGTAAATATGCCCTGTGGACAAACGATGTCGAGACGCACTCAATATGGCTCAATGATCTCAATATAGAAACCGGTAGAAGAGTAGTGCGGGAGGGAATACCGAAGTTGCTTGACATATATGATGAATTAGGGATCAAAAGCACGTTTTTTTTTAATTGTGACATCGCTAAGCCATTTCCAGATGCCGTAAGAGCTGTACACAGTAGGGGTCATGAGATTGGTTCACATGGGCTTACACATGACCATAGGCTGGCATTTGATACTCTCAGTTATCAAGAGCAATCAGAGCATTTGAAGCAATCAAAGAGGATTTTAGAAGATGCTATTGGTGAAGCAATTGTGTCCTTTCGCGCTCCAGCGTTGAGAGTGAACGATCACACGCCTCGGGCATTAGTTGATAACGATTATCTGATAGACAGCTCGGTTGCTTCCCAACGTTTTGACTTCATGATGTCTTTTGGAGCAAAAAGTAAACTTAAATGGCTTACAGCCCCAAGAAGGGTCTATAAGACTAAAGATAGTGATCTATCAAAAATGGGTAGTGATGGTGTGATAGAAGTTCCTCTCTCTGCTCTCATAATCCCTTACGTGGGCACAGTGATGCGAATTAGCCCAATTTTGACTAAGGGCATAAGAGCTATTTTGAACTATGAACAAAGACTATTCCCAAGCCAAATTGTGTTTGATATTCACCCCAATGAGATGATTGAAGAAAGTGACAGGGAAAGAAGCATCACGAGACGAAGCAGTAGTTATATCCAGTATGTTCTGGCTGATGTTGTTCGTTCCAAGATGAAAATAAAAAACTTGGGCGATAGATGCACACCCATTTATATTGACAATATTCGCTATTTCAGAGACAAAGGATATAGGTCAGTGAGTCTGAAACACTACTGCACTGAGATTGGTTTGCTCAAATGAAGATAGTACTAGTATCGATGAATGATCCAATGTACACAATTCCTTTTATGAAGGATATTATGCACGCATTTCGTGATGAAATAGCTTTAGTTGTTACTGTCACCAAAGGTAATCGCATGACGCTGAGCAAGGGTAAATCTAAGATTGCATACCTGATATCACTCTTTCTCATTATGGGATTGTGCGAATTCTTTAAATCTGCAATAATACAGGTTTGGTTTAAACTACGAATTCTAGTATCAATGCATGTTGTATTCGTCAAATCCCCAGAGCTTACTTGTTATGCCCAGGAATTAGGTATAAAAGCAATGAAGATTGCTAATCCAAACTCTAAGTGCTTTCTCGTCCTTCTTGAAGAAATCAACCCCGATATCATCATTAATCAATCTCAAGCAATTTTAAAAAAGAGGATTCTCTCATTACCGAGAATTGGAGTATTGAATCGTCATAACGCTCTTTTACCAAAGAATAGAGGTAGGCTTACTCCTTTTTGGGTATTGCTACATGGAGAGAGGCATACAGGAGTATCTATTCACCTGATGGTTGAGGCTTTAGATGCTGGACCTATCATAGTTCAGAAAAAGTACGAAATTGATGATAAGGATAACTTCAATACTTTGGTTAGAAAAAATTATCAAATTGCTTCAAAGGCGATGATTGAAGCAATAACCCTATTAGCAGATGGATTTGATGACTTCATCGATAATAATGATGCGGATGCCACATATAACAGTACTCCGACCCTGAAGGATGCACTTCGTTATAGAGCAAAGATGATTCGACGGCTACTTGCTTGACTCTTATGGCTACTGGAATGATGATTTGCTGCTGTGGGTGGTGGAGCTGGTTGGGCAGAGTGTGAAGAACCGAGTTAAGCGAATGTTGGCACGCAGAAAGAAATAGTTTTGGCGTTTTGGGGTTTTGACGTTTTGGCGATTTGAGGA
>JBAYZB010000395.1:0-2863 GCA_041672765.1 Gammaproteobacteria bacterium | reverse complement strand
TTTACAAGGGAAGAATATAATCATCACCGGCGCTTCTTCGGGGATAGGTAGGGCCTGTGCAGTTTCCATCAGCAAAGCTGGGGCAAGGGTTCATCTTATAGGGAGGAACGAATCTACTCTCCTGGAGGCAAAAGCTGACCTTTATGGGTCCGGACACTTTATACACGTTAAAGACTTATCAAGCACAGATATGGTAAGTGAATTGGTATCATCCATAGTTTCATTACATGGTCAGATAACCGGATTCATTCATTCTGCAGGATTCCAAATTACGAAGCCCAGCAGATCAATGAAAAGTCACGAGTATATTGATTTATATCAAACAAATGCCGTTTCCGCATTTGACATAGTCAAAGAGTTATCGAAGTCAAAGAGATTTGATCCTGCGGGTAGTAGTGTCGTATTTATCTCTTCAATCATGAGCATTCTTGCTAATCCAGGCTTGGCTGGATACTGCGCATCAAAGGCTGCTCTTGTGGCAGGGGCAAAGGTTTTAGCGCTTGAGCTTGCCCCCAAAAAGGTAAGAGTAAATTGTATATCTCCGGGATTTATAGAAGATACAAAAATGATGAATCAGCTATCTGATCATTTATCAGATGATGAGCTATCCAGACTCAAACAAGGGTATCCCCTAGGATTGGGGACATCTCAGGATGTAGCTAATCTATGTTTATTTTTACTCTCAGATGAGTCAAGATGGATTACTGGTCAGAATATTGTGATAGATGGTGGGTATAGTGCCCGTTGAGGTTACACTGTAATGGTAGACGTCTTATTCACAGTAGATTATGAAATACATGGGAACGGTCAGGGTCTATTTAAAGACTTCTGCTACCTTCCCATGGAGAGAATGTTGGATGTGGCAAACAAATATGGTGCAAAAGTCACGCTAATGGTAGAAATGGAACACATCTTCGCTATGCAGAAGCATGAATCTGTGTTCAAAGAAGATTTGGCTCTGCTAAAACAACAATTGAAAAGGGCAATTCTCGAAGGCCATGATGTCCAATTGCACTTGCACCCACAGTGGAGGAATGCAGTATACGTAAATGGTAAGTGGAGTTTTCCTTATTCAATCAAAGAGGTAAGCTATCTATGCGATGACTATGAGTATGCACTCAATTCTATCCAAAGAGCTAAGAAGTGGTTGGAGGATTATCTGAAACCACTGAAACCGGGTTATCAGTGTGTTGCTTTCAGAGCTGGGTACTTCCAAATTCAACCATCAAGTAATGTGTTACGTGCTCTGTTGAACAACGGAATTGTATGCGACACATCAGTGTCAAGAGGGTTAAAAGTTAATGATAAATATCATAAGTTAGATTTCCATGATGTACGAACAGGTAACAAACCTTATAGGGCTGACATCGACAATATTGTTCGCGAGAACAAAAGTTCCTTGATACTAGAATTACCATTGTTTACACATTTAGAATTACGATCGCTAAGGATTCTTAAAAACTTACTCAAGAGCTATGAGTTTAAGCTCTCGCGCACTATTTCCAGAGTTCAAACTAATATGATACAACCAGACTCAAAAATAGGGGCTAACATTGGAGGGAAGAAAAGCTATGTGAAAGCACTTGTAAGCAACCTTCTGAAAAGCCAATTCACTTGGGCACAGGTAGATTTCTGTAAGCATAGTCCCCGAAGGATCCAAAAGATAATTGTCTCAACATTTAGTAAGCATCCCAGTGAAGACGTGCCGTTAGTTTTGATGGGGCATTCGAAGGACTTTGTTTATTCAAATAATCTTGACAATTTACTACGGTCTCTATCTTCCAACACCGGAACAAGCTACATTGGGCTTCAAGAGGCAGTTAAGAAATATTATTAGTATGAAAAGAAGACTAGTTAAGCGCATGTCGACACAATTCCCAGTAATTATGCAACATATTCGCAAGTATTATAGATTAAGCCAGAGTAGTAGCATTAAGTTGACTGATATAGGATACATCTTGCTAGAAGAGTTTGATGTCAAGTATGGGGATACTATAATAGTTCACACCTCCTATCAGAACATTATAAGTACAGATTATGATCCCCTCGATTTAATTTTTCTTCTACAGCGAATTGTAGGATCTCAAGGGAATATTATCATGCCTTCTTTTAGAAAATCCAAAGAATTCAAAAATCGGATACCTTTCAATGTTGCCAAGACTTACGGCAATTCGGGTCTGGTGAATGAGATTTTTCGTACAGAATGTGACACGCTTCGCAGTGCTCATCCGTGGAAATCATGTGTCGTATGGGGGAAAGACGCTGAGTATCTGGTTAAAGATCATCATCTTTCAGAGAGGGCATTTGATTTCAATTCCCCTTTCTACAAGGCGATGTTATTGGGTGGAAAGCATATAGGTATTGGGGTGAGCTCTGGTAAATGCTCGTTTGGACATACTGTTGACGATACAAACCTGGGCTTATTTGCTAAAGTATATGACGCACCTTTGTCACAAACAATAATCCATGAGGATGGTCATGTAACCGAGGGCCTTTACAGCCACATTTCTACATTTGCGCAATCGATGCACACCGTGGAACGTGTCAAACCATATTTATCCAAAGATGCACTCCTAGACATTAGATACAAGAAAATTCCGTTTTCATATGCCAATCTGGAGATGTATTATGCCAGGTTATTGTCTCTTGCAAGAAAAGGTATAAATATATATGGGAAGGACATGTCATGACTAAACTGCGAGGATTGTAAACGATGAAGAGCATATTGATAGTGACACGATTCCCTTTCCCGGTTGGATTAGCTGCAACTAATCGAATGATTGCATATTCTAAAGGGTTGGTGGAAAGTGGGTGCCATGTAAGAGTCCTGATGCCGTATGAGATTATTGGTGATGCCTCGAGA
>JBAYZB010000394.1:0-2878 GCA_041672765.1 Gammaproteobacteria bacterium | reverse complement strand
GTCCGGTTCAATCGTCCCGGCCGAGACAAGCCAATAGCCATCGCTTGCCGGGTGCACAAGAAACCGCCCGAATCCTGAAATTGATACGCTGTCCGTCCTGATACCAGACGGCGCACAACCCGTACCACCCCCCGTGCACGTCACACTGGAGCTGCGACGGCATTTCAATGTCTCATACGCATTCACAGTCTGATCGCATTGGTAGTTGGCATCCGCATCGATGACGACTTCGCGTCCATAAACGCACTGATTGGCCACAAACTCCCTTGCGACGCTGCAGGTTGCCGTCTCGTACACGGCGGGCGTCGTATCCGTCCTGGTCGTGCACTGGCTCTGCGATCCCTGCTGTTCATGCCAAACTGCGCCATGATGTCCTCTGCATTATCCCTGGCGTATTCCGCAGCCAGCATCATCGGGTCATTGCGGGTGATGGTGAACTGCGGCCGGACCTGGGGATTTCTGGCAAGGAAATTGACCGCCTCGCACTCTTGCCGCCGGATGGGGTCAGGGTCTGGTGTGCCGGTTGCGCAGTTCTGCATCTTGCTCACCCCCGCACTGGCCGGCTGGCCCATCCCGCCCTGAAACAAGACTGTCTCTGCCGGCGCGGTGCCATAGGCGGGAATCTTGCCTCCCGCGGCACCGTCACTGATACCGGAGAACGTCTTATCGTTGACCGTTTCTCCGAGACTCTTGCCCGCCTGGAACGCGCTATCCTGGTCGGCATGGCCGTTGCCGGCCATGAACAACAGCGCCAGCAGCACCCTGCGCCACATCAATCTACACCTCTGATAATTCTGCGCCGATAGTCGCTTGCAACCTCCGCCCACGTGGGGCTTCTGCGCTCGATGTAGTCAAGCGCGTAATCAAGCGACACGTCGCCGGTCACCTTTACGAACGTTTCCGCCTTCGAGCATCCATTGTCGAGTACGTGGCCGGCTTCCGGGCGCGCAATGACCACCGCCGGCACTTGGGTGACTGCGAACTGCTGAAACGCCGGCGGATGGATCACGGCTGATACGTTGCGATCCCCGATGATCGCCTTGAGTTCCTCTCCCATCTTCATCATCGAGTCACCCTTGAGACCGCGGAATACCAGCGTTGCACCCGCACGCTCCGCCTGCTGGACGGTACGTTCGAGCGCTTCCCTTGGCATCGAGAGCGATACAAGAACCAGAAGATCCGCCCGGTGCGTCTGCGGCAAGGCGATGCGACCCAGATCCTTGTGCTTCTCCGCGAGCAGAGCGATGTCAGGCGCCGTCGCGGCAGGCTTGGGAAGCGCTTCGATATTGGGCGCCGCCCCGGACCCATGCTGCTCCCGCCTTCGCCCTTGCGTGATACGTTCCATCGCATCCCTCACGCTCGCCTGCGCTTGCGCCATCTCTTCAGCGGTCGGGAGTCGCACCGCATCTTGTTCCATCGAAAAGCGTTCCTGAGCGGACGCCTGGTAGGGCGTCAGCGTCAGGAACAATGGGGGCAGGAGGAGACACAATCGAAACTTGGCCATCGCTCAATTCCCGAGGCTCACGGCACCCTGGCAGCAGTTGCGCTTGCGGAAGATCTGGTAAGCGAAGTCTTCGCCTTCATATGGGAACTCTCGACCGGCTCCCCACAGAGTGGTCGAGCGGCCGAGCGGCTGGCAGCACTTTCCCGCGATCTTCTTGGTCTGTGGGATCGGGTACAGCATCTGGTACTTGTACCCGGTCTTGTCCATCAGCGGTTGCGGATAATATCCGCACAGTCCTGCATTGCCTGATGCGGCCCACATCAGGCCCTCGCGGTGCATCTTCGCTATGATCCGGTACAGCTCCAGGCTCGATGCCTGCACCCCGCCTACATGCGCCTGAATGTTGCCGTTCAGGGGATAGAGGCTGCCTTGGCAGCCAGCGCACCAGAAAAACTGGTTGTTCGGGAAACCTGCCGTAGCCGCCACGCAGTCCGCCGCACAGGCCGCGCGCGCAGGCAGGTTGCCAAAGAGGTACACGTCGGGATTCAAGATACGGGTGAGTTCGTCATCCTTCCACAGGGGATCGAGCTCGGTGAGATAGGCGACATCGAAGCCCTGATTTTCCAGGCAGCCGTTGTCGAGCACGGCCTGCAGGTAGTAGATGATCGGATCGACGTACCAATGCACCTGATAGAACGAGGACTGATCCTGGCCATCGCGGCGATGGCGGCCCGCTTCGGGTGCATCGAAGCCTGGGTCCATCTTGATGCCTCCCAGACTTACCATGCAGAACGGTTCCCTGACGACATCCACCCGGCGCACCGGCTCCCAGAAGCTGACCTTCATGCCGATCTTCGGTGGATTCCCGCAAGCGCACACCACCCCGTCCGGATTCGGGGTATCTTCCTGATCCAGCGAGGCCAGCGTCGCGCCCGCGATCCGGATCGGGAAGATGCACGTCCAGCAGATGTCGGTGATCGGATTGGCGAACCGGCCCGTGCAAGTGGCGGCCTGCGCCGAAATCGCTACCGCAAACAAGCCGATTGCAGCGATCACCTTACAAGCGAATCTCATCGACACGCAGCCTCTTGGCTTCCTGGGTCACAACGGCCGGCGACTGATCGATGGAAAGGCGCCGGGTCAATGCGCCGCCCTGGTCGTAGAACACCTCCCTCCTCCACTCCCGCATGAGTTTGAGCGGCTCACCGCCGATCAGGATAGGCTTCACGGGCATCGGGTATTCCGCCATGAACCGCTTGGCGAACGCAACTTGACGCTCGTCCCGGGCGTCGAAGAACAGCAGCGCCGTAGTCATCCTGTCGTAGTCGAACGGATTGATCTTGACGCCGGCCCGATAAAGGATGTTGCCTTCCTCGTCCACCACATCTCTGGGGAGCGTCCAGGTCGGATCGATATAGAACGTGCGGGCCGTCT
>JBAYZB010000393.1:0-2896 GCA_041672765.1 Gammaproteobacteria bacterium | reverse complement strand
CAGCAGACAGCCATGCACCGTCTGCGAGCCGGTGGGGTCGTCGTCCAGTACGATGATCCTGGTTTCTGCCATGGCTTGTCGCCTTTATTAATCAACGCGAAGGCGCTAAGGCGCAAAGGTCTTGAATGATGGGCGCTGCACTACGCCAACCTTTCGCCGGTTCGAACGGTTGTGGGAACTGGCACGCACGGCGCGTCACCCTGCGAATCCGAATGCCTTTATGGCGAGCCTTGCATTGGTCATCGGCCAGCGAGTTCTTCAATGCGCTCGAACAGCGCGTCCGCCGTCAGGCCGTTCAGCTCCAGCAGCTCGTCGGTGCTTGCGGTGGTCTCGCCGCGTTTCCAGGCGAAGACATCGCGGCGCGGTGTGCGGGCGCGCAGCATGACCGGCTCCAGCGGCGCGCTCGCCCCGCCGCTCGCGCCCAGGAGCACGTCGCCGTCGAACAGGGCGTGGAAGGCGGCGTCGTCCAGGAAACGGCCGTCCGGCTCCGCCACCGTGTCCCAGGCGATGTCGGTCGGGCGGTACAGGCGGCGCGGATTCACCACGGCGACGATGCGCACGCCGTAGCCCGCCTGCTCCAGCATGTCCTTGGCGGCGAACACCGGCAGCAGCACCATGTCGCCGGCGACGGCGAACACCACCTGCGCCTTGCCGCGGATGGGGCTCTCGTAAAGCGCGATCGCGCCGTTCTCGACGGCGGCGTGGCCTTGCTCCAGGGTGGCGCGCACCGGCAGCGGGCTCTTGGAGCCGATGATGACGATGCCCTTGTTCCAGCTCGCGAGCGCCCACTCGTAAGCCGCCTGGATCATGTTGGCGTCGCTGGGGAAGAGCAGGTAGACGTTGCCGTTGCGCATCAGGGCGGCGAGGTAGGCCTCGATCTCGGGCCGCTGATGGGTCCAGCCGTTGCGGCCTTGCTCCAGGGCGCCGGCGGTGAGCATGCAGACGGCGGCGGGCGTCCGGCGGCGCAGCTCCGCCATGGCCTGGGTCACCGTCTGCCAGACGGGCAGGCCGTTGACGGCGAAGCTCTCGTAGGAGAGCCACAGGCTGCGGCCGCCGAACAGGGCGAGGCCCGCGGCCAGCCCCGCGCAGGCGTCTTCGTTCAAGGGTTCGTAGACCCGGCCGTGCGGGCCCTGGGCGTAGAGCGGGTCCGGCGTGGGGTGGCGGATCTGCAGGGCTTCGTTGATGTTCTTCATGCCGGAGGCCTCGTTGCCGTCGGCGTTGGTGACCACGAAGCGCGGATCGGCCTTGCCCACCGCCGCCACCAGCGCGCCCATGGCGGTGGAGGGTGCCTGCTTGTCGCCCAGGGAGAATTCCTGGAGCGGCAGCCTTCCGAGGGGGGCAAGTTCCAGGACCGATTCGGTCACCACCGTCTTGGCGGCCGGCCCGTCGCCGGCGCGGCGGAAATTGGTGCGGACGATCTCCCACGCCTCGGGATTCAGGGCGCGGCGCTGGAGGGCCTGCGCGATGTCCGGATGGTCCAGGGTGTGCTGGGCATACAGGTTATGGGACTTGGCGCCGGCCGCGTGCACGCCCGCGCCCTTGAGCTGTTTGATGATGAAGGCGGTGAGCCGGCCGCCAAGGGCGGAGCGCGCTGCACGGTCCAGGGTTTCCAGCACCGTTCGGGTGAAGGCGAGGCGCTGATTCAGGGAAAAGCGCGTGCTGTCCACATAGGCGCCCGTCTGGTCCGCGTCGTCGAACTCCTTCGCATCCACCAGGAACACCTCCTCGAAGCTGTGCCCCCGCCAGTAGGCGATCATCTCCTCGTTGGTGAGCCGCGACACCATGACGTGGTGCTCCTGGCTGTAGCCGTTCCAGATCAGCACGGGCAGGAAGTTGGTCGTCTGCGGAAACGCGGTGTGGAAGTGCATCATGGAGTTCAGCACGTAGGGCTCGCCCATGCCGCCGTCGCCCAGGGTGAACGGGAACAGCGTACCGGGGTGGAGCAGGGCGCCCGCCATGGCGAAGTGCTGGCCCTGGCCGAGGGGACCCGCCGGGGCGAGGATGCCGGGGATGGCGCCGGAGAGGTGCCCCAGCAATCCATGCCGCTCGCGAAAGCGTCGGCGCAGGTCCGCTACGCTATGGATGCCAATCTCTTCCAGAGAGGTGTCCAGGAACATGGCGCTGTAGAAGCCGGGCGCGTGGTGGCCCACTTCGGTGACGATATTGGTATGGCCCAGCATTACCAGCGCCGCATAGGCCTCGGCACTGCTGGCGAAGCCGCCCGGGTGGCCCGAGGCCTTGGCGCCGGTGATCTGCAGGGTAAGGTAGCGCAGGGCGTCGGCGGCCAGCAGCGTCTGGTACACCGCGGCGGGATCGGCAGGATCAGCGATGGCGCGGCGGCCCTGCGCAATCGCCGCCCGGGCGGCGTGCTTGCGAAAGCCGGGCCAGGGCTTCCCGAAGTATTGGATACCATCGCAGAACGCGGGAATGGAGCGGGAAGCGCTGTCGAGGATGGCGGCCTTGCTCATGGAGATTCTCCTGAATCATTCAGGGCGTTGCCGTTTTACCGGCGTTTGCTGGTGGTCTTGTATTAACGATATGCGAGCTTATACTTTTCGCAATACACAATCGTTTTCATAATGCGAAATGAAAGAGAGGCCTACTTCTTCCATCCAGGTCATCGACCGCATGGCCCGGCTGCTGGAACTGGTGGCCGAGAGCGATACGCCCGTGAGCCTGAAGGTGCTGGCGGCGGAAACCGGGCTCCATCCCTCCACCGCCTTTCGCATCCTGGCGGCCCTGAGCGAACACGGATTCGTGGAACGGGACAGCCACGGGCGCTACCGCCTGGGCGTGAAGCTGCTGCGCTGGGGGGCGCGCATGCGCGAGGGTGTGGATGTGCGCGACGAGGCCCGTCCGATCATGGAGCGCCTGCGCGACCGCCTCGGCGAGACCG
>JBAYZB010000392.1:0-2928 GCA_041672765.1 Gammaproteobacteria bacterium | reverse complement strand
TGACCAGTATGCTCGGGGCCAGGTGCTTGAGGTGTTCGAGCTTGTCGTCGAGCAGTGCCTGGGCCATTTCCGGTTGCGAAATCATGTAACTGCCCGCCGCGCCGCAACAGCGCCCGTTTTCCGGCAACGGTACCAGCTCGATGCCGGGTATGCGGCCAAGGAGTGTCCGAGTCTGGCCCGGCTGGCGCAAGACATGGGTCACGCTGCAGGGCTCGTGTATGGCGACGCGCGCCTGCAGAGGGGCGAGGCGGACGGTCTCCGGCCACTCAAGATCGTTCAGGAAGGGGATGATGTCTCGCGCCCTGCGCGAGAATTGCGTGGCCTCGTCTTCCCCGTCGAGCAGGCGGGAATATTCCGCAAGCTGGGCGCCGCAGCCGCTGGCCGCAAATAGCACGGCCTCCGCTTGGGCGGGCGCGAAGGCGGCGATGTTGCGCCGGGCCAAGGCCCGGGCCCTTTCGGGATCGCCCGCGTGCAGATGCACGGCCCCGCAGCAGGTCTGGTTGCGCGGAACCCATACGCTGAATCCGAGCCGGGTAAGCACCTCGATGGCGCTGCGCAGCGTCGTCTGATCCATCGCATCCGTCACGCACCCGGTAAACAGGGCGACCTGGCCGCGTTCGCTCGACTTGGCCAGATAGCGTCTCTTCCAGGGGCGCGGGATTGGAAACGAATCGGCCAGCCGGTCCAGGGCCGGCAGGGCCGTTCCGCGGAGCAGGCCGGTCTGCCGCGCCAGCCGCTGGAGCCCCGTTGCACGGTACATGCGCGCCAGAATGGCCGCCGTGCGCAGCAACGGCTTGTGGACGATCGCGGCCTTGGCTGTGCGGCGCGGCAGGCGTCGTACCGCGGACCGCGGCCGTCGGGATTCGATCTCGGCCCGCGCTGCATCGATCAGCTCTCCATAAGGGACGCCTGAAGGGCAGACCGCCTCGCAGGCACGGCAGGCGAGGCAGTGATCCAGGTGCGCCTCCAGGGGCTCCGTCAATTCCAGGCGCCCGCTGAACAGGCCTTGCATGAGCGCGATGCGTCCCCGCGGGGACTCACCCTCGTCGCGGGTCTTGATATAGGTCGGACAGTGCGGCAGGCATAACCCGCACATGACGCAACGGTCGGTCTTCTGCAGCACTGAACGATGATCCATGAGCGACACGGGAGAGTCGGGCACAGGAGAATCGGCGACGGGAAGGGCGGAAATGCGGCATGGCCGCGATTCCGATAGAATTGCGATGCTACAGTCTTTTTCCGCCAACCGCCACAGTAACTATCATGTCCTACTACAAGTACCATGTCTTTTTTTGTGTGAATAAGCGGGAAGATGGCAGCAACTGTTGCCAGAACTTCGCTGCCCAGGCGATGCGCGATTACGCCAAGGACCGGGTGAAGGCGCTGGGCCTTGCGGGCAAAGGTGGCGTCCGTGTCAATAACGCTGGATGTCTGGACCGCTGCGGCGAAGGGCCGGTGATCGTCGTCTACCCCGAGGCCGTCTGGTACACCTATGTAGACCGAGAAGATATCGATGAGATCATCGAGAAGCACCTGATGCAGGGCCAAGTCGTCGAGCGCTTGCGGATCTGACCCCGGCCGGTAAGCAAGTGCTCCAAAAATATCTGAGCGGGGGTTGACTAGCAAACCCCAATATTAGAAAATGATTACATACTGACCTTATGGGTGCGAGTGCCGTAAGTCAGTTGACTCCTCCATCCTCCTTTGGTGGTTTTTACGCGGCTTCCTTTTGGATTGCCGCGTTTTTTTTGCGCGCGGATGCCAAGGTAATCAAAGAGGAGGCCACGATCCTGATGGCTGCGCAACGCCCTTGGCGCACATGGTTTCCCGGCTTGTATCTTGTGTTCGACTCTTGTACTATTCCCGGTCTTTGAAAACGGAAGTCCCTTGGAGCAAGATTCGATGAAGACTTTCAGTGCAAAACCCGCGACCGTCAAACGCGACTGGTACGTGGTAGATGCCAGCGGCAAGACCTTGGGAAGGCTTGCCACCGAGATCGCGCGGCGTTTGCGTGGTAAGCATAAGACCGAATACACGCCCCATGTCGATACCGGGGACTATATCGTGGTGGTCAACGCTGAGAAGGTGCGTGTGACCGGCAACAAGGCCCGGGACAAGGTCTACCATCATCACACCGGTTATGTCGGGCACCTGAAGTCCATCACTTTCGAAAAGCTGATCCAGAAGGCTCCTGAGCGCGTCATCGAGATCGCCGTTAAAGGGATGCTTCCCAAGAATCCGTTGGGCCGCGCCATGTTCCGCAAGCTGAAGGTTTATGCCGGGCCGGAACACAAGCATACGGCGCAGCAGCCCCAGACGCTGGACATCTGATTTTTTTAAAGTGGAACGCTAGTACATGGCTGAGACTCAATACAACGGCACTGGCCGCCGCAAGACTTCCACGGCCCGGGTGCGCATCATTCCTGGTAAGGGCGAGATCAAGATCAACAATCGCCCGCTGGAGCAGTACTTCGGGCGCGAAACCGCGCGCATGATCGTGCGCCAGCCGCTCGAAGCCGTGGATATCGGTGACAAGTTCGACATCATCGTGAACGTCCGCGGTGGCGGCAACAGCGGTCAGGCGGGCGCCATCCGGCACGGCATCACGCGGGCTCTGATTGAGTTCGACGAGTCGCTGCGTTCCCCGCTGCGCAAGGCCGGCTATGTGACCCGCGACGCCCGCGCGGTCGAGCGCAAGAAAGTCGGTCTGCACAAGGCGCGCAGACGGCCGCAGTACTCGAAACGTTAAGGGCAGTTGCAAGTTTCGAGTAGCAAGTTGTAACTTGTTGCCTGTAACTCCACTTGGGGGATCGTCTAGTGGTAGGACAGCGGACTCTGACTCCGTCAACCTAGGTTCGAATCCTAGTCCCCCAGCCAATTTCTTGGCTTTCACAGCGAGGGCTTTCCCGGAAAGGGAAAGCCCTTTTT
>JBAYZB010000391.1:0-2929 GCA_041672765.1 Gammaproteobacteria bacterium | reverse complement strand
CGTATCTTGCGGGCAAAGGGCACGGTGACGGCTACGCGCAGCGCGGCGGCATCTACCAATGACCCCGTGCCGGTGGTCTGGCTGGACGATATCCGCGCGGAGATCGGCGCGGTGGGGGCGGCCACAGGCGGCAAGCTCGACGCCGCCGCGACAAACTCCGCGCTGCGCGCGGAGTGGTTCCCCGACGCCTACGGCACCGGCGAAGGCCACCTGCGCATCGCGGACGCAAACACAGACGACGCGGTTTATCTCGGCCCGCTCGGCGTCGGGCAGTGGCGGCGCGCAGACTGGGAGAACCCTTCGGGGGTTGACAGGTTTGTGAACTGGCACGACATTCCAGAGCGCGGGGAAATCGAAGAAGCAAGCAACAATCTGGCTCATGTCATCGGTGCGCTGAATGCCGCAGACGTGGGCGCGTTGCCGTCCGCCGGCGAATCAGCCGGGCTGGCCGTGGAGTGGAAAGCAAACGTCTATCCAGAGACAGAAGAAGGGCACCTCAGGATCTTTGACCCGCTCAACCAAAACGAAATCCTCCTCGGCCCTCACGGCTTCGGCCAGTTCCGCACACCTGACGCGGAGCACCCGGCGGGGCTTGACCGATATGTCCCTTGGGCAAGCCTGCCCACGCTCGACGACATAGCGGCCGTCCCCACGAACTACGTCCCGCTGGCAGACAAAGAGCTGCACCGCGACAGCCACACAAACCTGATCTGGAAATCAGTGTACAGCAACGGCTGGCATTTCCTGATCGCATACACCAACACACCTTCAGGGGGCGGAGAATGAGACAGGCAGCACTGATATTTCTCGCATCCACGCTCGCGGCCGCAGCGAGCATGACGAACTGGCCGTCGGCTCAATACCTGATGGTCGACCAGCACGGGCACATCACGCCCGAGGGCTACGCGGCCGGCCTCGACGAGATCGCGCGCGCCGAGGCGCAGGCCGCCGCCGCGCAGGCCGCAGCGCAGGCAGTGGCGGAATCCACGAGCGCCGCGAGCAACGTGGTAAATGACATCGTATCCGTCCTAACGGGATCGATTGGATTCGGGTACGTGACCGGCCACACCGTATCGATTGGCGGCGTGGTTCAGATATCCACGAACGCGGCAGCGTCAATCGTCGGTTGCGACCTCGGCGCGGCGGGCGTGACGAACATCGAGGGCGTCGCGCACACCGGGCACTACATCTGGCACGCCTATACCGAGCAGATGAACGCTATGCCCGCCGTCAAGTACAAGCGCACACTCGAATCGACAAACGCATGGGAGTTCGCCGATTACCAGAGCACGGCCGAGTTCCACAACCACACCGTCGGCGGCGCGACGTACGACACCGTCTACCGCTCCACCGTGTACCTGCCATCGACCTACGACCGCGCCTTCTTCATGGCCTTCTGCGAGATCAAGGGAGGCCAGGCGTCGGGCGGCGTGTTCACGGTACACCGCGGGTTCGCCATCGGCGGCAAGGAAGGGTTCACGGGGACCGTCTGCAGGGACGGCCTGTGGGAAACGTATAAATGCGGCGCTCTCATGAGCGTCACCAACGAGGCGCCCCAGCCATGAAGATAACCGAGAAACACATCGAAATCGCCCTGTTCGTCGCCGCCTCCCTGTTTCTGGCAACGCGGGCGTACCCGTCCAGCAAAGAGAAGCAGGCGGCGCAAGTGCTGCGCCTCGACCCGCCCGTCGAGTCCCCCGACGGCGTCACGTTCCGGTGGCTGCACGGCAGTGCCGGACAATCGTACCGGATCATGCAGCGCATCGCCGGCACTGACGACTGGTGGCCGATTGCCACCGGATTGCCGCCCTCCGGCACGTACACGGTTCCGGGCTTCACGCTCGACCGTGACTACGAATACCGCGTCGAGTCGGAGGAGGTCGAGCATTGATGAAAAAAACAACTGTCATACTGCTGACGCTTGCGGCGCTCGGCGCGTCCGCCCAGACCTCGAACGTTCAGACCGTCAAAGGCTGGACGCGCACCCACGTCATGGGGCTGCCCGGCGGCACCCTGCGCGATCCGACAGGCCGCATCGCCGAGGGCCAGCGGCAGGCGGCGGCTGAGTACGCGATTGAGGAATCCAGCAACATCGTGGCTGCTGCGGGGCAAGGGCTGACGAACGCTCTGGAGCGTTTGTGGGAAGTCGCCGCCGCAACCAACAGCTTCACCGACCGCCTCTATCTCGCCGCAGACATGGACGCCGACCCAGACGCGGAGAACATCGAGGCCTACGTGGTCGCTGAGTCGGTCGACCCCGACGGCATGATCCACTACTACACGCACTACACGCGCCTGCTGGAGACAGCGCCACGCACCGTGTGGGCGTTCGAGCCGTCGCCGGGCGTGACCTACTGGTCGCTGGGCAACATCGACACCAACAAGCCGCTCACCAACGTGCTCGGACACGTCTGCTACGACATCCGCGTGGAGCGTCCGCAGCAGGTTGGAAACATCATCCTGCGCACAAACCGATTCTTGGAATGGGGAACGCCGGAAACGCCGCTGGATATTTCAGACGCTGGCCTTGAGATCATCTCCGGCGGCGAGACGAACCGCCCGTTCACCGGCGAGATCACCGTCACGAACATGCCGCACGAAATCACCCGCGTATATCTGTCTGGATTTTTACACTGCATCATCACCAACCAACTGGAGGCCGCACCATGACGCGATTCATCACATCCGCATTTCTGCTCGTAGCCGTATCCGCAGCCGCCGCGCCCGTTGAGGTGTGGCTGTCGAAAGACCGCCGGGCACAGCTCGAGGCCATCACGTCGCGCCCCTACGTCTCCCGGCAGGAAAAGCTCAGGGACGGGCGAGAGGTGTGGCTCTGGAAGAACGGCTCGCGCGAGTGGGCTACCACACAGACAGTCAAGCGCGTCTTCGGCGCGAAGGCGAAAAGCCCACACGCCGAGGCGAAGCGCGA
>JBAYZB010000390.1:0-2943 GCA_041672765.1 Gammaproteobacteria bacterium | reverse complement strand
TTTCCTAGCGAAATGGGGTCTTTTTTTCGCTTCGTAAAGCCGTCGGCGAAATTAAACTTCATAGACGTTTCACAAGCGGCGGAGGCCATAGGTGCATCATCGAAACAAACACTGAGATTTCCCAAATTCCAAATTAGGGAGTCAACACCTTTTTTTGCTAAATTTATATCAACATAAGCAAATTTCTAACCACGCCAAAGACTTCTTATATGAATCCTAAAAATCTAGTGAAAAATACAATTTACGTTGTTGTAAGTTTTGGGGATTTTCTCTTAATACTGGCGTGGTACGCGTGATATGCGTGGTAAACACACGGTTCATATGGTAAAAATCTTTAATTTAAGTTATAATTTAACCAATCGATTGCTATTACTAAAACAAATATAGATATGGTTGGGGGAGATAGAATGAAACTTATTCATATGCCAAAAGAACTAGTGGATCTTGATTTGCCAGAAAAAGCAAACTTAATATTTACAGATGTGTTTTTTGCATTTTTTGAAATGGGCTATGTAGAAACAAACGAGAGTATAGCATCCAAATATGACATTAGCATCAAAACTGTTTCTAGACTAATCAAGCTACTTGAAGAGAATAAATTGGTTTATAGATTTTCAAGAGATGTGCCTATGTATGGAATCTATCTAAATCGAGTACTGATTCCTTCCATAAAAGGTTTTGAAATATTAAATATCCAAGTTGATAAAGAATGGATTATTAAACAGCTGGAAAAACAGAAAAACCTTGACATAGAAATGAGGGTCAACTCGTTTAAGAATTTCTAAGAAAGATCTTAATCAAGCACCTGATTAAAGAAGAAGAATAAAAAGTTGCCACATAGCGATACCAGCCCGAACACACTAATGTGCTTTGCACATTAAGAAAAAACATCAAGAAATGATTGAAGATAAAATCTGTCATTTTTCTATTTATACAAAAATAAAACTTGACAACAACACAATAACGGTGTTATAATTTTGTTGTAGGCGATAAATGACAAAAGGGGTGAAGTGATGAGACTCGATGATATATGTGAAATTAGTGCTGGATTAGTGCTAAAAAGAAAAGAAGCAAGTCATGAACATGAAGTAGTCAAATCTTATAAAGTGATTACACTGAAAAGTTTCGAAGATGATGGTTGGATAAATTTCGATTACCTTGAAGATTATAAAAGTATTGAGTTACTTGATGAAAGGTATATTTCTAAGCAAGGTGATGTTTTGATTCGTCTAAGTAACCCATACACAGCAGTATATATAACGAATGAATATGAAGGCTTAGTAATACCATCTTTGTTCGCAATTTTAAGGACAGACATTTCAAAGGTAAATCCAGGATATCTAAGTTTTGTGCTTAATAGCGAAACAGTCAAACAGTCATACTTTAAGAATTCAATGGGGATCACAATCCCTGTGATTACAATGCGTACGATAAGAGAAACAGAGATTCCATTACAAACACTAGCTAAACAGTCAATTGTTTCAAAAATAAACGAGTTAATGATTAAAGAGAAGAAACTACTTCAACAATTATCAGTTGAGAAAGATAAATTAAAAAGAGAAATTAGTAAAACAATATTATCTTGGGGGGGATTTTAAATGAAATTATCGAAAATTTTAGGTCTGAACACTAAAGATGATGTGAATCAGTTTTTAGATTCTATTGGGAGCGCAAACCTTGACGATTCCAATATCACTGAAAGTAATCTTGAAGGTTTTTGGGAGTATGTTGGAGGCAATGACCAAAACGCCTCAGTTATTGACATGTTGGAGAACGGCGAAAAAGGAATAATAGAAAGATTAACAAATGGTATCGATGCAGTATTAGAAAAAAAGAAAATCGAGTATAACCTAGGAATGCCAAAAAAATCAGAGCAAATTGTTAAGGCTGCTTTTCCAAAATTCTATAATCATTATAAAGGTGTTCTTTCGGGAAATAAAAATGGGAACCAAGCCTATGATGCAGCCGATTATGTTACTTTAGCAGTAAATGATGGTAGCAAAAAAAATACTCCTACTTTTGATATTGTTGATTTAGGCGTTGGAATCGAAGGAAAAAGATTCAGCAGTACAATTTTATCCTTACATGGCGGCAACAAGGTTAAAAAAGACACAAGTTATTTGATTGGCGCTTTTGGACAAGGCGGGAGCACATCTCTCTCATTTGCATATGCTACTTTGATAATCTCTAAACTAAACAACAAATACTATTTTACTATTGTCAAAAAATCACATTTAAAAGATTTTAAGAATCATGCATATTTTTACTTAGCTAATAATAGTGAAATCATGGAAGTTGAAAACGACATAGACGAACCACTAAATGATAATTATCTAAATGATTTCTTAAACTCATCATCAGGAACATTGATTAGAATGATAGACTTGGAAATTAGTAAGAGATATAGAGAAAGAGATATAGCAAAACCAAGAATGCTTGGAGATTATTTCAATATTGAATTATATGGAACACCTTTTCCGATTAGAATGGTTGAGAATCGGACATATTTCAAAGAAGAGACTGAACATCATCAAAATAGATATGTATATGGCACAAAGCTTAAATTAAAAACATGGAAAAAGTATGTTTCAGACAAATATTCAGGGTTCATTGAGATAGTTCACAATGGGCACACCTATAAGATAGAATTCTTTACAATTTTACCATCAGAAAAATCAGAATGGATAAATGATAATAAATGTAGAGAAACTTATGAGATGTTTAACATTCATGAAAAGCCCATTTTCTTCACGGTCAATGGACAATACATTAATGGTGAATATTTTACTAAACTTGCAAATAGAGGTTTAAGTTTTTTGAAATATAGAGTATTAGTCCACATTGATTTAGATATGCTTGATAATGAAAAATATCAGTTTTTCACAACCGACAGGTCAAGAATCAAAGACTCTGATCTAACGTCAGGGTTTATTGACAAAGTTA
>JBAYZB010000389.1:0-2945 GCA_041672765.1 Gammaproteobacteria bacterium | reverse complement strand
ACATTGATCGCGGTGGGCGCCATCACGGCGCTGGGCACACTGGGCGTGAACGTGGCGGCCATGGTGGCGGGACTCGGCCTCACCGGCTTCGCGCTCGGTTTCGCCCTGAAGGACATGCTCTCCAACCTCCTCGCGGGCGTGCTCATCCTGGCCTACCGTCCGTTCCGGCGCGGCGACCGCATTGCGGTGGCAGGCTTCGAGGGCACGGTCATCGGCATCGATCTGCGCTATACCATTCTGCAGGGCGAGCAGCGACAGTTCCTGATCCCGAATTCCGTCCTGCTCACCAATTCCATCAGCCTCCACCGGCTGCAGGTCCCGAAGGCGGATACCACCACGGCAGCCAGCCTCCATGCGGACGCCCCGCCGGACCGGCCGGAGTGAGCGGGAACGACCAACGGTGGCCTTGTGACAGACCCGGATCGCGAGCGCGTCAAGACTTACCACGAGCTGACCAAACACCGCCTCGACCGGTATGCGCCGGGCCCCGGTTTCATGGACTGGGCGACGCAACCCGACCCCTTCCGCCGCTTCGCCGGCGCCCCGCGCATCGCGCTGCCGCTACTGGCCGATACCCTCGACACCCCATTCGGTCACCTGCGCCGACCAGCCGGCACGGCGCCGCGGCCGCTGGACCTGGACAACCTCGCCATCCTTCTCGAACTATCCCTTGGCCTTTCCGCGTGGAAGGTCTACGGCAGTACCCGCTGGGCGCTGCGCTGCAATCCCTCCAGCGGCAACCTGCACCCCACGGAGGGCTATCTGGTCTGCCCCGGGATGGCGGGCCTACCCGCCGGCGTCCACCACTACCTCAGCCGCGACCACCTGCTGGAACACCGCGCCGCACCGGACCCGGCGCAGTGGACGGCGCTGTTCCCGGCAACGGGAGTCCTCGTCGGCCTCTCCTCCATTCACTGGCGCGAGACATGGAAATACGGGGCCCGCGCCTACCGCTATTGCCAGCATGACGCGGGGCACGCCATTGCCGCGCTGCGGTATGCCGCTGCGGCGCTGGGCTGGCGAGCGCAATTGCTGGAGGCGTGGGGCGACGACGACATCGCCCGGCTGCTCGGCCTGGATCGCGGCGAGGATTTCGCGGACGCGGAACGTGAGGCGCCCGATGTGCTGCTGTGGATCGGCCTCGAATCCGCGGAACCGGCGCCGGAAGTCTTGGATAAGGCATTGATCGATGCCCGCTGGCATGGCAAGGCCAACCGCCTGAGCGCCCGCCACCTGCACCACTGGCCCGCCATCGACGAGGTGGACGCGGCGGCCCGCAAACCACGCACGCCGCCGTGCGCCCCGGCGGCGCGCCCGGCCCTGCCGCCGTTGCAGGCTGCCTCCACGGCCCTGCCCGCCGCCACGCTGTTCCGGCAACGCCGCAGCGCCGTCGCCTTCGATGGGCGCACCGGCATCCCGGCCTCCGTGTTCTTCGGCATGCTCGACGCGCTGCTCCCGCGCCCCCAGGTGCCGCCCTGGGATACGCTGCCGTGGGAGCCGCGCGTGCATCCCGTGTTCTTCGTGCACCGGGTCGAGGGGCTTGAAGCCGGGCTGTACATACTGCCGCGCCATGGGCGGGCGGAATCCGCGTTGCGCACGGCATCGCGCCCCGATTGGCTGTGGCAGGAGGTGCCCGGCTGTCCACCGCACCTGCCGCTGCGGCGGCTGCTGTCCAGCGATACGCGCCAGGCCGCGCAAATCATCTCCTGCCATCAGGATATCGCCGCCGATTCCGCCTTCTCCCTCGGCATGCTGGCGGAGTTCCGCGACGCGCTCGGACAGGGCCCCTGGTGGTACCGTTTCCTGCACTGGGAGGCGGGCATGCTGGGCCATGTGCTGTATCTGGAGGCCGAGGCGGCGGGCGTGCGCGGCACGGGCATGGGCTGCTTCTTCGACGATGCGATGCACGAGTTGCTCGGCCTGGGCGACGACCGCTTTCAAACGCTCTATCACTTCACCGTCGGCGGCCCGGTGGAGGACCCGCGGCTCTCCACCCTTCCGCCCTACGCCCATCTGAAAAGTTACAACGCAAAGGCGCAAAGCAGCATGTAGGGCGGGCATCGCCCACCGAACAATGCCATGACAAGCGGTGCAATGGTGGGCGGCGCCCACCCTATATTTTTTCCTTTGCGCCCTTTGCGTTCTTCGCGCCTTTGCGTTTAAGCGACGCGCCCCGCGGCGTCAGCGCGCCGCGGTGCTGTCCAGCCAGCAGCCCAGCCCCTGGGCGTTGAGATCCAGATCCATGGCGAGCAGCGCCAGGATCTGTTCGCGATCCATCGTGCAGCCATGCGCGGCCAGCCGGGTCAGCATGATCTCCGCCAGCCCCTCCTTCATGCGCTGATGGCGCGCCTCGCCCGCGCCGGACGCATCACGCGCCACGGCGACATACAGATCGATCTGCTCGTGCAGTTCGCGGGCGAGGCGCTCCGTATCCGTGACACAGCCGTAGTGGGTCAGATACATGCGCTCGGGCTGGTAGCTCATCATGCGATCAAGCGAAGCATGCAGCGCCGGCGGGTCGAACTGCACCGGCGTGGTGGTGGTGAAGATGAATGCCCGGCCGTCCACGTCGAATTCCCGATACGAAATCCCGAAGGTATCGCCCGTGAAAAAGCCCCTGCTCTTCTCGTCCCACACGCAGTAGTGATGGCGCGCATGGCCGGGCGTATCCAGACACAGCAGCCGTCTGCCGTTCAGGTCCACCGCGAACGCGTCACTCGCCTCGATCACCCGCTCCGCCGGCACCGGCACCACCTCGCCAAAGCGCGCGCGCATCTGGTCCGCGCCGTATACGGCTGCCGTTCCGGCGACGAGCTTGTCCGGATCGATCATGTGCCGCGCGCCGCGGGGATGGACCACCAGCCGCGCATTGGGCAGATGCCGCATCAACTCCCCCGCCCCGCCCGCGTGGTCCAGATGCACGTGGGTCACCATCACGTAGGCCA
>JBAYZB010000388.1:0-2949 GCA_041672765.1 Gammaproteobacteria bacterium | reverse complement strand
GTCCGGCAGGCAGCGCAGGTACTTCTCACGGATCACCTGCTGGTGCCTGTCCGGCATTTTGACGATAACCGCCTCGACGCGCTCCACCGCCTCCGGCATGTCGATGGTGCGCGGCCCCGACGTGGACCGGATCGCCGCCCCTGCCCCTTCCCGCATCAGCCGGTATTCGGTGGTCTGTCGTGGGTAGCCGAGGCCGGCATCATCCCGCCGGCGCGACCAGTCCGCCCATTCCCCCAAGAGACGATCCACCCATGCCAGCATACTCCCGCCCCCTCCTTGGGTCAGTCGTCCGCCACGCAGTCCGAGCAGACTGCGTATCCATCCTGCCGCCGGTCGTTTGCCTCGCCGCACTGCAGGCAGCGATTCGGCCCCGGCAGGTGCGCCGGTCGGTTCGCCAGCGCGTGCGCGTTCAGGCGCTCCTGGTAGTCCCTGCTTTCGTCTGCGATGTCTGCCATCCTTGCCCCCTAACTCACGTCCACGACGCGGCACACCCACTTGCGCTGCGTCTTGTTCTTGCTCCAGCCGTGCACATGCAGCCGCCAACCGGCCTTGCGCAGCACTTCCACCGCCTCGCTCTCCGCGATCTTCTGCACCCGCTTGGAGACGTTGCTGGCGCTCGTGGTCTGCACGGCCAGTGTTTCGCCGTCCCGAACCGCCAAGATGTCCACAATACCGAACAGGTCTTGCCGCACGCGGGCATGGGCGTTCCACTTCTCGACGACTTCGGCCAAGTACCCCTGCTCCCGCAAGAGGGCGAGGCTGCGCTTGGTCGGACTGCTAGCCATTCGCCCTCCCCCACGCCTTCGCCGCCGCATACCCCGGCCACACCACTGCAGCCAGCACAAACAGCGTGGCCATGTCCGTGCTGACTGTTACATGCTTTCCTGTTGCCTGTTCGCTCATACCGCCTCCTGCAGCCGCTGGATTGTCAGTGCCAGCAAGTCCAGCTCCTCGACCTTCGCCAGCCGTAGCAGCGTGCGGTCGCCGTGGATGCCGTTCGGGCCGCGATGGCAGGCCGGGCAGACAGGGATGGTGAGGAAGTGGCTGGCCCGCTGGCTCATGCCCTGCCCTTCGCGGATGTGATGCACCTCGGCTTGCTGATAGCCCTGCCCCAGCGCGTCGCAGAGGACGCAGCCCAGGGCGGCAACGCGGCCAAGGTGGCGCTGCTCGGCGCGGGTGTGTGCTTTCTTCGCCATCACGCCACCCTCATGTTCTCGCTGAACGTCCGCTGCGCCGGCTCACTCCACTCCACGCCGTGCTCGGCGCCGTAGGCGTAGATCAGCTCGATCAGATCCGAGAATTCCCGCTTGCTCATCCTGCTGGTGCGCATACCGAGGAACACCAGGCCGCCGTCGATGCCCTTGGCGACGCGCTGATGCCGGCGAAGGGCGGCGGTAAACACGTCTTTCCAGTCCTCGGGAGAGGCCTTCACGGGCTCGCCATCGACCACCAGTTGGCACTGCCGGGAAACGTCGGTGAGCATCGGCCAGAGCTTGGCGTTCTGGTCCAGGCTCCTGCGCGGCCGCCCCAGCGACAGCAGCACCGGCCCCGCCGCCAGCCCCTTGCGCGCCATCGCCTCCATCCAGGCCGCCGCGAAACGGATGCCCTGTTCGTCGCGGATCTCGCGCTGTAGCTCGTGCCTAGCCACGCCGCCGCCCTCCATGCTCCCGGCCGCACCAGTCGATGAGTGCGTGTGCTCGGTTCATGCCTTGCCCTATCTTGTGGGTGTCGTTAAACGGGTCGGTCATGCTGCTGCCTCATTGCTGGCAATCTCATGTACCTGCTCGATACGCTCCCCGATCCAGCGCACTACCGGCACAGCCCAGGAGTTGCCCAGTGCCTTGTATCGGGCGCTGTCAGATGCCCACCGCACGCGCGTCTGTCTACCCTTGAGCGGCAGAGGGACTAGCGTGTAGTCGTCTGGGAATCCCATCAGGCGCTCGCACTCGCGTGGCGTCAGGCGGCGCACGTCCCCCTGAGTTGCCACAGCGACGGGGTACTCGGCGATAAGCGTCGGCGCCACGTTCTCGCTGACGTTGACAAAGCTCATATTCGCAGGAAACGCTAGGCACGGCGCGTGCGCTCCTCCAGTGCTGCGCGCAGGGATGGTGGGAGCGACTTCCCTCGCTTCTCGGCGCGGCGGAGAATCCCTTCGCACGCCTTCGAACTCAAAAAGTACCGTTGCGGGATCGAACCCCTCTCTAGCACTTGCGACAACGAACACACGGCGGCGTCGTTGGGCCAGTCCGAAATATTGGGCATCAAGGACCCGCCACGCGATTGCTCTTTGGGGTCCAAACACACAACCAGCGTCCGCCCATCGCTTCCCTGGCGGTTTGAGTTCGCAATCTTCGCCGGCAAGCGCTCCCAGAAAGCAGCCGAAAGCGTTGTCTTTGGTGCTGAGGACGCCGGGGACATTTTCCCATAAGACGATTGCGGGTGGGCGTCCGTCTCGGACGCGAACAAAGTCGATTGCATCGGTGATCTCCACGAATTTCATGGTGAGGTTTCCTCGCTCGTCGGCGAGGGATTTGCGCAGTCCTGCGATGGAAAACGCCTGGCAGGGCGTCCCCCCTGCGAGCACGTCCGGGGCCTCTACTTCGCCATTTAGGATGCGCTGGGCGATCGTCGTCATGTCGCCGAGGTTCGGCACATCCGGGTAGTGGTGCGCCAGCACTGCTGAGGGGAACGCCTCGATTTCAGAGAACGCGACCGGCCGCCAGCCAAGCGGCTGCCAGGCGACGGTAGCGGCCTCGATGCCGCTGCATACGCTCAAGTACCGCATTCACCCTCCCTGTGCCTCTCGCACGCCGACTTGGCCGCGGCCGCCGTGTCGTAGTTGTCTGTCACGCCAACTCCCTCAACCTGTCCGCCCCGATCCGATCGCACGCAAAATCCAGCAGCTTAAGTCCGTCGCTAAATGCAGGCTCCCCGATCTCGCCCCGCGCT
>JBAYZB010000387.1:0-2951 GCA_041672765.1 Gammaproteobacteria bacterium | reverse complement strand
TTCATAAGTATCTCCTTCTGGCATATGCCAAATTATTTACAGGTTTATCCTGCATTACCCATGTACCAAGCAAATAGACTACTCTTGAATTATATCACTTTCTTCCGATTGATCATCAGAAAAATCGTAAAAACTATCTAACCCTAAGAAATATAATTTACTTCTTTCGGATTTAAATTTAAATCCCCACCTATTTTCCATAAATTGAAGTAATTTTAGCCCTCTTTCAATTATAGTATCTTTAGTCCATTCAGTATATTTAGATACCTCGATTTCAGAGTGAGAACCATCTGCATACCCTCGACGTTTATCATTTTTGGGTTGAACTTTGTCATCGAAACTATCGTTTTGTAATGATGAGTTAATACTTTGAGACAACGGCAAAAGATTTCCTAATGTCCCATTTAAGTAGTTGAGTTGCTCTTCATCATATGTGGAAAATCTCGATTGCCAATAATCATTAGATGGTGTCTGTGGCATTATGTGTTCAATTGAGACCTTATCTTGTTGACCTTTGACAAACATTTTCCAATCAATTTTTGGATTCCCTTTTTGCTCAACAAACATGCTTTCATACTCATATAATAAGTAATGAATCCCATTCCATCTATAAAAACCTTCATGATTTTTGAACTTTCTTTGAATGTATGCAACAAATGACTGAATATCAATTCCGTCACTAGGAGTTAACCAACTCTCAATACGTTCATTTAATTGCTCTATGATATCATCAACTGTCACTTCGCAAGATCTTAGTTGTTTGGTTAATCTATAAATTGCAGCATTTCTATAATTAGCTGCCGCTCTACCAATTCTAAATGCAATAAATATGAATCGCTCAATCGCTTTGAATAATTCAACTCTTTTTATTGAATCAACATCATCTCTCATAAAACTTGCACAAACAAGCGGTCTAAAATAAGCTATTCCTATACGATTTAATTTGTCGATCCAGATTTGTTCATCTTCTGTCAAATCATTATTATTTATCGGATTAAAGGAATTGTACCAATGGACAGATGCGGTTTTTATACTGTTAATATAATCACTTATCTCTGAACTGGACAGTTTTGCAACCATTTTGACTTTCGTTGTATCTCCATTCTCAAAAGACTCTTCATCAGATAAATCCACATCTCTAATTTCTTCAATTTCATCAATAGTATCCATTTTTGCTTCAATTTTAGTAAACACATTTTGTGGTGTAAATTTACTGTTTAGTAAAAATTTTATATACTCATCGCCCTTTTCTCTTGAATATTGAAAATACATAATCCAATGAGCAACTAGAAAATCATCATCAGATAATGGGTTTCTTTTGTTTCTCCCGAGATTGTAGTAAATATCTTTCCAAGCTTCATTAATCTGATCTCTAATAACTTGTTGTCCATCAATGCTTAATTCATTTTCTTCGTATAAAGTCGTTAAATATATAAGTCTGTTTTTTAACAATTCGAGATTTGATAGTTTTTTACCACGATTATTCATAGTCTCAAATGCAACAAAAACATCAAAATCATCTTCAATTTCATGTAGGTTAAACATCAAATTCTGTGTAACCTTTTTGAATAATATTTCGACTTCATTTAACCCATATTCATTATAGTAATTTTCTAAATTTTCTTTAAAAAACTTTCTTGAATTTTCTAGGTTTAGTGTATAAAATGTTTCGGTTACAACTCCTCCGTCAGGTTCCCCTAGAATCTTATGCTTTAAATATTTGAAACTTGGATTATCAACCTCATAACCAAATTTGTAAGTGCTTAAATTATAGCTAGGTGGCATTTTCATATAAATATACTCTTCAGTAATTCTTTTCAAACTTAGTGTACCAATATATATATCTTCTAGTTTTTTGCTTTTATTTATATCAAGATTTTTGATTAAACTAATGACTTCATTAATAAAAATCACAAAAGTGGTTAATCTTTGTTGGCCATCAACAACATGAAAAGGCTTATAGCCAAAATCATTAATTAACCACCTCTCACTAACCCAATTTCCATTATTGTATTCAGAACTTGGAACTTCCTTTAGTGAAAGCAATCCAGTGTAATGATATCTATCCTTTGGTAAATTAGTAATGTCTTCCCAAAAGTCTTTTAATTGCTCTTTTTGCCATGCATACCCTCTTTGGTAGTCAGGAATCTTAAAAATTCTTTCTTTAAATATGCTCTTCAATGATTCTAAACTTTTCATGATTGATAACCCCCATTAGTGTTCGTGATTTTTCTTGTAATATCTTATTTTCAAAGTAGCTCCATTGCCTTTTTTTGGTGAATAAAGTACTTCATCATCGTTATACATGATATCCCTGATAGCGTTACAACAAGAAGGCATCCTGTGATTTGAGCCTGGATATCCACCAACTTCTCTATGAATGTCCCCGGATACAAGATCTACATATTCACTGTTCATATTTTTAATTTTACTTAATATTAATTCTTTAAAATCAAACATTAAATAACCCTCCCTATATGTTATTCTTGATACATTCAGGAATCACAGTCTTAACACCGAAATGCTCCAACATCATTTTATGCGCAAATGCAATAGCATCAATCTCAATCGCCTGCTTTAGATATTCTTCTTCAGGGATATCTTTTTTTGTAGGTGAATTGTAATTACTCATTTCATCTGACCATTTTTGAATCGTGAGTGAATCCACTACTTCAGTTCCCGTATACTCACTATTTATTACTTTCCATTGAAAAGCATGTCTACTCTCATGGAAACAAGTAACCTGGATTTCCAGTTGATTTGCTTGTTCTATCCACTCTTCATTAAATGCTATGATGTATTTGTCATTTAGAAAGATGGAATTGATTCCTTTTTCCCATCTAGAAACCGTCGTAAAAGAAACACCCAATATCTCAGCAAATTCAGTTTGCGTCAATATTAGCTTTTCACGTAATTTTTTATAATTTTAGCGTAGTTCATATTATTTCCCT
>JBAYZB010000386.1:0-2956 GCA_041672765.1 Gammaproteobacteria bacterium | reverse complement strand
GATTCCAAAATATCCATTGGCCATTGGCTCTCTAATATGAATTATCGTTTTCCCCACTTTATTTCCAGCATAAAGCCAATCTACTAGCGAGACAGAGTTCAAATGCAAAATATCGAAATCAAAATCAGCTAATATTTTAGGAGCATAATAGTATTTTGACAGAAAATAAGAACTAAGCGCCTTAAAAAATCTTATTGGTTGATACCATTTTATCATTCCTGGTTCACTATGCGTAAATCTCGTATACTGGTTATTATAAAACTTGCTTTTGACAATCCGACAATCAATTCCACGGATCCTGAAATAATCTATACCTTCAGAATATTTAAGACAGAGCACAGTAATGGCATACAAATCACTATTAAGAGCACTTATTAAGTTTCTTAGGCTAATTAGGGCTCCACCAATTCCAGTTCCATGGTGAATGTACAATATGTTTATCTTCTTTTCTCTCACACGAGTTTCCATTCCAATAGGTAGTTCATTATCTATCAGTTAACTTCTCCTCAAACTTTTGTTCACAAATGATAATCTTCAAAGGTGTAAACACTATGCTTTTGTAATGCCCAAGACTTGTCTCCTTATCGGAGCTAGCGCATCTTTGCTGTAATAACTCCGAATTATCTCCATATTCTTCTTGCACAATTTCTTCTCGGAATCCAAGTTATCAATACAATACCGCAACACATTGGGTAATCTCTCCAATGAAGTCTTATGATAATGTATGCCTTTATCAATCCAATGATCATAAGGAAGCCAATCTCCCACGATTACTACCGCACCTCCTGCTAGATGTTCTAGCAAAGAACCGCTTGAAGCGTCCAAAGTTTGAATACTGATAACGATATCACAATACATTCTGTACAAAGCCAGTTCCTCATAGGACATATAATCAGTAATAAGGCGATATGCAATATTGTGTTGACTAAATAGGGTTAGCAGCTCATTCTTGTATTTATTCTCAAGAGCGTAGGTAGCTTGAATCATCAATAATAAGTCACCTTTGTCTCGTAATATGTTTTTTGTTAGGTCGACAAACAAATCGTGCCTCTGCGGACGCCTTCCATTATATCCAATAGCTACAACCTTAGTATCCGGACCAATTTCATATCTTGAGTCAAACATCTCTTTTGTTAAAAGCTTATCATCCATATACTCCAATAATTCAATCCAAAGAGGGGAATAGTAAGCCTTTTCTCTATATTTATCGCCAAAATATGATAAAACCCTACTAAGGTAGGTATCAGTAGAGTAAATTAGGGTATCACATTTATCCAGAAGGGGATAATGTAGATCTCTGACTCGGTCGTCCACTAAGTGAAAATCGCCGCCCGCATAACCAATGACCAGTTTTGTTGAGAAACTCCTCAATATTTTGTGGTTTTCCGCACAACATTTCTGTATTGGCCACACTAAACATGTATCAGTCTTACCAATGGACTTAATCATTTTCTTCAGTCGCATTCTGTATAAAAAATGAAAGTATCTTCTGACGTATGGAATCTTCAGTATATACGAACCCAAGCTCTTTGCGTAAGATCTGATAATCACTCCACTGCTATCTCTAATAGCCCATGAACCATAGTCCACAAACACTAACTCGTCACCATACTTTGTTATCTCGGGAATGAGTATTTTATGAAACGACAACATGCCCAGGTAGTTAGTAACAAATGTAATTTTCATTCAATTCCCTCTCATATAGCTCGTACTTTTCCCAGAGTATCTGTTCAAACCAAAATACCTTACTGGACACAGTGAACACTCAAAACGAGTCTGTAGAAGCCTACCTTGCACTATAGCCCCCATCAATAACAATATTCTGTCCGGTAATCCACTTCGCATCATCACTTAAAAGAAAGACACACATTTTCGCAACGTCTTGAGTATCCCCAAGTCCCATGGGATACTCATTCACAATTCTTTGGAACTCATCATCACTTATGCTATCCTGAAGCCCTTCAGTCATTCTTGTATCTGACACTGTTCCCGGTGACACACAATTAACTCTGATATTCTTTGAGGCGAGCTCAATTGCCATCGCTCTTGCTCCTCCTACCAAGGCTGCTTTTGAGGCACAATAAGAGGTAAGCCCTGCATTTGCAGCAACGCTCATTACCGATGAGATGAAAACTAGGCTTAGCCCGGAGTCTGAACAATATGACTTTTTGGTTAAAATCCTGCTGAAATCAAATGCTGAAATTGTGTTAATAGAGAATACATCTAAGAAGTGCTGCTTATCCATTGTCCTTAGTGGCTGTATGTATTGAACTCCCGCTGAATGTATGAATCCATCAATCTTGCCATGAACCTTCACAATTTCCCTTACTAGGGGCTCAATCTCTTCTGAACTTGTTACATCAAGGCTATTGATCGTATGTACATTGTCTCCCAAGTGTGTTGAAACTGCATTGAGTTTGTCCAGATTCCTAGCAACTAAATGAACCTTCGCCCCATACTTGCTGCACTGAATAGCACAAGTCCTCCCAATGCCAGAAGATGCTCCGGTGATGATTATATTCTTCCCTTGTAAATCCACTATGTTACCTCATATTCTATGACATCGAGTAACAATGTGTCTTTCAGGCTAAGCACCACTGTTCCCCATGAGTAGCCAACACCAAAACCGCTTAACAATATTGTCGAGCTCTTTGCTATTCTACTATTCTGTGAGCAAAGCGTTAATGGAATAGAGGCAGAACTGGTATTGCCATACTCGGATAGCGAATAAAGGAATATTTCTTTGGTAATACCTAAGCTCTTCCTCATAAATTCTAGCATATATTTGTTTGCTTGATGGAAGACCACTAAATTGGGCATTCCACAGGCGTCTATCACCTCTTGTATATGTGGGACCACTGTAGAGATTGTAAAATTGAAAATCTCCATTCCATCCATGTATAAATGCTCTTCAGACCTTGAATTCCCATCTTCACCGATAACCAGCTTTTGTGTT
>JBAYZB010000385.1:0-2964 GCA_041672765.1 Gammaproteobacteria bacterium | reverse complement strand
TAAAAGTTCGCTTCTCAGACAGCTTTTATCTTCCCGAAGACGTTTCAACACGCCTTGAATCCCACCGGTTTCCGGGTCGGAAGAAAGCCATGCTCCATCAAGCTTATCAGCTAACCGGACGTAGAGAGGAAGCAACTCAAAATCCCGTGGCGGTAAAATATCAGGCTCATGACGGTGAGCTTGAGTCGATTCCACTTTCTCGATTAAATACCGAAGTTGATCGGCTGAAAGCTCTACTTGGCTCAGGCTTAAAAACTCATTAATACCGTAACGTTTCATTCGCTCTTCTAATGCTGTAATTTCGATGGGCGTATTCCGGTCGAGATCCAGATCTTTATCGAGGTCATGCATGAACGCGATCACCGCTACGACAAACAGCCTGCGTTTCAAAACCGCCAGCTCCATCGCAGGGTTCTGCGCCATGAAGTCTAAAGCCGACAAAACCAAAGCCCCACGGGTAACAGACAAAAGATGATCCAATAGGCTGATATTAAAAAACTTATCATAGATCTTCTGTTTCTCCGGATCGGACGAGTACCCACCTTTCCCGCTGATAGATATTAATCGAATTGTACGAGGATCTATAAAAAGCCCGGCATCAACATTTCTTTTTGTCTTTTCACCTATCGCAATCTCTTCACGATCTTTCACCACATGGTCTTGCACGACCACACCAAGAAAATATTTATAAACCTCTTCTGCTGCAAATGAAGCCGTTTGCATCCATTCTTTCCGGGTCATCTCCCAACCCCCCTTTCCACCAGGCCAATGCACCCGAAACCCATACGATTCTTTTCCCCGACACCTGCGTACCAAGCGAATCTCAAATCTTCCGTTTTCCCATGAAATATTAAAGGAGCGCGCATACCAATCACAAAAGATCTTCGACCGCTTTTCAGTTCTTTTATCTGGATCAAAGAGTCGTGATGAGGATGAGTACGGAGATAAAGCCGATCCGGTTCGATTCGAAGCTCAACCCTCCGACCAGCAAGCCGTGAAAGTCGATGACTTACTGCATTGCTTATATCGGCATCTTTCAGATCTGTATGCCACCTTAAACAGTGATCGCCATCGTCCTGTCTTGAGATGGCTAAAGGGGAAAGCATAACAACACCCAGTGCGCTCTGGCCTGGAGCTACGGGATCAGGGTCCGGTAAAACGTCTGCTTTCGAGAAGTCAACAAACTCCGCTGTTTGGGCTCGAGCATGTATCAGGCTATTGGGTTTTAAACGTTTGAGATAATTCGAAAGAGTCGGGTCGGGTGAGCCTACAACCAAGGTATGGCAGCGGTTTGTATCTCCATAATGCCATCCAAGAACTCCAAAATGCCATGGAAATGCCTTACTTCCAGTTATCGCATCCCCACAAGCCCCTGCATCGACCCATGCGTTCACTAGAGCGTCGTGGAGAAGGTCCAAATTGCGGTACGTCACAGATTCTCCTTTTGGCAGAGCAATTCTGATTCTATACATGGCTATTTCCTTTCCAGTAGTTTTTTGATACTATAACCAAAAGATTTCAACTTTACAAGCCGAGCTAATGTAATGAAACTTGACACATCTAAGCGCGTGCGTGAGCGTTTTGAATTCATTGAAACCCGTCTGTTCTGGGGCAACGGCATAACTGCCATCTTAATATCCAATATATTTGGAATCAGCCGACAGGCGGCGCAAAAAACAATTGATGATTATCGTAGCTTATTCCCTGGACAGATCGAATATAACGGTTCACGAAAGCGGCATGAACCGACAAAATCCTTTGAGCCGCACTTCATCCGGTTAAATCCACTTTATTTTTTAGATTATTTAAGAGGCCAAAGCCTCGCAGAGTATTACCGCGAAGAGTCTGAATGGAGCGATATCACTGTAACAGATGTAGACAGGTTGCTGAGACCTGAAATTCCAACACAACCTATAAAAAAAGTACTCTATGGCTTACTTCATCAAAAGGTCGTTTCCATCGACTACCACAAGAAAGATCTGGAAAAGGGCGGTCTGACAATACGGCCGATATCAGCTAATCATATCGTTTTTGCAGATAATCGTTACCATGTTCGCGGATATTGTCATCTTAAAAAGGCTTATCGGGATTTTGTGCTTACCAGAATCGTATACGCGGAAATTTTAGAAGGCGAAGAGTGGGTTTCTACAAGTGAAGATAAAGAATGGAATGAATTTATTGAGTTAAAGTACAAACCAAATCCAGAACTTGCCGAAAGCATCCGGAAATCAATCCTTCAAAATTATGAATATAAGGAATCAGGTATCCGCAGAATCAGATGCAGGAAAGCTATTGCCTACTACATAAACAAAAAATTGCTTGCAGAAAACAATAAATACCAAAAACCATTATGGATTTTATATTCAGAATAGCAACAGAGCACTTATATGCGACACTAATTTAACCGCGATCGTTTTTTTTGGCAAATGATATCGGCCAGATGGCTTGCGTTGGGATACTTTGCGGCCCTGACCTGGGAATCAAACCAACAGAAACGCTCTCATACCAGATGGTTCGACATACGGCCTCCGAAATCAGCGACAAGAATTCTTGGTTATTTCTTCAAATCGTTAGGTGTGCAAAACAGCGAAGTGCCATGGCGCCTGGCGATAAAACAACCCTGTATTCGGGATTGCTCGGAAAGGACTTTGTAAAACCGGCAGCAACAGGTGTCAATTAAATTCGCAAAATACGGGGCGCTTCGGTAATAGCGATGCAGCTGGATGCCTGGTTGAAAGGGGTGTTGGGATTGCGAAAGAATGGATATAACCGAGCATGGCGAAGTCAGAGACGAAATGCCCCTGCCACGTTACTCTGGAAACCGCCCATCAAGCACTTCCCACCGCCCCGTCTTGGTTGACCCCACATGCCGTATTTTCCCGGCCGCCTTGAGTTTGTTCAAATGATATTTGACCCCGTCTTCGGAGATGCCAACCCGTTGTGCAAGCAGCTTGCGCGTTAGGG
>JBAYZB010000384.1:0-2965 GCA_041672765.1 Gammaproteobacteria bacterium | reverse complement strand
GTATTTCCGCAGCCGCCACCAGCCCGCCGGACCAAGCACACGCACGTCGTGGCCCAGTTCGAGCAACGTGCGCGCCAGATGATGGACTACGAGTTCGCGGCCGCCGATTGCCGGCAAAAAGCTGTTGGTATAGAGGACGATATTCATGACGCCTCAAGCGCACGCCGCATCCCGTTTCCGGATCAACGGCCGTGCGCCTGCGCGAGACGGTGTTGATCGAAGGAAACGCCGCCATGGAACATCCGCTCCTGCTCCGCCCGCAACCGATCGCACAGGCGACCCGGCGGCAGTTCCACGTCGTCATAGGTCAGCACTTGATCCCGACTCACCGGACGCCTGAGCCGGCAGCCTTCCGCCAGCCCCATTGGCAGCAGATTCTCCGCCATCGCGACGGACGCGTTCTCGGCCTGTCCATACGTCAGATAGCCGCCGATACCGTCCAGCGCCACGCCTTCCGTCAAATCCACCTTCGCGGTGGCGACCACTTCCACCAAGGGCGCCCCCAGGGGTGCGATGGCCGCGTCGTGGAACAGCACCGCCCGCGCCACCGTGTTGGGGACTTCGAAATGGCACAGATGATAAGGCGTGAAGAAGCAGTACAGCGGTCCTTCGCCCAACTTGTACAGGTTGAGGTAATGCCGCTGACGCGGATCGTCGATCGTTCCCAGCACGAACACGCCGGGCGAAGGCGCCGCTCCGACCACGTAATCGACGATGCCGTTACCTTCCAGCACGGCATCCAGCGGATACCAGTTGACCGCTTCCTGGATGGGCGTTCCCGCTTCCACCACGGGGCCGTACATGCCGCGCCGCGCCACCCGCATCCCGGTGGCGTTCGCCACGATCGCCTGTTCGAACGAGATCTTCGTCCCGTCGGCGAAAGAAGTCACCATGTGGACATTCTGGCCCCAGCGCTGTGCAAAACCGGCCTGCGTGGTGGGATTGCGGTACGGATCGTGGAGTCCCTTGATATTGCCGCACAGCACGGGCCGCACGCCGATGCCCTTCACGAAACGGTACAGGTTCATGATGACGCCCGGCTGATCGCCGTCGGCGTTGGTGACCACCACGCCCGCGCGGTCGCCCTTCACCTTCAGCAGCGGCCCTATGGTGCTGTCGAGCTCCGCGTTCATCATGACGACGTGCTTGCCGTGCTCGATCGCCCGCAGCACCACCTGCGCACCGAACTCGACCGTGCCGGTCACCTCGACGATGGCGTCAATGCCTTCCGCCTCGCATACCGCCATGGCATTTTGCGTAACCGCCGCACAGCCCTTGGCGAGCGCCGCCTCCAGCTCCTGCGCGGTATCGACGATACACACCTGCTCCACGCCGGCGGAGGTGAAGGCATCCTTCGCCTTCGCCGGGTTCCGGTTCGCGATGGCCGCGAGTTCCATGCCCGGCACGTACCGCACGATCTGCCGCGCGATGCCGCTGCCCATGAAACCTGCGCCGATCATCCCGACCTTGATGGGCCTTCCTTCGCTGGCGCGCCGCTCCAGCGCCTTATCGACGATCAGCATTGTCTCTCCCCTCTCCGGCAGATATGTCTTCGGATTTTGCATGCCGCGCAGTCGCCGTCTTCGCCGCGTAGTCGGGCCAGCTCATGTCCTTGCGCGACATCACGGTCGGCTCCATGGGCCACTCGATGCCGATCGCCGGATCGTTCCAGCGGATACCCCGTTCCGCGCCCGGCGTGTAGAACTCCGAGACCTGATAGGTGACCTCCACGTCGTCGCTCAGCGTCAGAAATCCATGGGCGAAGTTCTCCGGCACGAACAGCATGCGATGATCGTCCGCGGCGAGTTCCACGCCGATCCATTGCCGGTAGGTCGGAGAGTCCGCGCGCAGGTCGACGATCACATCGTAAATCGCGCCGCGCGTGCAGCGGATGAGCTTCGCCTCCGCATGGGGCGGCGCCTGGTAGTGCATCCCGCGCAGGGTGCCGCGCTTGGCGCTGTACGATACGTTGGTCTGTACGATGCGCGCCGTGAGCCCCGCCGCCTCGAATTCCCGCCGACACCATGCGCGCGCGAAAAAGCCGCGTTCGTCGCGGATCTTCTCCAGGTCGATGATGTACGCTCCTCTCAGCGCGGTCTCCATGAGTCTCATGCCTGCCTCCAGAAGAACTCCGCGTCCAGTTGACGGGTGCGGATGAGGTATTCGAGCTGCTTCAAGCGCGTAAAGGCGCGAAACTCGAATGTTTCCGGCGTCATGTCGATGCGCTCGAACAGCTCCCGCAATTGCCGCGCGCCCCATTCCGCGCTCCGCTTGCACTCGAAGCCCGGCAGCCGATCATGGATTTTGTCGAAGGAGACCCGATAGCTGCGGTTATCCCCGCCGTTGTCTCCGAGAGTGACTTCGCAGCCCGGAAATACGCCGCCGACGATCTCCGCGATCTCGCGCACACGGTAGTTTTCCTCGTTGCCGCCGACGTTGAACACTTGGTTGTGCACCGCATCGACGGGTGCCCGCAGCGCGCAGATGATCGCGTCGCAGATATCGAGCACGTGCACCAGCGGACGCCAGGGCGTGCCGTCGCTGATCATCTTGATCTTGCCGGTGGTCCAGGCGAGGCCGCACAGATTGTTCAGCACGATGTCGAAACGCATGCGCGGGGAGGCGCCATAGGCGGTGGCGTTGCGCAGAAAGGTTGGCGAGAAATCGTCGTCGGCCATCAGCCCCACATCGCGTTCCACCAGCACCTTGCACTTGCCGTAGGCGGTTTGCGGATTGGTCGCGGCCTCCTCCGTCCGGAAGTCGTCGCTGCCCACGCCGTAGACGCTGCAGGACGAGGCATACACGAACCGGCGTACGCCCGCCTCCTTCGCCAACGCGGCGAGCCGCACCGAGCCCTGATGATTGATGCGATAGGTATTCTCCGGGTTATTCTTTCCCAGAGGATCGTTGGACAGCTCCGCCAGGTGCACGACGGCGTCCATTCCCTGCAAGTCTTCGCGAGTGA
>JBAYZB010000383.1:0-2968 GCA_041672765.1 Gammaproteobacteria bacterium | reverse complement strand
GAAAATTGCAAATTGGATTTTGGGTAGGGCTTTGACTGATATCATACCAGCATAAAAAAATATCGTGGGGAGCACCGGGCGGTGTCCCCACGACTCGGAGGGCATTCTATGTAGGGTCTGTAGGCTGTATGCAATGTGAGAAAGGGCTGGATTTCTGTCAATGAGGATTCTTGTACATTCTTTATCATATTGAGCGGAAAGGACTTGACCACGGTTGCGAGGGGTGTAGTGTAGACCCACAAATCAACAGTCGGGCAACCGAGAAGGAGATCAAGATGACCAAGCAGAACAAGAATCGCAGAGAGCAAGAGACGCTGGAGCAGATGGCAGGATCAGGCAGCCAGATCGTATTGATGAGAGAGGATAGAACAGACCAGCCAATTGAAGAGATTATCGAATCCCAGCCCGGATTATGCGATTACCCTTTTGATAAGGATTTCCACTATGATAACTGGTGGAACCAGTTCCGAGGCCCCTGGCTCAAGTCAGAGACCATGAGCGAGGAGCAGATCAGGATCAAGACAGACGATGCCTGGGAATGCGGAGACTATAAAGAGATGATTAACCTGATGGCAGAACTAATCTGCAGGATACAACTCAACAAAATGCCATGAAAAGGTAAGCCTTACTTCATTAACAACAGCTTAACTAATGCCAATACATTTATGACCAAGTAAGCAGAAATAAACACGATAAGAAACACGCTAAACAAGTTATAAGCTAACAAGTAACGACCATCTATTGAAGACAATACAAGTTGTCCTATCAGACCAAATAGTAACACGGCAAGACTCAACACTATCGAATTCCTGTAGTTTAAAACGACGTTATCGTAGATACCGACCTTTTTTGCAAGATTGAAGTGTTCTTTAGATTGCAACAAGGCGATCAATGATAGCGCTGTAACCGAAAACGCTGCGAATGTGATTCCAAAAGTAATATTCGTTGACGCTAGATCGATTCTAGCGGATGAATCACACAGACCCCTATATATGATGAAGTATACTGCTACGAAGTCGATTGCAGCAATTGATGGAATACATAGGTCTTTCTTGTTCGGTATAATGGGATGTTTCATGATAATTAGCGTCCTTTATTGTCGGTACTCTTTACTAATTAATGCCTTTTTACTTTCTAAATGACTGTGCAGCATATCAAATATTATCTGATAATCAGTATATTTGCCCGATAAGCTTACTTGCTCAGTCACCATTAGTTGATCATTAAAGAAGTCAATATCATCTAATTTGTCATCAATAACGACTTTAGCATGTGCTTTGTCTAACTGCTTATTGCTAACCATGTTCAGGATATATGCTTTTATACTCTTTCTCTGCTTTTCACTAGTCTCGCTAATGAATGAAATGCTTACTTCTATGTTTTTTACAACAGAATCAGAAGGGAGATCATCTAACATATCAACTTTTCGCAAAATGTCGCCATCTTCATTTGTTATCAGTTTATCAATGGTAGTAGAAGCTTTGAAAACCAGCTTTTTTATCAAATCTGATTTTTGGAGTTGGTCATAAGCGTCTTTTCTCAGTAGCGACATGAGTTCAATCTCTTGAGTCTCATCTGTGCCGAACCTACAGATTGTATTAATATAGCTATCAAACCGTGAAAAACCAGCCACGTATCGATTGCTGACCCAAAGTAAAATTGATAAGTCCAAATCAATGAGAAAATACGTCATTTCAGCTATTGTGTTTGAATCTTTTTTAAGTGTAAGCTTCGACAGCTCACATAGAGTATTGCTTTCATAAGGATAGTTAAAATGCCTATCTTTAACAAAAATGCCCGTAATACAATTCGGATAGGTTGGAACTGACTTATCGTCAGTAGATGTAAGTAGATAATACACATTATCAGCTAAAGTCAATACACGTGATTGATTTGAATCCTTTCTAAGTGGAATAGCTTCGATGGTTTTAAACAGTTTCTTAATCAATACACTGCTTGCAATACTGTCAGTGTCTTTCTCAAGAATGTTTAAGAAATGGATACGCAAAGTCTTCTTCATTATAGTGACCTACCAGTTTTTTACTTCGCTTACCAAGATATTGACTGGAATTATCCTGTCAATATAGATTTGCTACAAGGACTTACCAACCTAACTATCAGCATGTTACGATTAGTTGGAGATGGCAAGGATCAGGTACTTGGCTTCTTCTCCTTCGAATTGAGCCCCGATGCCGATCGTGACAGTTACCAGTCCCTTATCGGTCTTGGCATTGTCTATAAAGAGATGAGCGTTGCACATATTGGTTAGGATTAGGTGGGGTGGCTCTGCATATTCCTTATCGAGGGTATGGTTGATAAAACGGTCGTCTCTGAGCCTGGCAGGGCTGCCTTGAGTATTATCTCCCACTCCACGGTACTCGTTCTGAATCTCATGCTGTAGCTTGTTGAGCTTGAAGGTGCTGTTATCGAGGTGGTTGGCTGTGATGGAGTGCTGGGCTATCTTGGATGCGGTTACCGCTCCATCCTCTATGTGATTACCGTAGATACAGCGGTTCTGCAGACCTCTGGCATCGAGCTTGCCGATGGTGCAGTACTTGCCACTGACGCTGCCATTAGTGTCGCTGCGGTTGTCCCAGATCTCGTAGAAGCCGTAGTCCTTCTCATCTTCGATAAAGCACTCGTAATAGCCGGTATCACCAGTCTCGATGAGTGGGATTCCGGCCTGCCAATCGCCTCCGGGTCTAAGCAGACGGACATCCACTCCTGATTGGGGCTTGCGTACTCCCTCTTCCATGATACAGTAGCTGATTCCGTATTTGAACATTTATGCTCCTCTGTATTTATGCTTTTATGGCTTTATGGTTTTATGTATTTATGGCTAAGGTAGTGTCTCAAAGGTTGGTGTAAATTGGAGTCAGCCAGATGAAGAAAAAGGTTGAGCCGGATCCCACTCTTTGTTTTGATGGTTTTAAGCAAAAAACTAAAGAACAAGGAGAAGATCATGACT
>JBAYZB010000382.1:0-2969 GCA_041672765.1 Gammaproteobacteria bacterium | reverse complement strand
GTTTATGAAAAACCTGGAGCTTCTTAAGATGAAAGGTATGATCAACGTTTTGGGATGGCAGGTCAAGGCGACCGGAACGGACATCGGCAGCGGACCGAAACCGTGCCCAATCAACGACGGAAACGCAGAACACGCTCAACACATTTTCGGTTGCAGCCCCGTGCGCGCGTATCACGCCGCATACCACCGGTTATCCGGTCAGGTTGGCTTGCACGCAATCAGTGCCGCGGTTCAAGGCGGTGATGGAGGGGTTATTACGCGAACCGGAAGCAGCGGTTCAGGCATCGAGCAGACTCGGCCTCATCATCCAGGCGATGGACCATGCGCCGTCGGCGCTCTGCTCCAGGCATACCACGGTGCCCGGCGGGTAGTTCACGATCGTTTGGTCTTCCCTGCCGATAGCAAGCAGGGCGACCAGTTTCGCCATGAAAGGCAGATGGCCGACCACCAATGTATCAAAATCCAGTCCGGCAACCTGAAGTGCGAAACGCTGGGGCGGAGCGCCGGGGTCGAGCATGTCGCTGGTTTCGAGCGTCGCGTCCGGCGCGATCTGTGCAGCGAGTATTTCGGCGGTCTGTCGGGCGCGCAGCCTGCCGCTATGGATGACGCGGGCGACACCGATCCGCGCCTGCCGCATGAAGCCGGCCAGCCGCTCCACCTCCGTCCGGCCGCGTTCGCTCAACGGACACGCGGGATCCACTTCCGGCGGCACCGCTTCGCCGTGCCGCACGAGATATAGCTTCATGTCGGCGCTCCTTCTCTACGGGCGCACACTCGGCTACGCCTCAGACAAGTCATCCAGCGCGCCCTCCATGTGCATCTCCGTCAGTTCGTTGAAGCCGCCGATCCAGCGGCCGTCGATGACGATCTGCGGCACCGTGCGCGCGTGATTGGTGACTTCGTGCATCTCCCGCAACCCGGCGCGATCCAGGTCCACCCGCACTTCGTCGAACGAGATCTTCCATTTGCGCAGCAGGTTCTTGGTGTTGTCGCAGATCGGGCAGATGCCCGTGCTGTAAATCTTGACTCGTGCCATTCCTTGCTTCCTGACGGTTGATGATCGGTGATCGGTTAGCGATGGCGCGTACACGCCCTGTTGCGCCCTGCGGTCATTCGCTCGCGCCATTCCGTACTTCCTGCGGCCAGGATGATGCCGGAACGCGTTATTGAGTCACAAAACCATCCAGGGGACAAGTCGCCGGATCACGCTTATCGGCGGCACGCGACATCATGTACTTCTGGTTATCCGCCAACAGTTGTGGATCCGGGGATTGCGCTCGAAATCCTTGGGGATGGTGGCGCGGGTAATGTCCTCGATGCGCAGTTCCGCCAGCGCTTCGCGGTCCATCTTGAAACGGCGGTTGTTGTTGGAAAAGATTAGCACACCGTCGCGCTTCAGCAGCCGGGTGACGTCTTTGAGGAGCTGCACGTGATCGCGCTGCACATCGAACGTGGTTTCCATGCGCTTCGATGTGGAGAAGGTGGGCGGATCGAGGAAGATCAGGTCGTAGCGCCGCTTCTCCGCCTTCACCCACTCCAGGCAATCGGCCTGCACGAACACGTGCCTGTGCTCGCTGAAGCCGTTCAGGGCGAGATTGCGCCGCGCCCAGGCGAGATAGGTCTGGGACATGTCCACGGTGGTGGTGGCGGCCGCGCCGCCCATGGCCGCATGGACCGTGGCGGTGCCGGTATAGGCGAACAGGTTGAGAAACCGCTTGCCCTTTGCCATCGCCTGCAGCGTCCAGCGCGTGCTGCGGTGATCCAGAAACAGCCCCGTATCCAGGTAATCGGTGAAGTTCACCAGGAACTTGCAGTTGGCCTCGCGCACCACGTGAAAGTTTCCCTCCGCAGCCAACTTCTCATACTGCGCCGCACCCTTCTGGCGACAGCGCACTTTGAGGAACACGTTTTCCGGCGCGATGCCGAGCACCTGCGGCACCACGGCCAACGCATCCTGCAAGCGGACGCGCGCCTTGGCGGCGTCGATCGTAGCGGGCGCCTCGTATTCCTGCACCACCGCCCACTGTCCTTCGTAGATGTCGATCGCCACCGCGTATTCCGGCATGTCGGCGTCGTACACGCGGTAGCAATAAATGCCCTCGCGCGCCGCCCATTTGCCCAGGTGCCGCAGGTTCTTGCGCAGGCGGTTGGCGAACATCTCGGCGCCCGCGCTCAGCGGCGCCTGCGTCACGTCGCCCGCCATATTCGCGGCTGTGCGCGCCGGGCCGAGCGCGGCGCCGGTGTACCATTGCGGATCGACCTCGAAGCTGAGCAGCCTGCACTCCAGCGCGCCGTTGTACATCGTGTGCGCGCGCCGCGCGCGCAGCCCCATGTTCTTGGCGAGGTCCGGGTTGCCGGTGAACACCACGGCGCGCCAGCCGGGAAACCGCTCCTTGAGGCGATCGCCGAAACTGGCGTAGAGATGGCGCAATTCCGTAACCTGCCCGAGCCGCTCGCCGTAGGGCGGGTTCACCGCCACGAGGCCCGGCACGTGATCGCTGCGGCGCGGCGCCGCGCATGCGGCAAGCTCGCGCTTCTCGATGTGCACCTGGCCGCGCAGACCCGCGCGCTCCACATTGGCGAGCGCTACCCTCACCGCCCGCGGGTCGGCGTCATAGCCCACGATGGACGGCAAGTGCCTGAGCCCCTGTTCCCGCCGTTCCCGCGCCTCGGCAATCAACTCCTTCCACACCGCGGCATCGTGCCGCTTCCATTTCAGGAAACCGAAATAAGGGCGCTGCAATCCCGGCGCGATATCGGCGGCAATGAGCGCGGCCTCTATCGGCAGCGTGCCCGAGCCGCACATGGGATCGACGAACGCCCCGCCCGCCCGCGCGATGGCGGGCCAGCCCGCGCGCAGCAGGATGGCGGCGGCGAGGTTTTCCTTCAGCGGGGCGGCCCCGCCCTCCTCGCGATAGCCGCGCCGGTGCAGACTCTCGCCCGAGAGGTCCAGGCTCACCGTGGCCTCG
>JBAYZB010000381.1:0-2974 GCA_041672765.1 Gammaproteobacteria bacterium | reverse complement strand
AGCCTCGCACTGACCGTCCTGCGCTGGACGCTCATCGCCGGGTATCCCGACAATCTGGTCCTCGCGCTCTTCGCGCAGACCCTGCACGCCGCAAGTTTTGGCGTCTTCCATGCCGTGGCGATCCACCTGATCCACAAGTTCTTTACCGGGAGGCACCAGGGCAAGGGCCAGGCCCTCTACAGCAGCCTGAGCTTCGGTATCGGCGGGGCGGTGGGCAGTCTCTACGCCGGCTACGTCTGGAGCAGCATCGGGCCCGCCTGGGCCTATGCCTGCGCGGCGCTGGTCAGTGCCGTCGGACTCGGCATCGCCTGGCGCGGCATCCGGGTGGAGGGCTGACACGCCGGGATTTATTCGTTTGAAAGTGCCGGTGTTTTCCCTGCTAGCTTTTTATATAATCGGTCGATTCTTTGACCGCTTTCTCCAGGCAAGAACCGGACATGGCTGGCAAAACGCTCTACGACAAGCTTTGGGACGCGCACGTGGTGCGCGCCGACCCCGACGGTACCACGCTGCTCTACATCGACCGCCACCTGGTCCACGAGGTGACCTCGCCGCAGGCGTTCGAGGGGCTGCGTCTGGCCGGACGCAAGCCCTGGCGTAGCGACGCCAATCTGGCGGTGCCCGATCACAACGTGCCCACCACCAACCGCGACCGCGGTATCGACGATCCCGTTTCGCGTCTGCAGGTGGAGACCCTGGATCGCAATTGCGCCGATTTCGGCATCACCGAGTTCCGGATGGACGACCCGCGTCAGGGTATCGTGCATGTCGTTGGCCCGGAGCAGGGCGCGACACTGCCCGGCATGACGGTGGTGTGCGGCGACTCCCACACAGCAACCCATGGCGCCTTCGGTGCGCTGGCCTTCGGCATCGGCACGTCTGAAGTGGAACACGTGCTCGCCACCCAGTGCCTGATCCAGAAGAAGTCGAAGAGCATGCTCATCCGCGTGGACGGGCAGGCCAGCCCGGGCGTGACGGCGAAGGACATCGTGCTCGCCATCATCGGCGAGATCGGCACGGCGGGCGGCACGGGATACACCATCGAGTTCGCTGGCGAGGCCATCCGGGCACTGTCCATGGAGGGGCGCATGACCGTGTGCAACATGGCCATCGAAGCGGGCGCGCGCGCCGGCCTCGTGGCGGTGGACGAGAAGACCATCGAATACGTGCGCGGCCGGCCCTATGCCCCGCGCGGCGATTTGTGGGAGCGCGCGGTGGCGGCATGGCGTGAATTGCGCAGCGACGACGACGCCGTGTTCGACCGGGTGGTACACCTCGATGCCGCCTCCATCAAGCCGCAGGTCACCTGGGGCACGTCGCCGGAGATGGTGGTGGCGGTGGACGGGCGCGTGCCCGATCCCGATCAGGAGACCGATCCGGTGAAGCAGGAAAGTATGCGCCGTGCCCTGCACTATATGGGGCTCGAAGCGAATACGCCGATCACGGAGATCCGATTGGACAAGGTGTTCATCGGTTCCTGCACCAATTCGCGTATCGAGGATCTGCGGGCCGCGGCCGCGGTGGTGCGCGGGCGCCGCGTGGCGCCCAACATCAAACAGGCGCTGGTGGTGCCCGGTTCCGGACTGGTGAAGCGCCAGGCGGAGGCGGAAGGCTTGGACCGCGTCTTCATCGAAGCCGGATTTGAATGGCGTGAGCCGGGCTGCTCCATGTGCCTTGCCATGAACGCCGACCGCCTGGAGCCGGGCGAACGCTGTGCCTCCACCTCGAATCGCAATTTCGAGGGACGCCAGGGGCAGGGCGGGCGAACCCATCTGGTCAGTCCGGCAATGGCTGCGGCGGCGGCCATTGCCGGTCATTTCATCGATGTGCGGGAAATTTGATGTGTGTGGCAACAGCTCAATGCAAAGGCGCAGATATGCATGGTGCGGCTTTGCGTTGAGTAATTACAAGGTCTCCGAATGGACAAGTTCGAGAAGTTGAATGCACTGGTGGCGCCTCTGGACCGGGCGAACGTGGACACCGACGCCATCATCCCCAAGCAGTTTCTGAAGTCCATCAAGCGCACCGGCTTCGGCCCGTACCTGTTCGACGAGTGGCGCTACCTGGACCACGGCGAACCGGGCATGGACTGCAGCGCCCGGCCGCTGAATCCGGACTTCGTGCTGAACCAGCCGCGCTACCAGGGCGCGCAGATCCTGTTGGCACGGGACAACTTCGGCTGTGGCTCATCGCGTGAACACGCGCCCTGGGCGCTGTTGGACTATGGTTTTCGCGCCATCATCGCCCCCAGCTTCGCCGACATCTTCTACAACAACTGCTTCAAGAACGGCATTCTGCCCATCCGGCTGGATGCCGCCGTTGTGGACCGGCTGTTTCGGGAGGTCGAGAGTACCCCGGGCTACCGCTTGGAGATCGATCTGGCCGCCCAGACGGTTCGCACGCCTTCCGGCGAGGAGATCCCGTTCCAGGTGGACGAATTCCGCAAGTACTGCCTCTTAAATGGGTTAGACGACATCGGGCTGACCCTGCAGCATGTAGACGCGATTCGGGCCTACGAGGCGCGGCGCCGGCAAGAGGCGCCGTGGCTGTTCACGTAATGGTGACACCGATCAAATTATCTTTTCTCTCTTTTGGTTATAAAGCAATTCATGACAAAAAAAATCGCTATATTGCCCGGTGACGGGATAGGTCCGGAGATCGTCGCGGAAGCGGTGAAGGTGCTGGACTGCCTGCGCCGGGATTTCGGTTTGAACGCGGAGTTGGAACAGGGACTGGTCGGTGGCGCCGCGTATGATGCGAAGGGGCATCCGTTGCCCACCGATACGTTGGAGCTGGCCAAGGCTGCGGATGCCGTATTGTTAGGCGCGGTGGGCGGTCCCAAATGGGAGTCGCTGGCGCGCGAACTGCGCCCGGAGCGGGGATTGCTCGGCCTGCGCTCCGAGCTGGAGCTGTTCTCCAATCTGCGCCCGGCAATCCTCTACCCGCAACTGGTGGAGGCCTCCACGCTGAAGCC
>JBAYZB010000380.1:0-2986 GCA_041672765.1 Gammaproteobacteria bacterium | reverse complement strand
AGAAGGTGATGGAAGGCTCCATCGATCTGTCAGATGGAGAGGAAGTGAAGGTCAAATCTCCCACCGATACGGGAACTCGCAAAGCCATAGAAGATGAGAAACCCCTCTCTGAGATAATCGATACTCTGAACGAACGCTTTGGCACTGACTTCAGCGAGGCCGATCGACTCTTCTTCGAGCAGATCAAGGAAAGCGCCATGAGGGATGAAGGGGTGCTCAAGACCGCTGCAGCCAATCCACTAGATAAATTCGAACTGGGAATCCAACAGATCATCAAAGACCTGATGATGAAACGGCTCAAGGAGAATGATAAAATAGTTAGCAGATATATGGATGATCATAACTTTCAATCAGTAGTTCAAAAAATACTAGCCAAAGAACTTTACAAGCATATTAAGTTGGATAATTCATCCCAAGAATGAAAAAACTAACTGCTAAAAGACTCATATTCTTGGATAAACGAAATAGAAGATATTTGAGGTCAAAGTATCGAATTTCGAAAAGAGAAAAACACAATAAGTATAAACGAAAAGTCATAAAGTTAACTGACCCAATTCTATTCAGTATAATGGAAGCGCCTTCACGGAGAAGGGCAAAAGTTAAAGAGGTTTATAAGAAGAAAGATTACAAAGAACCAATGCAGACTATTCAGATAGCAGGAGATTTTGGAATAGAAGAGGGACAAGATGTAGCTGAGTTTATCAAGATTTCTAGCCAGTTTGTTGATAGTAATTCAAGAATACTTAAATTTGATTTATCTAAATGCACAAGAATGTGGCCAAGTGCTGTTACTTTGATGTGCTCAATGAAACATTGGGTTGAGATGAAATCAAACCCCGATAGAACTCCCAAGTTAAGGTCTACAAAATCAGGCAATGATCATGTAAATGGGTATTTAGATAATTGTGGTTTCTATGATTATGTAGGGAGGTATAAAGATAAATCAGACACCAAATTTAGCCACCATGAGATGGTCAAGATAGAAAAAGAAACGGACAGGCTAAGAATCAAATCGAGAAGAGATCAGTTACGTAACCTTGTTACAAGATCAAGCTCACTAACGCCTGATCAGTTGGAACTATTTGTTGATCATATTCTTGTTGAAGTGATTAACAATGTGGGAGAGCATGGATTAGGTGTTCATAATACACTAGGCTGGTGGCTGATTGCTCAGTGGCATAAAACTCACTCGTATATATCTATGTGTATTGCAGACAATGGTATTGGATTTCGTAACTCGCTTTTATCAGGCGCACAACATAGTTACATTAAGGATAAGTTTCCTAGTATTGTTTCTAATGAAGGTAAGGCTATCAGGCTAGCTTTTGAAGAATCAGTAAGTGGCGCAGTATATGCCCCAATAAAAAAGAAAAAGATTACAGGTGACAGATACAATCGTGGATCACATAGGGGTAATGGTTTGAAAAGGATTAGAGATGCTTGTAAAAACATAGGAGTGCCCCTTGCTGTTCTTTCTCATCATGGTTATCTTTTCATTGACGCTAAAGGCGAGTTTAAAAAGATGGGACATAGTGAGAAGCGTGTTTTTGCTGGTACGTTGTATCATTTTTTAATACCTGCAAAAGGAGTAGATAATGAAAAAGAGAGTTGATGTTGGTAAAGAATTCTTTGTTGACTTAGTTAACCGAGATGAACACCAAGGAGACGGTCTATTCCATGCTAAAGAGTTTCGCCAAAAGTACTTAACTGAAATGGATAATCAGGATTTCTGGAATAATCCGCAAAAGACAATTGTGCTAGACTTTCAACATGTTGAAGTATTGGGACCATCATTTGCAAATGAAGCATTTGCATATTTCACCAAGTTTGCCAAACCTGAGTTGATCAAAACAGTAATCGTGTTTGATCACATTAGCCAGGTAAAAATGTCCACAATAAACGTAGAGCTAGAGCAAGGCTACAAAGGATACTAGCTAAGGGCGATGCATTGAATACTCAATTGAAAGTATTAGCTATTATAGGTGTCGCTATAGTTGGCTTATCTTTGATGTATTTTGTTATACGTCCAGTTCTATTCAGCATTGGGTCACTTAACTGGCCTTGTCGCCCCATATCATTAGAAGAAGCTCGGAATTATTATAGTTGTTTGTCGTCAATTTCTGCTTCATTTATTGGATTTTCCGGTTTGATTTTAGGATTCCTCTATTTTGTTGGAAAGCAGAAGTTCGATAAGGATAACCGAAGAAAAGATCAAATCCGAAAAATCCTTGATGTTGTATTGTCGAAGACGGATTCCATAGACCAGTTGTGCAATAAAATCCTATATAACACTGCTTTATGCGTAAACGATAAAAAATCCATAGTAGCGGATGTTACATCTATCTGGCGGACATTGATATCTATAGTAGAAAATCACTCTGACAGCCTTCAGTTAAAAAATGATGATACAAACAGCATAGTTGCCGTGTATTCATTGATAGAGCGAGAGATTTTGAATCGTGATTTAACATCAATAACTCAAAAAGAACAAGGAAAGCTTCATGCAGATTATTCTAATCTTATGAGGCAAACTAGAAAAGTATTATACTCCAAGTACTTTGAAAATGTAGGGTAGATATCATAGAATAGTTGTCATCGTCCTGCACTTCCAATGAAAGGGTGGAAACGGTGTATGCGCTCCGGAGACACCTATAGGATTCATTTCTGAGTCGTAATCGATCTGCTCGTCTTTTACCCAGGGTGCGATGGCTTTGATGTATTCGCGGGCATTATCCAGTCTGTTGGACTTGGTATCCAGAGCCATGAGATTATCCATCACTTCTATTGCATCGTTTAGAGGATATACCTTATCTTGGGCTGCCAGAGCCCGGCAGATATCGCTGGTGCGGTCATCCAGGATCACCACGAGCTTGTAGTATCTGGCTTTGGCTTTCTTGTAGCCTTGCAACCTTCCGAATTCCCTGATTCTAAGCGCTGTATGCTCTGCCAGTCTCTGCCAGTAGTTAGATGAGCGGTTGGCTAGGTC
>JBAYZB010000379.1:0-2989 GCA_041672765.1 Gammaproteobacteria bacterium | reverse complement strand
TTACATTGTTTTTGTCAAGGCATTTTGGTATACTTTAAGAAATATATAATATTTTTTAATTTTTCAGGGGGAAAACAATGAAAAAGAAAACAAAAACAATTGGGGTGCTATTGACAGGAATCGCTTTGGCCGTCGGCATCGCCGTATCTGGCGGAGTTTTTCACAATTCACATATTGTGGATGAGACTCTCGCTACAACAACATATTTGCATACGATTGGCGAGATAACATGGAGTGCTTATGGCGTTCAAGAACTTAGCGGAATCGATTGGACGGCATCCGCAACTGGCGGTGCTTATTGGGGTTATGACGCTACCAAAGGTCAACAATTCGGTTCTAGTAAGAATCCCGCGAAATCACTAACTCTTTCTACTTCAGGCATTAGTGGTTCGATAAGTAGTGTTTCGATCAGTACATCTGGCGCATCAGATGTGGCCGCCTCAATCGGAGTATCTGTTGGTGGAAGTCAATATGGTGGCTCACCAATAAGCATTACTGAATCAAATGCTAAATACACTTTTAGTGGAAATGCAACTGGTGACATCATTTTTACTTGGACTCAAACTTCTTCTAAAGCTTTATATTTAAAAACCATTGAAATTGCTTATTCAGAAGGAGCGCCAAAAATACTTTCTAGCATTGCTATAACCGGAGACTTATCCAAGACTGCCTATTATACAAATGATTCTTGGAGTCCTGCCGGTTTAACTGTAACTGGCACTTATGATGATTCAACAACAGGCGATGTAACAGACGATGTTACTTGGTCTTTTAATCCTGCAACTCCAAATAACACAAGCATTTCTAGCGTGAATATTACTGCTGAGATTGGTGACATATTAGATGAAGTAACAAAATCTGTTACAGTTAATGAAGCTCCTGCAATTGCCGAACTTTTTATCTCTGAATATATCGAAGGAGACGGTAATAACAAAGCTATTGAAATTTATAATGGCACAGGTGCATCAGTCAGTCTTTCTAATTACAAACTGCGCGTTCACGCGAATGGTGCAACATCAACAACCAATATTACTCTTGGAGAAGGAACTCTCGCTAATAATGATGTCTACGTCATTGCAAACGGAAGCGCAAACGCTACAATTTTGAACTTAGCCGATTCTAAAAGCGGTTCAATTACATTTAATGGTGATGACGCCGTATCTCTTTTTAAAGTTTCTACTTCAACTAACATTGACGTCATTGGAACCATTGGCTCTGATCCGGGTTCGAAATGGACTGGAACTGCCGCGAATGGTGCTGGTTCAACTCTAGATACTACATTAGTAAGAACTACCTCAACATTCGGGCCGAATTCAACATTCACATGGTCCGAATGGAACGCGTATGCTCAAGATACATTTTCATATCTTGGTAGCCATACTGTTATCACCAGCACTCCTCAGCATGAGCTGGATGCAAGAACTTGGGGCGCCGGTTTCTTGAGTGCCACTTCGTCAGGTTGTACCGCCCGAGATCAAGATGCATTATCTACTGCTTGGAACGGATTAGAAACCTCATACAATGCTTTATCAAGCGAAGCAAAAGGCTATCTGACTTCCTTGACTCCAAATGAAGCTGGTAATGACGCCGAGCACGCTGTTGCTCGTTATATCTATATCATCACAAAATATGGAGATACAAATTTCAATGATTTTATGAATCTCAATATTCAATCGGCACCATCTTTCTTTGAAGAAGTAAAAGTGAATAACTTATCGATTATAATTGTTGTAATAATCGTTACTGGTCTTAGCGTTTTACTTGGATATTACTATCTAAACAAGAAAAAAGAAGCATAGTTTCGATTAACACTTGTAATTAGATTTTAAGGGCACGATTTATCGTGCCCACTTTTATTGCACTATTATTATTTGTGGACTATGCGGCAATGACCTTTGTTTAATCATAAATAATAAAAAAGACATCTAATATTTATAATATTAAAAAATATATTTTTGCAAATATTATCATATTGAGTTATTATTAAAAAGTAGTGCTATCATACACATAGTGTAATGGTAGCTTAATCAAAGGAGAATATTAAATGAAGGTATTCAAAAAAATTGGATTAGTGTTTCTAGGCGGCGCTATGGTATTGGGAATTGGTTTTTCCCTTAATTCTACCGGAATTCTCGAAACTCAAGCTGTGGATGAAACATATGATTATGTGACAGGTGATGGTACTTGGGTTACTGAAAACTCAGAGCGCACTTATTCAACCACGAACTTCACCATGACTCATAAGAAAAATGCTTCATCTAGTAACATTGCCACTACCTATGCTGAGTTAAGAGTTTATGCTTCTCATTCAATGGAAATCGTTCCTAAAGTTCCTGGGACAAAGTACATTACTGCAGTGGAAGTGACTGCCTCTGAGTCTAAATATGCTACCGCCATGGGTGCTGCTGCCGTAACCGCTGGAACAAGTTCGGGTACAGCCACAAGTGTAACTGGCATTTCTACCTCCGGTGGCTCAGTTGCCTCCTTTAATTTGATTGGAGTAGCAAATTGCGAATTTGTAAAATTTACTCTTGCTGCACAGTCTCGTACACTTACTTGGAAAATTAGTTACGCCAATGCAGGCGATCCGACAGTCGCCGTTACTGGCGTTACATTGACACCCGAATCAGTCTCTGTCCAAGCTACAAGAACTGCTAATTTAACTGCCACAATCGCTCCATCAAACGCAACAAACAAAGGATTAAGTTGGTCTTCCAATAATGAAGGAGTCGCTACCGTTTCTGGCGGTGTCGTTACTGGTGTTTCTGCGGGTAATGCGGTAATTACTGTTACAACCGCTGATGGCGGATTCCAAGATACCACTGCAGTTACCGTTACCGCTGCCCCAACGATTGAGCACGCCGGTACTTTGGCAGATCCTTATTCAGTTTCGGACGCAGTATTAAGAGCCGAACAAACTGGAACAACTGCCACTACTGATTCTTACTACATAAAAGGATTTATATCACTAGTTAAAAGTGTTGAAACC
>JBAYZB010000378.1:0-2995 GCA_041672765.1 Gammaproteobacteria bacterium | reverse complement strand
GGTCAGCGTCGTCTTGCCGCTGCCCCGTTCGCCCGTCAACACCAGCAGCAGATCGCTGTAGCGGACCAGATGCTGTATCAGGTCGAGCCGGTGCAGGAAGCTCGAGTCCTGATAGAGGAAGGCGTCATCGGGCACATCCGGGAGAAACGGCGGTGAATGCAGGCCGAACCGCGCCAGATAAGGCGGGGTTTCCATCGAGGCTGACGCAGAGGGAGCAGTGGTATGGGTCACGACGGTTTCTCCTGTCCTTGTACGAAGACGACACGGTAACCGCGGCGCAACTGGGCGTCGCGTGCCTGGATCAGTGCCTGTTGCGCCGCGTCCAGATCGGCGAAATGCTCACGCCGGCTCTTGCTTGGCATGCCTTGGTATCCCCACTCCTTGATGACCGTCCAGCCGCCCAGGAGATCCTGCTGGAGGTGCAGGGAGTAGTAGCGTGGAGGTTTGTCATCGGCAGCCGCTATTTGCAGGTAGATGCGCATGATTCAGGACAGAAGCCGAAGGTATTGGATACAGGATACAGGATGCGGGCGCGCTTCCCCAAAAGCCGTTGGCAATTCCCGCCCTTTATGGCGCGCGGGCCGCAGCCGGCGGTCGCGAGTCGTCACCGGCTTTGCTCCGGGCCGTTCCTGCCAGGGATCGGTCGGTTGCACTCAGGTGAGCTCCTTGGGATTGAAGAGTCGCTCGTGTTCGGCGATGGCATAACGATCGGTCATGCCCGCGATGTAGTCGGCCACGGCCCGGGCCCGCCCCGCCTCGCCTTCGATCTCTTCCAGCTCGCGCACGTTGCGGTACGGCTCCGGCGGCAGCAGGCGCAGATCGTTCAGGAATGCCGCAAACAGGGAATGGATGACCTGCCGCGCCTTGACGCTCATGCGGTGGACCTTGTAGTGCCGGTACAGGTTCTCGCGCAGGAAACGCTTGAGCTCCTGGTTCCAGGCCTGCATTTCGGCGCTGAAGGCGATCAGCGGCTCGGACAGGGCGCGCACCGCCTCGATATCGGCGGGCGCGGCGGCGGCCAGTTTCGCGCGGCTGGTTTCCACCAGGTCGACGACCTGGCGGTTGATCATGCGCCGCACCACTTCGTGGATCACGCGGCGCGCGGGCAGGCTCGGATAGCGGTACCGGACGATCTCGTACTGTTCGCGGAACAGGCTGGTTTCGGCGAGCTGCTCGGTGCTCAGCAGTCCCGCCCGCAGGCCGTCGTCCACGTCGTGGCTGTTGTACGCGATCTCGTCGGCCAGATTGGTGAGTTGCGCCTCCAGGCTGGGCTGCTGTCTTTCGATGAAGCGCCGTCCCAGTTCGCCCAAGGCGCTGGCCTTGCCCGGCGCACAGTGCTTGAGGATGCCCTCGCGGGTCTCGAAGGTGAGATTGAGGCCGCGGAAGTCCGCATAGCGCTCCTCCAGTTCGTCCACGACGCGCAGCGACTGCAGGTTGTGCTCGAAGCCGCCGTACTCCCGCATGCATTCGTTCAGCGCGTCCTGGCCGGCGTGGCCGAAGGGGGTATGGCCCAGGTCGTGGGACAGGGCGATGGCCTCGGTCAGGTCTTCGTTGAGATGCAGCGCGCGGGCGATGCTGCGCGCGATCTGGGCGACCTCGACGGAATGGGTGAGCCGGGTGCGGAACAGGTCGCCTTCGTGGTTGACGAACACCTGGGTCTTGTATTCCAGGCGCCGGAACGCCGCGGAGTGGATGATCCGGTCGCGGTCGCGCTGGTATTCGGTGCGGTAAACGGGGGGCGGTTCGGGGAATCGGCGGCCGCGGGACGCGGCCTCGTTGGCGGCATAGGGGGCCAGTATGGACGTGGTATGGCTCCGAGATTCAGGCGCGTTCGAATTCATGGTAGTGCCGAAGTGTCTCCTGCAGCAGGGCGGGGTCGAATTTCTCCGTGACCACCGCGTTGCCGATTCCATGCAACAACACCAGGCGCAAGCCGCCGTCCAGGACCTTCTTGTCCACCGCCATGAGATCCAGGAACCGCTCCGGCGGCAGTTCCCGGGGCGGGGTGACCGGCAGGCGCGCGGCGCGCAGCAGCGCGTTGGTCCGCTCCACCGCCTCCGGCCCGATCCAGCCCTGGCGGGCGGAGAGGTCCGCGGCCATCGCCATGCCCGCCGCCACTGCCTCGCCGTGCAGCCAGGCGCCGTAGCCCATGCCGGTCTCGATGGCGTGGCCGAAGGTATGGCCGAGGTTGAGCAGGGCGCGCTGTCCGCTCTCGCGCTCGTCCGCCGCCACCACCTCGGCCTTGTTGCGGCAGGAGCGCTCGATGGCGAAGGCGAGCGCCGCCGGGTCGCGGGCCAGCAGCCGTTCCATGTGCGCCTCCAGCCACGTGAAGAATTCCGGATCGCGGATCAGGCCGTACTTGATGACTTCGGCCAGCCCGGCGGAGAGTTCCCGGTCCGCCAGCGTGTTCAGCGTGTCGGTGTCGGCGATCACGCAGCGCGGCTGATGGAAGGCGCCGATCATGTTCTTGCCGCGGGGGTGGTTGACCCCCGTCTTGCCCCCCACGGACGAGTCCACCTGGGCGAGCAGGGTGGTGGGAATCTGGATGAAGGCCACTCCGCGCTGATAACAGGCGGCGGCAAAACCCGTGATGTCGCCGATCACACCGCCGCCCAGGGCCACCAGGGTGCACTTGCGGTTGAAGCGGTGCGCCAGGAGCGCGTCAAAGACCCGGTCGAGGGTGTCCAGGGTCTTGTACTGCTCGCCGTCCGGCAGTATCACCGCCTCCTGCTGAAAGCCCGACAGGGCGGCCCGCACCTGCTCCAGGTACAACGGTGCGATCGTCTCGTTGCTCACGATCAGCGCCTGGCGCCCGGCGATGTGCGGAGCCAGCAGGTCCGGGCGGCCGAGCAGGCCGCTGCCTATGTAGATCGGATAGCTGCGATCCGCCAGATCGACGTGCAATACATTCATCGGAGGGTCAAGGTCCGGTAAAGCGAATATTGAGTAAAAGGATAAAGGAAATGCGGCGTACTTGAAATCAAGGCGCGGTCTG
>JBAYZB010000377.1:0-2996 GCA_041672765.1 Gammaproteobacteria bacterium | reverse complement strand
TCACAAAGGGATAGTATGCAAAGTACAGCTGATCATGAAGAAACATGACTTATCTAAAACCCTTAACTTGATAGAGTCTTCTACACCCGGTATGCCCAGACTCTATAAATATTGTTTTTCCAGAGCTCCCTACCTTAGGATGCATGTCTACACGCATTTCTTTGGCATACTTAAAAGGTTGATAGGCTTTGAGTAATATGCGCTTATTACCTGTCTCCTGATTCACCATAATGAGCTTGGAAATCCTGGATTTACCGGGATATGTGTCACATACTATCCCCATACCATTATTCAGAATTGAAGGATGCCCATCCTCAGAAGGCATTTGCTTCGAATAAAGCTCCACTTTTGAAGATTTATCTGTAAAAGCAAAGTATCCTCTATGCCCTTTATATTCACAATAAGATAGGATCTGCTTACTGGTCAGCCAGCAACTGTGAGAAGTCATCACATCTCCATTGAGAACAACCAAATCGCTTCCGTCATAATTGGCTGTTAAGAGCCTCATGAATCTTCCCATGGGACCCTTCCACCTATGCAAAAACATGAACCTCTTTCCATCCGGAGCAAACTCCAAATGGTTAACTTTGTGCATTGCGCCCTCCATGCTGGAAACGTAGTTTAGATTCTTGAGCTGATCCAAGCTGATAATCAGTCTTGATTCGTCTTTTACTAAATCTATCAACCATATCCCATCCTCGTCTTCAGGTAACAGTCCTTTCTCATCAATAGCCCTATTGAAGTAGCCATAATCCGGGCGCATAACAGCAAGGCGCTCAAAGCTTAGGCTTAATGCGAAGTCCCCCCTGTCTGATACATGGTATACCGGACGGCTAATCGTTTTACATGCGCCACTTCGAACATCCAAAATGCGGGCACAATATCTATCTGAACTCTCTTCGTAGTCATTGTATATGACCTGATCGAGAGAAGCCCCTAGCCAATTAAGCATGCACCCCTGTTGCCAGTTCCAAGCTGGTGTTTTGGCAAGCTCAGATACCATTCCATTTCTATCTTTGAGCATGATCCTAGCAGATTCATGCAGGCTGCCACGAACTTTTTCATTGGACACTGCCAAAAAAAGGATATCACCTCGTGCATTGTCCGGACTCACACCATAATAACCAAAGAATGTCACAGATTCATTGGATAACGGCGTAGCTTCGATACCATCGTAAGCTCTGATCTTGCATAGCATCCCATCCTTGATGTATCTGTGAAGCAGATACCGAAAGAACCTATACATATCAAGCAGTATTGCTTTCATTGCCTTTTTCCTGCTTCTCGTTCCGAAATAATCCTGTCCATGGTCTCAACAAGTTTCCCGTATACTTTGTCAATATCATACTTCTTTGATTCTTCCAGAGCATTGGAAGACAGCTTCTTTAGCAGATCAAAATCGTTGTAGAGTCTGTCAATTGCTTGGCTCACAGACTCTGCATCGTACTCGGTTATCAATCCTGTATGCTCGTTGCTAACAAGCGACAAATGTGTCTCAATACTGTTGCAAATTACTGCTTTGCCAGCGGCAAAATACTCTATGACTTTCTGTGGGGGTGAAATCCTGTAGGCAGGCACATTATCATCCAAGAGGCTTATGCAAGTATCTGCATAGTGCAGTATCCCAGGAATCAGAGATACGTCAACTACTCCATAGTTAACAATATGGTCATGCAGAGAGTTTTGATCCTTGTAGTCCTCAATCAGCTTGGAAAAAGCATTATCAGCACCGGCAATTACTAGCACCAATTTTATACCCTTAGCAACCAATCTTCTCGTAACTTCCATCATTATACTGAAGCCCCTATTTTCAATTACCCATCCAGTGTAGGCAACTAGGAAAAAACCCTCTGCTTTCAATTTTGAGAGCCTTGCATGAGCCTCCATAATCAGTGGATATCTATAAATGTTGAGTTCAAGTGCATGTGAAAGATGATATTGATTCCTTACTCCCTGCTTATCCAGGATAGCCATTATCTGCTCTGAAGCAACGAACACGGCATAAGACTTCCTCAATCCAAGAATCAAACGATGATGCTGAATCTTCCCTATAAACAAGCGATAGACCATCTTCAATCCGACTTTGGTCCGATCTGTTCTATACCCGTGTTGATGCACATACTGAATTACCGGCATATCAAGCCAGTTTGCTACAGAAGAATTTTCCATGAACATAAAACAGATATCTGGATTCAAACTGTTTATGATGCGTGAGATCTTTCTCCCATAAAGATAATCAGCATACAATGCGAATCCCACCCTGGCTCTTCCGTCTATGCTTGTTACACGAAAAGAAGGGAATTGCTCTTTGACAAAGCGAGACTGATTAGTTACAATAGTCGCGTCGTACTTATCTGCTATGTAACCTACTAATGACAATCGGCATGCATTCCCCAAGGTGTCAGCATGGTTAGTCGTAAACAAAATCGCAATCTTATTCTTCCCAATACTACGATCTCTCATACTCTCCTCATTTTTGCTGGTTTGAGTATCGATCTAAATAGGGAGATCAGGATACCCATCGAAGATCCCAATATAATGCTAACTGCGATCAGCCTCAAGTAACCGTATGAACCCGATGCAATACTGCTGATTAATAACGCTGCTAGCGTGATTAAAACCAAGATCAGGGCAATATACTTCAACATTCTTGAAAATATACATCGTGAAAAAACCAAAGATGATAAACCAAATGCCATGAGAATCAGCACTATGTAAAAGAGCAAAGATACGATGAGACTGCTATTGAGCCGCAACCAATTTGGTTGGTCGGAAAGATAACCTGGGTGAGATATTTGCAGCATTGGGGGGGGCGATAGCAATAGATTCATGCGGTTATCCCTGATGGACTTTGCCAAAAACAAATCGCGATGCTCGCTTTCTGCAATCTCAGATAATGTGTAGAAATCGACTCCCTCTTCGCTCAAGAGTGACAGTAAATCCGAAAACTCAGCAAGATTAGTCTGGTACACATCATTTGAGATCTCATAGCTGTC
>JBAYZB010000376.1:0-2996 GCA_041672765.1 Gammaproteobacteria bacterium | reverse complement strand
AGAGAGCACTTTAGAAATCTCCTGCGAGAGAAACTGAAAGACCCTGAATTTCGCCAAATCGAGGGCTTTCCCATCGGAAAAGACGAAGATATCATCGCATTGAGTGATCCTCCCTATTACACTGCCTGCCCCAATCCCTGGATCAATGATTTCATTGCAGAGTGGGAAAAGGAAAAGGGAGCCAGACCGGATGAGTATCACCGGGAGCCCTTTGCCGCGGATGTGAGCGAAGGCAAGAACGATCCCATCTACAACGCTCACTCCTACCACACCAAGGTGCCACACAAGGCGATCATGCGCTATATCCTGCATTATACCGAGCCGGGAGACATCGTCTTTGATGGATTCTGTGGAACAGGGATGACCGGAGTGGCAGCACAGCTCTGTGGTGACAGGAAGGTGGTCGAATCTCTTGGTTACACCGTAAGGGAAGATGGCACAATCCTGGATGAAGAGGGCAAGCCTTTCTCCAAACTGGGAGCCAGAAAAGCAATACTTAATGATCTCTCTCCTGCGGCTACTTTTATTGCTGCCAACTACAATTCCCCGGTTGATTTGGAGGAGTTTGAAAGAGAAGCAAAACGCATTCTGGAAGAGGTGGAAAAGGAATGCGGCTGGATGTATGAGACCATGCATACGGATGGCAAAACTAAGGGGAAAATCAACTACACCGTTTGGAGCGATGTCTATATCTGTCCGAATTGCTCTCAGGAACTTGTTTTCTGGGATGTGGCTGTTGATAAGGAAGAGGGTAAAGTAAAAGATGAGTTCTTCTGCACTAATTGCAGATCAATACTGACAAAGAGGGGTTTAGAAAGGAAGTTTGATACTAAATATGATCAAGACACTGTTTTGGTATCTGATCACGATCGCAACAACACGAATAACGGTATGGTAAGACAGGCTAAACAAGTACCAGTACTAATATCATATTTTATTGGGAAACGGAGATTCACAAAGCAGCCCGACTTACTTGATCTTAAAACAATTGAATCCGTAAATAACGTAAGGAGATCCCAATCTTACCCAACAAGAAGAATCCCCGAGGGAGATAAAACTAGCGACCCCTTAAACGTTGGGATAACTCATATACACCATTACTACAGCTTACGAAACCTGATTACCCTCGCTTCAATAAACCACTACTGCGCTGGGAATAAGCTGCGTATAGTTCACCAATCGATCAATGCCACTTTAAGCTCCAAACTAGTTAGATACAACATGGGCAACAGGGGTAATGGGATATTAACGGGGACAATTTATATTGCATCAATGAATGCAGAAGCAAATCCAATAGTGACCTTTAAAAGTAAGCTTGATGATTTCCTCAAAGCGCTAAAAATGAAATATTATGGAGTTGTGTCTACTGCATCCACTTCGCAGGTTGAGTTTCGTGCTAATTCAGTCGATTACATTTTCACCGACCCACCGTTTGGCAGCAACCTCATGTACTCTGAGTTAAACTTCATATGGGAAGCATGGTTGGAAGTACTTACAAACAACAAACCCGAAGCAATTCAGAACAAAACACAAGGTAAAACATTGTTTGCATATCAACAGATTATGACAGACTGTTTCAGGAGATACTTCAAGGTTTTAAAGCCTGGGCATTGGATGACCGTAGAATTTCATAATTCTCAAAACAGCGTTTGGAATTCAATACAGGAATCTCTTCAGATAGCAGGATTCATTATTGCTGATGTTAGAACAATTGATAAAAAGCAGGGGGCTTTTAATCAAGTCAATTTTTCATTTGCAGTTAAACAAGATCTTATAATAACTTGTTATAAGCCTAATGAAGAGGTTGAAAGCATTGTCACCGGGATTTCGAGTACTGAAGAAGGAGTGTGGGATTTTGTGAGAGCTCATCTTAAACAACTTCCTAAGCTTGTGATTGAAAAAAACAAGATGCAGATTGTGGCAGAGCGACAGAATTATCTGCTATACGACCGCATGGTAGCCTTCTACCTGCAGAGAAATGCTTTGGTGCCTCTATCTTCAGCAGAATTCTATAGAGGTTTGGAGGAGCATTTCCCTTCCAGGGACGGGATGTATTTTCTACCGGAACAGGTAGTCGAGTACGATAAGGCAAAAATGAATATTCCCGATCTGGCACAGATGGAGATCTTCATCACTGATGAGGTTTCAGCTATCCAGTGGCTCAGGCAAGTGCTTAAGGACAAGCCTCAATCCTATTCTGACCTGTTTACGCAATTCGTGAGAGAGATCGCTGGTTGGAGTAAAATTGAAAGGCTTCTTGATCTCAAGGATTTGTTGGAGTATAATTTCCTCAAATACGATAACAACAGTGATGTTCCCAGCCAGATTCACACCTACCTATCCACGAATTGGAAGGAACTGCGGAATCTCTCCAAAGATGATCCTGCACTCAAGGCCAAAGCCAAAGACCGGTGGTATGTTCCAGATCCCAACAAGCTGGCTGATCTGGAGCAGATGCGTGAAAAGGCTCTACTAAAAGAGTTCTGGACTTATCTGCCCAAGGACTACAAGCCCAAGAAGCTGAGTGATATGCAAATTGAGATACCAGACCTACCCAAGAGCACTGCAGATCTGTTATCAGGCAAGAGATACAAGGTCATCCGGGCAGAAGCAGTGCGAGCGGGATTCAAATACTGCTGGCAAAACCGGGATTATGAGACCATCATCCTGGTGGCAAAACGCATTCCCAGCTCCTTGCTGGAAGAAGATCCCAAACTGCTGATGTACTACGATCAGGCGATTACAAGAACACAATAAAGTGGGCGTAGTGTGAAAAGCGAACAAGGCATGAAGCAAGGTGCATGGATAAACGCCATAATCGGGCGATTGTGCGCATATTCTGCCCCGATGGTGATCTTGTTCGACTACGATGGTTTGACTTCGAATACAGCAATTTTTGAGCGCTTGGTGGGCAAAGGATATGATGTCTATGACTACACTGACAATCTGAGCTTGTTTTTCTACCTTGAAAGCTATAAGCAGAAAGAATCCAATGG
>JBAYZB010000375.1:0-3007 GCA_041672765.1 Gammaproteobacteria bacterium | reverse complement strand
AAATACTGCTGGCAAAACCGGGATTATGAGACCATCATCCTGGTGGCAAAACGCATTCCAAACAAGCTGCTGGAAGAAGATCCCAAACTGCTGATGTACTACGATCAGGCGATTACAAGAAAACAATAAATGGAGGAAAAATGCTTAGAAGACTCAGAATCAAAAATTTCAAGTGTTGGAAGGATACAGGTGAGATTTATCTAGCCCCATTAACGCTATTCTTCGGTTCAAACAGCTCAGGTAAATCTAGTATCGGACAGTTTTTAATGATGTTGAAACAGTCTGTAGATTCTCCTGACCGAAAATCACCATTGTTCGTTGGAGTAAAGAATACGGCCGTGAACCTTGGGTCTTTTTTTGACATCATACATGGCCGGGATAAGAAGAATATAATTGATTTCGGTTATCAGTGGGATATTGAGACACCTGTTCACATTGAAGATACTGAACAAAACCAAGAGATAGTCATTCAATCTTTGGCTTTTGAAGCAGAACTAAAGCTTACAACGAAAAAGCCCAATACCTTGTATGTAAACAAATTGCGGTATAGAATACCGGAAAGTGATGCCAACAATACTTACCAAAGTCAATTTGAGATTGGCATGAGTAGGGTATCAGAGGATAAGAACCAATACACAATGTCAATGGAAGGTATTGAGTTGAAAAGAAATATTGGGAGACCATGGTCTCCTGGCCCTCCAATCAAATATTATGGTTTTCCAGATGAAGTTGTAGCATATCATAAGAATGCAGGATTTGTTCAGGATCTAAATCTGGCTAACGAAAGGTTGTTCAGACAAGTATACTACCTTGGTCCTCTGAGAATATCCGCGGAGAGAACATATCCCTGGACCGGAACAGCTCCCGATAGCGTTGGTTATAATGGAGAGAGCACGATATCAGCAATATTGGCCGCAAAGGACCGTAGGCTGAACTTTGGAAGATACAAAACCTTGTATAATTTCCAGGAGATTATTTCAAAGAAACTCAAAGACATGGGACTCATAGACGATTTTAAACTGGAGTTGATATCCGAATCTAGACAAGAGTATGAAGTTAAGATAATGACCAAGGGCTCTAATAGTTATGTTGACCTTCCTGATGTAGGTTTCGGTGTATCTCAAGTGCTTCCAGTGCTCACTCAGATTTTTTATGCACCGGCAAATTCCATCATAATTATGGAGCAGCCCGAGATTCATCTGCATCCAAGTGCACAATCTGTTCTTGCGGATGTTATGATCGATGCGATTAACTCAACAGAGAATGGTAAAGATAGGAAAATTCAACTGATTATCGAAACCCATTCTGAGCATTTCTTAAGAAGACTTCAACGCAGAATAGCTGAGAATAACGAATCAAATAGGTCCATAAATAAATCGGATGTTGAAGCTTACTTCTCCAGTTTTGGTGCTTATGGGGCTCATTTAACTGCCCTGGAAGTTGATGAATATGGATCGATTCTAAACTGGCCTGAGAATTTCTTTGGAGATGAGATGGAAGATATAGCGGCTCAGTCTAAAGCAGCGCTTGAAAAGCGCTCAAAGAAATCTAAATAGGATTCATGCATGAGATTGCCAGAGAAGTTTTTAATAGATACTAATGTCCCTTTGACAGCAAATAATGCTATTAAGTGCCCAGAAGATAGCCAGGATTGGCTTGATTGCGCTAAGCAGTGTATTTTGTTACTGGAAACGATTGTTAAGACCAAAGCGGGTCTTGTACTGGACAACACCGATGAAATTTTTAATGAATACAGCAACAAATTGAGTTACAGAGGACAGCCAGGATTGGGGGATAAATTCTTTAAATGGGTTCATGACAATAGGTTTAGTTTTCCGGAAGAAGATCGTGTAGCTATTACTTGTGATGAAGAATCTTATTTAGAGTTTCCTAAACATCCTGATCTTGCTAATTTCGATCCTTCAGACAAGAAATTCATAGCTGTAGCTAATGCTCATCCCCAAAAGCCAACGATCTTTGAAGCAACAGATAGCAAATGGTGGGGGTGGAGAAAATCCTTAAAGGCAGTTGGAATCTCTGTTCATTTTTTGGGTGAGGATTACGTGAAAAGAGTCTTCCAACAGAAGTTTCCAGAACACAATGATGCATAAATTCCCCAGCACCCCTCATCTGGCAAATCTTGGTACTCTCCCGATCCGTGGAGACAAAGTGTTTACAGAGTGGGAGAGAGCAGAATTCCTGGCGCATGAGGTCATCGTAGAAGAAAAAATCGATGGAGCCAACCTGGGGATATCCTTTGATGATGAAGGCGCTATTCAGCTCCAGAACAGGGGGAATTACATCTCCTCTCCATTTCATGGACAATGGAAGAAGATTCCTGATTGGCTGAAAACCCACACTGACAGGCTATTTGATGCTCTTGGAAAAGACTATATGCTGTTTGGTGAATGGTGCTTCGCCAGACACTCAATTGAGTATAGCAGACTTCCGGAATGGTTCATTGGCTTTGATGTTTATGATCTTGTGCACAAGAGGTTTTTGGCTTCCTCATTTCGTAACAACGTACTCGAGCTTGCAGGAATCCCGGTTATCGCAGAGGTAGGCAGGGGTCATTTTACCTTGGATGAATTGGTTCGGCTTATGAAGTTATCTGCCTATACCGACTCCCTTTGTGAAGGATTGTATCTAAGGTACGAAACAGGAAAATGGCTACAAAACCGGGCAAAGCTTGTTCGCGCTGAGTTTGTGCAATCAATTGACTCGCACTGGAGTAGTAAACCTTTACTACCAAATAAGGTCATACATTCATGGACTTAGCTTCGGGTAACCTAATCATGCGTAGAAATATGGGCTTGAGAGATATAATATTCGATACAATAACAATGCATGAGCCATTAATTCTTGTCCTCTTTGATTATAATGGTTTGACTTCGAATACAGCAATTTTTGAGCGCTTGGTGGGCAAAGGATATGATGTCTATGACTACACTGACAATCTGAGCTTGTTTTTCTACCTTGAAAGCTATAAGCAGAAAGAATCCAATGG
>JBAYZB010000374.1:0-3011 GCA_041672765.1 Gammaproteobacteria bacterium | reverse complement strand
ATAGTTTTGAATATTTTTAATCCCTTATACAGCGAATACTATATCCGGTAGACTTCCTGTTGTAGCCACGGATCCTACGTGCAGAATTGTATTCAAATCCCCATAACCATCCATTGACTTGATCGAACTCGTTACATACCCAAAAAAAGGTTTCAACACCTAGAGAATAAAAATTTTCATAGGAATAATAACGCCAACCACCAGGAAGGGCAGTGAAGCCACTTTGGTTGGTTGCACCTTCGTTTGGAGTAATCCAATGAGTTGTCCCCACTTCTTTTATTTTTCCCCCTGCTACATCTATACCTCCAAGATAATCAGTCAATACTGTCCATTCATCAAAACTGGGTAAATGCCAACCCGGAGGGCAGGAGGTAAGTGCCGCATGCCAGTTATATAGGACACCGTAGGTTAAGTAGTTGGCAGTGGCTTTTGCTGCATCGACATCTGTACCATCATAACCATAAACGTAATAATATGGATCTGTTTCATGACCTGCGTCTTCTGAACCTGTTGCCGGACCAACAACGCTGGGCAAATACGCCAGATTCTCTGCCATCCATACTTGCTCACCAATTGTTACTGTTTTATACTCATTGCCATCCCGGGAATCGGTAAAACTATTGTTGGCGTCTTTTATACAACGGACAGAAAACCCGTAGTTCTTATTGATGCTGTTCCTGTAGACTTTGCTGTTATTGTAGTTCAAACACCGATACCAGGTGTAATTTGGATCAGTCACCGTAGAACTCCACCAATAACTGTAATAGTATTTGCCATAGACTCCATAATTATTCTCATACACACCACCCGGAAGTCCTGTAAAGCCTCTTTCATTAGTTGCGCCTGTATTTGGACTTCTCCAATGGGATGTTCCGACTTCTTTCAGTTTACCACCTTCGTCTGTACCACGATAACCACTTTTATCTGTTTCAACTTGAGTCATCCCCAAGTACATCTCCAATTGTTTCCATTCTGCATCACTGGGTAAATGCCAACCCTCTGGGCAGGCTGTTATTGCGGCCGGCCAGTTGTACAACACCCCATAGTTCATATAATTGGTTGTTTTCTTAGCATATTCTACGTTAGTGCCACTATATTCGTATACATAATAACGAAGCTCAGTGTCTGACTCTGCAGCCGATGGACCAGCCTTAAGTAAATCGCCAGATGGAGGAGAGTACTCACCACTCCCCCCTCCCTTAGGGGCCGGACTAACCGCAGGAAGATATGCTAAATTTTCCGCCATCCATAACTGATTCCCTATTGTTACGGTTGAATACACTTTGCCATCCCGGGAATCGGTAAAAGTGCCACTTTCTTCTTGCTCATTTTTCAGCAGAAATTCTTTTACTTGCGCATACAATTCTTCATTAGCATCATTGACTTCATCGTTTCTATGAGTAAAAGTTCTCATGTTCAAATGTGCACATTTTGGAAATGGAACAGGGACAATGACATCATGTGAGGGAGATTTCGCACCTGGTACACCTTTTGCGCTTATTACTGAAACAAAACCATCATGAGGAGAATCAAAGAAAATTTCAGACCAACTAAAATATTTATTTTTACAAGCAATGGTATAGTATGGGGGATGTTGTGTTGTCGATTTTTTCAAATCTTCAATAAACTTTGATTTTTCGCCTAGATCTTTTATAGCTTGTGTGTTATATACATAAATATTATTGGGATATTCCATAATATCACCAATTATTGGAGTGGCATTTGGGTCCGTCGATAAACCTACCAATTGCCGAAGAACTTCTACTGGAGAACCAAGATGAGGAGTACTTAAAGTTATTAGTTTATGCACTAAACTTGCTCCGTTATGATTTTCAATCATTGACCGCGAGACAAGCCCACCCATGCTGTGTGCTACAATATGGATAGTCGGATTTTGCCCATTTAAATATTGTTGAAGTAATCTCTTAAATTCCCCACCACGTAAATCAATTGGCAGATCTGAATCGTAACCGAAAGTCCAAATATTTGTATAAGAGAGCCTATCTGGCTCTGCATAGATTTTTTGTACATACTCTTCCCATCCTTTGGGATCTCCAATTAATCCGTGAACAAAAATCAGAATTTTTGATGATGAATTTACTTCTTTGGGGTCGGGATCATCGTATTGCACTTTACTAGAAACAATGGAGACTTCTTTAATACCAAGCAAATCGTCATTGATATTCACTGCAAAGTTTAAGGCTATTACTACTAGTGGGCCAAGCAGAATCCCTTTAGTTGTTATCTGTTCCCAATTAATTTTATCAATAGTAACTACAACTTTACCATCAACAATTTCGTATTCAAAAGGGTAATAGGATGTTCCATTATAGAGCATGACAATCCCATTATTATTTGTTATATCATCAACAGGCAAAGGAAATGATAATGTAAGGGGAGCAAGCAATGTGTCAACAGGCAGTTTGAGCGTGAAAGGCTCACCAACAACCGTCAAATCTTGATTAGGAACAGTAGTTGGTTCATCACCTGTTTTTCCAACAAATACTACACCATCTTCTTTGAAAGCACCTGCCGGTATCTCCAATGTAATGCCATTTTCAGTAACAACTACACCACCTTGTTCTGCAACGATTTCTTCTTCTGCATAATTGGTAATTGCATCAGGACTACACCCCAATGTTGCAAATATCCAAATTAGGGCAACACCAATTAATTGGATAGTTTTTTTCATTATTGTATGGTTTTAATTAGTATCAATGAGTTATAAAATGTTTGCAAATTAATCTATAGCCTGCACTCGGTTATTTTGACAGTAAAACACGATTGTGAAACAACAATTTTCTACAGTGTCATGCCAATTAATTAGGTTTTCCAACCAATGGATAAAAGTAAATACCAGTGCAGAGATCCCTTTCCCGGCACTACGAGAAAAAGGATAAGCGTAACGCAGGTTTTGATGAAACCGTAACTCAAAATGGGAAGAAGAAAAAGAAGTACCCACCGCCTTTTGTCTGATTTGACTGATGATAAAAATTGTAGACATTGTCTAG
>JBAYZB010000373.1:0-3038 GCA_041672765.1 Gammaproteobacteria bacterium | reverse complement strand
ATCGACGACTTCACCGAATCCGCCGTCATCATCAAGGCGCGGCTCAAGACCCGGCCCATCAAGCAGTGGGAGGTGGGCCGCGAGTACCGCCGCCGCCTCAAGCAGGCCTTCGACCAGGCAGGCATCGAAATCCCGTTCCCGCACCGCTCCATCTGCTTCGGCGAGGCCAGTCGGCCGTTCATGGCCCAACTCCTGGGCGCGGAGTCCAACAACATAGAAGTCCGGTACAACCGGGACACACCGCACGGGCCAGGCAACAAGGTCGCCGACCTTTCATAAAACTGTTTCGATGCCATCGGCACCGGGGGCGAAGGCCCTCTCCCAAAACACCGCGGCAGGTTGGGCATCGCCCGCCGCGAACACCTCGCACAAGTCCCACCACCGCAGACGTACATCGACTTCTTATTGTTATGCCTATTGTCTTTGTCACAACGCGCCTGCCGGCCCTCTATCCATCACCGAATGCCCCGTTTTATTTCCCTGCGCATCGTCTAATGTAAGTTCAGGCCTCACCTTCTTCGCAGCTCGGAACGTGCAACTCCCCTTCCACCGATGCTTCCATCCGCGAGAGGAGGCAACCCATGGCACTGGATATCAGGAACGAGAAGGGCGTCCCGTTGGAACGACAGGGATTTACGTGGCGCGAACTGGTGCAGATGCCGTTCAGCAAGCTGGATGATGATGCGTTCACGCGCGTGCGCGTCATCCTCATGAACGGCATCGAAAGCGAGACGTTGCGGTTTCAGCACGCCTGCGCACGGATGAACCGGGACCTGATCCTGCCGCTGGCGCGCGTGCGCCGCGTCGAGCAGCATCAGGGGACCATGGTGAACTGGCTGCTCCCGCCCGATCAATCGGCGCTGGAGACGACGATCGCCTATGAACAGGTGGCCATCGAGGTGACGGCGGGGGTTGCCTTGCAGGAGCCCGATCCTTACATGGCCCAGGTCTACCGCTTCGGCATGCTGGAGGATTTCGACCATCTCTACCGCTATTCCGCGCTGATGGACCGGGTCGAGGGCCGCGACCCGAATACCATCCTGCAAAGCTATACGGATATCCGGCCGGGCCGGCCCACCGCGGTCGAACACCGGGCGCCGGAAGATGACATCCGGCATCCATACGACCGGACCAAGGCGGCCCCCATCACCAAGCTGAACGCCCTGACGATCCTGGCGGGCGAGTTCCAGACCCACGACTATTACATGAACGTCGGCCCCACCTTCGCCGATCCGGTGGCGCGCCAGCTCTATGCCGAGATCGCATCCATCGAGGAGCAGCACGTCACCCAGTACGAATCCATCGTCGATCCGGAGGAGTCCTGGCTGGAGAAGTGGCTGCTGCACGAGGCAACCGAGGTCTACAACTACTACACCTGCCTGCAGCAGGAGTCGAATCCGCATATCAAGCAGATCTGGGAGCGCTTCTGCGAGTACGAACTCGGGCATCTCCAGTTGGTGAGCGGGCTGTTCAAGGAGATCGAACGGCGCGACCCCGCCGAGATCCTGCCCGAGTCGCTGCCGGACCCCTTTGCCTACGACAGCCACCGGGACTTCGTGCGCCAGGTGTTGAACGACGAGGTGCACCTGCGCGCCGTGGACGGGCGGTTCATCGACGGCCGGACGGAGCAGGAGTCCGAGGCGACCCGCGCGTACCGCGCGCGCATGAATTCGGAAGGATCGCCCACGGAAACCGTCGCCGCCGGCTACCAATGGGCGCCGGGCACGGAGGTGACCAAACAGGCCGCTGCCGGTTAGGCGCGGCGGCCCGGAAGACGTCCTCAACGATTACGGATCGAATCGGCCGCCCTACTCCGGACACGGCCATTCGGCAGGAGGTGTTCCATGAAGCAACAGGGCACTGAAACGGGCATGAACCGCACCGGCATCGGCATGGCGCCGCGGCTGCGCGACGACATGATCGAGGGCGCGCAGCAAGGTGCGCCGAGTTCCCAGAGCAACGGCCAGGCCATTGCGCAAGTGCGGCACGAATACGCGGCCGACGCGCCCGGCGTCGGATCGGTGCCGCCACCGGCGTCGCTGAAGGGCGTGGTTCAAGAAGGCATGCAGGCGGTCATGGGGCACAAGCCGTCGGTGTTCGTCAACAAGCTGGGCGAACGGCTGGCCTTCGAGCGCACCAGCACGCGGCTGTACGAAGCGTTGTTGGCGAAATTCAATGGACAGGCGGACTGGGAAGGCGGCCCGTCCCGCGCGGAGCTGGAGCGTTTTCACCAGGAAGAGCTGCAGCACTTCGAGATGATACGCGAGGCGATCGAGTCCTTGGGCGGCGACCCGACCGTGGTCACGCCGGCGGCGGACGTGGCGGGAGTGGCCTCGGAAGGGCTCCTCAAGGTCGTGACCGATCCGCGCACCTCGATTGCCCAGAGCCTGGAGGCGCTGCTGGTGGCGGAACTGGCCGACAATGACGGCTGGAAGATGCTCATCCAACTGGCCAACGCCGTGGGCGAGAAGGAACTGGCGAAACGCTTCCGCACCGCCGCCAAGGAAGAGGATCAGCACTTGGCTGCGGTACGGCAATGGCTGTCGTCCGGAGTGGAAAGCGAAGCGAAACGCGAAGGCCCCAAACAGCCGCGCCAGACCAGACGGAAGTGACGCAGGAGCGGGCACGGCGTCTCCCCTCGTTGCGGCGCCCGTCTGCACGTCCTCCGCGGACGAGCGCTGCGACGCGCGGCAGGGCGGCGCCGGTTGGAGCCTGTTCCAGCAGAGGCGGGCGTAAGCCCTGCCGGAACAGGCTCTCATTACCTCCCGCCGGTGGGAACCACACTCTTCGAGTGTTAGGATTTGAGGAGAGCGGATACGATCGACAGGATGTCGAGCCGTCCTTTTCCCGCCGGAAAGGAGGAACCCGATGCGGACCGTCATGCTGGCTCTATCGCTGGCGCTATGGGGCGTCATCGCGCCCGTCCACGCCCAGCCCACCCCCGAAGACCTCCTGCGGCAGACCGCCGCCGTCGTCATCGACGTGCTGCAGAAGGAGCGCCTGACACTGGAACGGAACCCGGAACGGGTGCATGAACT
>JBAYZB010000372.1:0-3051 GCA_041672765.1 Gammaproteobacteria bacterium | reverse complement strand
GGAATGTGGTAATGTAGTGCACATAATCATCTCTCGGCCCACAGAAAACCCTAGTGACAATTTCGGAAGCTCAATATCGGGAGAGATCTGTGGTATCACGTTTGAGTATGCATCAAACAGTCTTGATTGGCCAAGATCAAGGGTAGCCAAGGGTTTAGCTTTGCTCAAAGGGCATATTTATACTCTGTTTAAACTGCTCAGAATTGATTGCAATGATATCCTAATCTCGGCTGCAACAACAGGCTTTACTCACAACTTGAACTACTCTATCATAGCAAAACTTAAGAAGTGGAGATTCATCCACACATTGGACGAGTATCCTTGGGTGGTGCTGAGAAGGTATGATTATAGCTCAGTTTATAGATTTCTTTATCTGCGTTATTATTATAAGCTATTTGATGGGTTCATCGTGATGACTAGATCCCTGATTGAGTATTACAAAGAGCTCGCAAAAAGAAACGCATTATTTATTCATATTCCCATGACTGTAGAACTTGACCGCTTTAGTATTGTGTCGCGTGCTAATACGTTCGGTAATTATATAGCCTACTGTGGGGGCGACAAACATGGTAACAAGGATGGCGTTGATATTCTTATAAGAGCATTCAATCTAGTCAAAGATGAATACCCAGAGATCAACCTCTTAATCTTGGGAGATGTTCATCCCAAAATTCCAAAACTGATAGAGGAATTGTCTCTTGAGCAAAGGGTTGCTTTTCTAGGTTTTGTTGACAGAGAAGAAGTCCCCAATTATCTCATGAATGCTAAAGCACTGTGTCTCGCTCGACCAGATAACAAACAGTCAGAAGGTGGATTTCCAACAAAGCTTGGCGAATACCTGGCTTCAGGTAGACCGGTGATTGTTACTGATGTTGGAGAGATATCTGAGTATCTAACTGATGGTGAAAGTGCATATATAGCTAAAGCTGATAGCATTGGTGATTTTGCGGAAAAGATCAGACAGGCGCTATCAAACGAGACCAGAGCCAGCGAGATTGGAAAGGCTGGAAGAAGAGTAGCTGAACGTGAGTTTGACTACAGAAAGCAAGGGATTGTAGTCGATTCGGTTTTTAGGAGAATAGTCAAATGAAAAGAACAGTTATATTGCAGATATCTCTCACTCCCTACAGATCAATTGTATTCAATGAGCTTGCAAAGGATCATCAAATGGAGTTTAGGGTTTTGTATGCAAACAAGGTAGAGCCACACAGAAAATGGATAATTGAAGGCCTTAGTCATGACCATGCATTCCTTAAAAAACAGTATTTCAGATTCAGGAATCACAACATTTACTTTAGTTTAGATGTCTTATGTCACTTATGGAGGTATAAGCCAGATGTCATAATGACATACGGTTTCAACCCAGTAATGCTACTAGCCTGGTGTTATTCTGTAATGTTCAGAAAAAAGCACATAGTGTTAACGGATTCTTGGCTTCTTACTATAGAGCATCTATCCCGATTCCATAAGCTTTGTCGGAGAGTTGTATTCAGATTTTCTGAGCGATTCTTGGCAGTTGGGAAAAAGGGAATAGATTATTTGGTATCATATGGGGTGGAAAGCGATAAGATTTACGTGAGCCAACTTATTGCGGACAACGATTACTATGCGCAGTTTAAAGACACTCCAAAGAAGTATGATTTTGTTTTTTCTGGGCAGTTTATTGAAGGTAAGATGCCTTTTTTTATTATAGACGTTCTTAAGGAAATAAAAATGGTAAGACCCCAGACATCTATTCTTCTGATAGGAAGCGGAGAATTGGAGAAGTTCGTTATCAGCGCGCTCGAAGAAGCTGGGATTGCTTATACTTACCCGGGCTTTATACAGCAAAGCGATTTACCAAGTTATTATGCTGCTGCAAGACTATTGTTGTTTCCAACAATGCATGACTGTTGGGGGCTCGTTGCTAACGAGGCCAGTGCTGTAGGTGTTCCAGTGATAACTTGTGACAATGCTGGGGCTGCCGGGGATTTGATAGTGGATGGTTACAATGGTTATGTGCTTCCACTCGAAGTTGATGTTTGGGCTAAGAAGATAATGGATGTTCTCAATGATGAAGAGCTATATAGGGTACTTTCTGATAATGCTCTTAAGTCGGTTGATAGATTTACTCCTCAGATAGCGGCTATGGGAATAGTGGACGCTATTGACTCAATAAAATGATCTTAAGGATTACAAAAAATTATGTTCAATGGGAAAACTATTGTCATCACCGGTGGTACCGGCTCTTTCGGGAATGCGGTGCTTAACCGATTTTTGAATACGGATGTGAAAGAGATCCGCATATTCAGTCGCGACGAGAAGAAGCAGGACGATATGCGAAAGTTGTATAACAATCCCAAGATCAAGTTCCATATCGGGGACGTGCGGGATTATGAGAGTGTGGCAAATGCTATGATTGGAGTGGATTATGTGTTTCATGCTGCAGCGCTGAAGCAAGTGCCCTCTTGTGAGTTTTTCCCGATACAGGCAGTAAAAACCAATGTCTTGGGAGCGGAAAATGTGCTCAGGGCAGCGATTGCCAACAATGTGAAGAAGGCAATAGTGCTTTCCACTGATAAAGCTGTCTATCCAATCAATGCTATGGGTATGTCCAAAGCAATGATGGAAAAAGTGATGGTGGCATATTCAAGACAGCAGCCGGAGGGCGGAACGGTGCTTTGTGGTACCAGATATGGCAATGTGATGGCGTCCAGAGGCTCTGTAATCCCCTTGTTTATTGAGCAGATAAAAGCAGGAAAACCGATCACGATTACTGATCCAACCATGACCAGATATCTGATGTCTCTGGAAGAAGCGGTAGAGCTGGTTGTTTATGCTTATCAGCATGGTGTGCAGGGCGATATATTTGTCCAGAAATCGCCGGCTTCTACAGTGAAAGACCTCGCACAGGCATTGATAGAAATGTTTGAAGCGAAGACCGAAATCAAGATCATCGGTACCCGGCATGGGGAAAAGAAGCATGAGACATTGGTGAATCGAGAAGAGATGGCAAAGGCCGTGGATTTGCCCGGTTACTACCGGATACCGGCTGATACCAGGGATCTAAAT
>JBAYZB010000371.1:0-3052 GCA_041672765.1 Gammaproteobacteria bacterium | reverse complement strand
GAATTGGCTCAGTGGTGGGCGGATAAGTTGGAGGGGAAAATATAGTTTGGACGTTACTTTAAAAAAATCTTAAAAAATAACCCCGAGCAATGCTTTTTCAGATTGGTAGGAGGCCTGTAAGTATTTGGGCCTCCTGCTTTGTTACTCATTTTCTTTAAATGAGGATATAATTCCACACTTTATCACTGCTGTCCAAGATAGCTCAAATTTCCAAATATCCCGAACCTGGATAACATCCAGAGGTCCGGGATATTTGACGTTACGTCTATTCCTTACGAATATCCGTAGATCCGTATATAAGATAGATCTGTTTGCCACTGTGACCGAACATAAAAAGCCCCCCTAACTGTTAAGGTACAGGGGGAACTTTAGACGTTTAATATTATTCCGCACAGGTACGGATGGTTTGACGCTTAGGGTATTACTTGATTTGTGGCTATTTCAATTATACCGCCCGAGGGGCTACCCTCTGCTTTTTAGTGCGTAATCCTATATGTATTTTTCAAAGTTCTGACTGCTTTTAGGGGTGGAAAAATTCAGTAAAGAACTCCACAAGGGCGATGCCGTGGGGAGCTTTTTTCGCGCATCGCTTGTCATACGGCACGCCGGTTGGCTATGACAGCCGAGCGGATGTCGTCACTTAACGATCGTCCCCTGGTCTATCATCTTTATCTCTCTTTTTTTGGGTACCACCCTCACCTCTATCTCTTTCAAGCCGCCGGGGAGAAGGATAATATCTTCCTTAGGGTTTTGGATGTAGTGGTAGGTGGGAATGTTGTTCTCGTATGCTATAAACTTCCACGCTCCCGGGCGCAGGTCCGCGAAGGAGAATTCGCCGTTTTCATCGGAAAGGGTCCTCAAGACTTCGTCTTCGCGAGAGATCTCCACCAGAACTCCTCTGATTTTATCTTGCAGTTTTGAGGAAACGCTCAGCGGCTCGCCAACCACGGTAAGTCCTCCTTTTGTTTCGATGTCACCGTTTGATGTCAATACAACGCGGCCGCGCAGGGAGGCTGCCTTAACGATGTTCAATTCGACGTTCGACGTCTTGCCTGGTTCGACGGTCACCTTTAATGGGAGTTTTTCCGCCGCCCTGTTCTCAATGCCAACAGAGAAACGCCTAACGTTCAAAAGATATTCGCCAGAAGGGGCTGAGAGCGAAAACCTGCCTGAAGCATCCGTGACAGCCATGATGCCGCTGATCGTAATGACCGCGTTCGCAAGCGGAGATCTGCCATCGTCGTTTTGCTTCCAGACTTTTCCCGCAACTATGCCCAAAGATTTTTTCTTCCCAACCGGTATGCCGATAGGTATCGAATAGGAAAGCACATAATTGGTTTCTATGTCCCGCACGTTTTCCCTGTCGTACCGCCGCATTTCTACGGACCAAGTTTGCTCTCGGTCAGTTACGTACCTCAACTCAACATCATATTGATTGCTTTCAGGATTGTTTGAGTCGAAGTTGTACTTTGTAAACCAACCTCTCAGCGTTATATTGTTAGTCAATGCCCATCGGAAGGATACGCCCAAGTTGCACTGGTCTGAAAGCAGCCTGCTGCCTTCCAGCGCGTCGTCGTCGCCAAAGCCGCCGTAAAATGTAAAGAAAAGCTTATCCGACGGCGCATAGGATACATAGAAACTGTAATTCCACAAGGACGCGCTCTCTCCGCTTATATTGTCGTCCTGATCCGCGTTGCGGGCCTCGATCCTGTAGTTAAATTTCCCGGCGCTTCGGCCTATGCGGAACCTCCACGCCATTTCTTCGAAGTCGTACTTTGCTGGCGGCATAACGTCTTTTCTTTTAAACCCATCGTATGCCAATTGTGCGTACCAGCCGTTTTGAAAGCTGTAGCTGACACCCGTCTGAAACAGCTTTTCTTCTTCGGATGCCGTACCCTTGTCGCTCCTTTTGTCAATGTTGGTTTCGTACGTGCTATAGGATATGAACCCTATCGTATGTTTTGAAAAAGGTATATTAAGCGAACCTGACATATAGTCGCTGTCGTTGTAGTATCCGTGAAAATCAGGCCCGGCATGCTTTTTGTTCAAATAATAACGAGCTCTCCCAATGTTCCCAAAGAGCTCGGCCCTGTAAGCGTCGTCATTGAGTTTTTGCGACGACACCTCGCGCTCGCTCTTCGCGTATTCTACGGTAAGCTTAGCGTCCTTCGTTGGATTGAACGTCCCTTCTATGCTGCAGATATTGTCCTGTATTCGTGGCGACGAGTTGTATCTGTCATATTCTTTCTGCAGATAGTTAAATTTCAGTTTTGACCATGCGAAAACCGAAGACTCGGCATACGCGCCGTTTTCCTTCCAGGCCGGCACCGAAAATCGGCTTTTTATCGCGTAGCCGCCGACGCCGAATCTGCTCGTCTCCGGGTGGTACTTTATTTCTGCGCCTCTTCCGTATCTTGCGTAGGAAGTCAGAAGCGACAGTCCGTAACTTTGATCGCCTAGCCTTATATCAAGGCCGGGATCATAATAGTTCATATAATATTCGTCCCGTTCGCCGTAAAGCCCCTTGTCGTTTGTGTCCGGACATGAGAAAAGAAACTCCACATGTCTGCGACCGCTCTCATCGATAGCGCCGCCGCCTTCCAGATGAGCGTCCCAGCCGTTTGAGCCACTGTTGTTTCTCTGTCCCATCGCACGGAGCGTCAATTCCGCGGGAATGCGGTGATAGAGGTCTATCTCTGCTCTTCTTGATAAGATGTCAGTAGGCGCGTAAATTGTGGTTCGGACAGATGGATCATCTTTAGCTGAAGCGACCAGAGAGACTGTGTTTCTTACATTTTTCATAAAGCTGGATGGTATTTTTACCGAGGCGGTCACTTGTGCGTTGCCACCTGCCGGTAAAGTGGCCTCTTGGGGCGACAATTCAATCTGAAAATTTTCTGCGCTTTTTGCCGAGAGTGTTATTGATACCGGTGAATTACCCTCGTTTGCTATCCTTGCGTTTATTTCGTAACTTTCGCCGGCGGCCGCAGTGTCCGGGGCACTCTCGATAAAAAGCTTGAGCCCCTTTTGGGTGGTTACAGCCACTCTCAAT
>JBAYZB010000370.1:0-3080 GCA_041672765.1 Gammaproteobacteria bacterium | reverse complement strand
GTACAGGGGGGGTGTACAGAAAATGTACCCAATAATAAAGATATATATAACAAAGAGATAACAAAGGATATATTAGATAAAATAGATTTATTAGATAAATTAGATAGAATTAGCGAGTTAGATGACAAACTCACCTTTGATAAACATCATGTCCTAACTCGCTATCTAATAAACTCCGGTTACTTAACTGCAAAAGATAAAAGGCAGTATTTTAGATACGATTGTTTCTTTGAAAAATTCATTGGAGAAAACGGATACGAATTTGATGACTTCAAACTCTATGTTCAATACTTCATTCACAAATACAAAGAGCGACTAACGAGTAAGTATGTTGAAGAAGTGGCAATTAAAAACAAGTTTGGGTATTTTCTCACTGCAATGGAAAAAGCCCGTTGGGAATTTTCAAACCAGTAAAAACATGTCTTTTAGGAATAATTCAACTTCAATATATAGTTAATATATGCATTTGCGAAGAAATACTCTGTATTGTGATATAAATGTGATAAAATAATTCAACAAAGGAGCCCGCAAATGAATGCTAATTATAATAAACTTTGGAAACTTCTTATTGACAACAATATGAAAAAACAAGATTTAAATCATTCTTGTGGAATTAGTTGGTCATCAATTTCTAAGTTATCAAAGGGCGAAAAAGTCAGCATGGATGTTCTGATGAGAATTTGCAAATTTCTTAATTGCTCAGTTGGCGACATATTAGAGTTCACTGACGAGAATCAAACCGTAAATAATTTAGAAAAGGGAGAGCGTTGACAATATGAAAATGAAGTTAATTAGTCTATTTGCTGGAGCAGGTGGTTTGGATCTTGGATTTGATAAGGCTGGGTTTGAAGTCGTTGTAGCAAACGAATTTGATAAATCTATTTGGAAAACATATGAAAAAAATCATAGTGCTCAGCTTATAAAAGGTGATATATGTCAAATAGATTCAAGTCAATTTCCAAATTGTGACGGCATCATTGGAGGACCTCCCTGTCAGTCGTGGAGTGAAGCCGGTTCATTGAGAGGAATAGACGATCCTCGAGGGAAACTATTCTATGAATATATAAGAATACTGAAAGATAAACAGCCAAAATTCTTTCTTGCAGAGAATGTTAGTGGAATGATGGCTAAAATACATAGCAGCGCAGTAACTGCGATAATTCAGCAGTTTGAGATTGCGGGTTACGATGTCAGTGTAACCTTGTTAAATGCAGCTGATTTTGGGGTTCCACAAGACAGAAAACGAGTGTTTTATGTTGGATTTCGAAAAGATTTAAAAGTAACGTTTGTGCCGCCAACCCCGAAATCATCCAAGAAATCATTACGGGATGCAATTTATGATTTGAAAGACAGCGCAATCAAGGCGCTTCCAAAAAATTATTCAAATGGTGAAAAGTGCATAGTGCCCAATCATGAATACTTTATCGGAGCTTTCTCAACCATATTCATGAGTAGAAATCGTGTGAGAACATGGGATCAGCAGGCATTTACAGTCCAAGCTTCCGGACGCCAGTGTCAATTACATCCTCAAGCACCAGCAATGAAAAAAGTCGATACAGATTTGTTTATGTTCGTTGAAGGCGAAGAAAAAAAATATAGAAGATTAACTGTGAGAGAATGTGCTCGCGTTCAAACTTTCCCAGATGACTTTATCTTCTACTACGAGAAATTAGAGGACGGATACAAAATGGTGGGAAATGCTGTCCCGGTTAATCTTGCATACGAAATGGCAAACGCGATTAAAAAAGCGCTTGTAAGTACAAAATAAATAATTCAAACTCGTCTCGAACGACGTTTATAAGGTTAAAGTAAGGAGTAATAAATGAGTGATTTAAGTAATTTTCAAGGAAGGGCGAACGAATACGCATATATACAAGAGTTGAAGAACACCATTTCCAAAATTAGAAATGTGATCATTGTTGAGGATTCGAGTTTTGAGGCTTCAAAACGAGCTTGGAATTCAATTGATGTAGAACTACAAAATGATTTAATATCTGGAGCGATTGCAGGCGTAAAGGCTATTTTAGATTTTGAACCAATAATTTCTGACCTAGGTAATGACCCAATTAAATTGAAAATTCAGTCAGATAAGATGGGCGAGAAAGGCGATGTTCGTGATGTATTAATTATACGTACCGGAGCAAATTGGGAAATTGGTCTTAGTGTTAAACACAATCATTTTGCAGTTAAGCATTCTCGCTTAGCAAAAAATCTTGATTTTGGAAAAAAATGGTTTTCTGTTGAATGTTCAGATAATTACTGGGCTGATGTTCAACCTCTTTTTACTTTTTTGGATAATGAAAAGAATAAAAATACTAAATGGAGTAATATACCCCACAAAGATGACACTATATATGTTCCCTTATTAAAAGCATTCATCTTGGAGGTAAAAAGAAGTTACCAAAAGTATGGTTCTATTATTCCAAGAAAAATGGTTGAGTATCTTTTGGGAGAATATGACTTCTATAAAGTTATTGGAATAGATCATAGAAAAGTAACCCAAATCCAGACGTTTAATTTTCGTGGGCAGCTTAATAAGCAAGGTCAAATTAAGAAAACGAAAACAATCATATCAGTTTCAAAACTTCCAACAAGAATCATTAGTATTGACTTTAAACCCAATAGTAAAAACACGGTCGAGATGTATATGGATGAAGGATGGCAATTTAGTTTTAGAATTCACAATGCATCTACTTTAGTTGAATCTAGTCTCAAGTTTGATATTCAAATTAAAGGAATGCCTAGCAGTATCTTAGTATTCGAAAGTAAATGGTAAGCATGTTTCCAAAATAACAATGGAGGAGAACTAGTGGCTAAAATTATTAATACTAATCTTCCCGCCAAAGAAATTATTGATTTTCGTAATGAAAGGGATTGGATAAAACACCATACACCAGCGAATCTTTCTAAATCAATTTCTATCGAGGCAGCAGAACTATTAGAACTGTATCAATGGAATGAAGCAGCAGATTTAGATAGAGTAAAGGAAGAGTTGGCTGACATCTTGATTTATTCAATTACACTTGCAGAAAAACTGGAACTTAATATCAATACCATAATTTTACAAAAAATTGAGAAAA
>JBAYZB010000369.1:0-3086 GCA_041672765.1 Gammaproteobacteria bacterium | reverse complement strand
CGTAATCGATCGCAATGGAGATGGCCTGGCGCAGCTTGCGCGCCCGCTCGCTGTAGCCGCCCACCACCGGGTCCAGCATGTTGAAGCCGAGATACATGGTCGTGGCCATGACCGCGGTTTCCAGCTTGATCCCCTTGGCCTCCATCGCTTCCGTCAACGCCATCTCGCCCTGGCTGCCGATGCGGATCGCCTGGTCGAAGCTGTCCGCCCCGATGGCCGAGGAATCGTAGTAGCCCTGAAGGAATTTGTTCCAGTAGGGGATCGACTCCTGTTCCAGGCTGTACACTGCCTTGTCGATGAACGGCAGCGGCTTCCCCGCGTCGGCCAGCAGCCCCCGCTCCGCGTCGCCCTCTTCCCCCTCGCTCGGATAGCTCTCGCCATGGAAGTTCGGGTTGCGCTCCAGCACCATCTGGCGGTTGGGATTGTTGACGGTGAGCATGAAAGGCCCGGTGCCCACCGGGTACCAGTCGAGCGTGAGGTTGCGCTCGGCCATGCCGGGCTGCGAATAAAAGCGGTCAGCCTCCGGCGGCACCGGCGCAAAAAACGGCATGGCGAGCCAGTAGAGGAGCTGCGGGTAGCGGCCGTAGACCTTGATGCGGTAGGTGTAGCGGTCGACGAGTTCGACACCGACGAGGTCGAACCGGGTCAGGTCCAGGAAGCGCGCGTCGGGCTCCGCGCGGCGCAGGTCGGCATAAGCCTGTTGCAGGGTGTCGGCCAGCTCCTTGAGCCCCACGATGTACTCGCTCATGAGCCCGAGGATGGGGGAATGGATGCGCGGGTCGGCAAGCCGCTTGATCTGGAAGACGTAGTCCGCGGCCACCAGCTCCCGCGTGCCGGTCTGCGGGAAGTCAGCGAGCGTATATACGTCCTTCAGATCGTCCGGACCGAGTACGTGATACAGGAACCGCCCCTCCGCGGTCCGCGCGAAGGCCGGGTGCGGCTGATAGTAGATGCCGGGTTTGATGCGAATCTCGTACACGCTGTAGGCGATCTGGTCCGCGGGGGCGTCCGGCGGGAGCTCGCGCTCCTCACGATCCAGGTACCGTGGCTGCGGCACCGCCTCCGCCGTCAGCGGAATCAGGCGGTAGGGCCGCTCCAGATAGTGGTATTGCAGCGGCGGCTCATAGATCTGACCGGTGAAAACGATCTCGTTGGAGGAATAGGACTGTGCCGGATCGAGATGTTTAGGCCGCGCGGGAAATGCGGCATAGAGCACATTTTCGCGAAATTCTGCCGCCGGATAGGGATCGTTCCAGGGTTGATCGGTACAAGCGGCAAGCAAAAACGCTGCACCCAGGATAAGATATCGGAACACCTGCTGCATTCTCGACCGGTTCAGCATTCGGCAGTGGGAGCATTCAACCGAGTATACACGTACATTGCGAGGTTGTAGGCAATTTTCCTTGGACGACGGTGGCTTGGTACTGCGTGGGGCCAATCCCTTATACCGTAAGGGGAGCGTCTTGCGCCCTTGGTCTAGGACACGAGGAAATCTCTTGGGTTCCTGCCGTTTGCTCTTGTTATGGCCTTCTGTGCGGTATCAGCCTCTTTCCGAAGCGGGGATTTTTGGGTACCTTACTGCGCCAGGAATACACCGCCCAAGGGCGTCTTATTGTCGCGTGCTCCGTCAGGAGCGCCTGAGTCATTCACCATACCCACCATATATACCGTACATAAGGATCAGAAAATGGGATTTCTTGCCGGTAAGCGAGCGTTGATCGTCGGACTCGCCAGCAATCGGTCCATCGCTTGGGGCGTTGCCCAGGCAATGCGGCGCGAGGGCGCGGAACTAGCATTCACTTTTCAGAATGGCAAACTGAAGGAACGCGTGGAAAAAATGGCTGCCGAGTGCGGCTCCGACATCACGCTGCCCTGCGATGTCAGCAGCGACGAGCAGATCGAAGCCCTCTTCGAGCAACTCGGCAAGCGCTGGGACGGGCTGGACATCATCGTCCATTCCGTCGCCTTCGCTCCGCGCGAGGAGCTGGAAGGGGAATACCTGGACCACGTTACCCGCGAAGGCTTCCGCATCGCCCACGAAATCAGCTCCTACAGCTTCACCGCCCTGGCCAAGGCCGGGCGCAAAATGATGCAGGGGCGGAACGGGGCCCTGTTGACCATGACCTACCTGGGCGCGGTGCGGGCAGTACCGCACTACAACGTGATGGGTCTTGCCAAGGCCAGCCTGGAGGCCAGCGTGCGTTATCTCGCCAAGAGCCTGGGCCCCGAGGGCATTCGCGTGAACGCCGTGTCTGCCGGTCCGATCAAGACGCTTGCCGCCTCGGGCATCAGTGACTTCCGCAAGCTGCTGGACTACCACGAAAACAACGCCCCGTTGCGGCGCAATGTCACAATCGAGGAAGTAGGCAACGTCGCCGCCTTCCTGTGTTCCGATCTGGCCTCCGCCATCACCGGGGAGATCGCATACGTGGACTGCGGCTATAACGTGCTGGCAATGGGCGAAAACGGCTAAGCATGCACGCGGCTGCCCCGGCGGTTGCGGATTGACGCCACCATCATGATAAAGGCCTGCCCGCCGCAAGGCGGGCAGGCCTTTTTTCGGCCCACTGCCTGAGCAGTGGAGTAGAGCCCTAACCGAGCGGCCTCAGAGCCTGTCTTCGTTGATGACGATCTTCGCCTGTCCTTTCAACCGCCCCATCAGCGCGGCGAATTCGCCGACGCCGTTCATCTGGGCCAAAGAGCGGGCGATGGATTTACGCTGTTCTTCTGGCACCTTGGACGGGTCACCCTCCTGCACTGCCGTCACAGCGATGACGGCGTAATCACCGGACGGCAGGAGCGTCGTCCCGTAAGTCGGCTTTCCTTGCGCCGGTTTCTGCAACTTGAAGGCAGCCTGCAATATGGCAGGATCCACCCCTTGCTCGCTACGCTCCACCAGGCCGGGCCGCTCGACCTTGACGTCGTGTTCGGCCGCAAGCGTATCCAGCGCATCGCCGGCCTCGGCGCGTTTAAGGATCTCCTCGCCCACCTCACGCGCCTTGTCCTTTGCGGCACGGGTACGCAGTTCGGCCACGATATCCCCGCGCACTTCGTCCAAGGGACGCCGCGTCGCCGGCCGGCGACCC
>JBAYZB010000368.1:0-3105 GCA_041672765.1 Gammaproteobacteria bacterium | reverse complement strand
AATCATAATAGGAGATGTTCAGATGCTGATTAAAGAGATATGACAAAGAATGTGATGAAGTATGAAGTGCATCAGCTAAATCTCCTATTTTAAGCTCTTTATTCATGTAAGGTTTTTCATCCTGCATATATTTATTTAGTGCCTCATGAAGGGCATAACACTCTTCGGTACTAATCCGATTCATCTTGTATTTTTCCTCTTCTTTATCCGACAAATCAGCCTCGAGTGCATTATAACTCTGATTTACAGCATTTTTGCTCTTTAACAATATGGTAACATAATATAGCAATGCAATCAATAAAATGCCAAACAAAAAAAACAGAAAAGTACGGGATTTAAAAAACGGAGATTGTCTGATCTTAATGGCAAAGGAGACTTGAGAATCTTCATTTCCCGGAATACGCATACGAAATATATATTTTCCCGGAGAAAGGTTGAAATATGAAATCTCATTTTGTCCGGTTATAAACATCCAGTCACCGTCTATCTTATCCATTTTATATTCAACGAGTATAGCAGAGGGATTGGTATAGGATAAATCTGAAAAACGGAATACAATATTATTCTGATCGTACTCGAATATGGCCTGCTTTTCCTCTATTATACTTTTAAGTTCTTTTATTGATAAGAGTTGCCATTGACAAGCAGATCGGAAAGCACAAGAGTAGTAGAAGGCTTCTGCTCTGTTTCGGGAATATTAGCTGGATCTACGTACAACAATCCCTTGGAATTTCCAAACCACAATATCCCATTCTGATCCCTATATGCCGTATAATGGGTAAAGGTAGGGGATGGAATACCGTGCATATAATTGAATACGGTGTACTTTTCATTACAGAAACGTACAAGCCCCCCATCTGAAGTGAGCCAAATGCACCCCGAATCATCTTCCACGATGGAGGTATAGATATTCGCCTGAAGAGCGGGCAACTTATTGATTCTGGAAAATGATTTCATGCTGAGATCGGAAATAAAAAAATCTCCTTTTTCAGGAAGAAAGTAAAGCCGGTGTTGCCTGTCTTCATACATGACATGAATCTTCTCTTTATGAAAAAAATCGGGCGGAAACAAATTTGTCCTGACACTTTCGGTATTGGAATCGAACAACGCCAATCCATTGTCAGTACAAAACCATCCTTTGCCCTCTGAATCGAAAAAAACCTCGTACACATTCCCCTCGGGTAATTGAGAGTTCGTACTGGTGAACAATGTTATTTCATCTTTCAAACTATGATAGCGAATTACACCTTGAGAGGATCCAATCCACATGTCCCCTTGCTTATCCTGACGAAAACAAAAAATATGCCCATTTTGTAATACTTCATGATTCTCACCAGAATAACGACGAATTTCCAGTGATTTGGGATTTAAAATATACATTCCGGCACCATACGTCCCTATATAATATTCATCGCGATAATACGTAAGGGAAAGAATTAAGTCGGATTGCAATACAGACCGGTTGAAATATTTTACTCTCTTTTCTTTCTCATTGATGAAATAAAGACCATCTCTGGTTCCAATAAGTTTTTCATGGCCATTCATCACAAAAGAACGTACCGTTAAATTAAGAGAGTTAAAAACAGAATCTGATTTATACACTTTAAACAAACCGGATTGATAAAGGCTATAATCCAAGCCATCCTGGTAATAGCCAATCCATATCCTCTGCATCCTGTCCACTAATAGCGAATAGACAGAATTAGAACGAATACTTTCCGGATTATTTACGTCGTGGCGCAAACTTTGTATAATTTCTTTTTTACGATGGGAGAGAAAAAAGATCCCGTTCCCGTCAGTCGATGCATAAACCATATCATCTCCATCTGTTGAAATAGAGGATACAATATTTGATCCGACATCGATAAAATTCGAAAACCGTTCTGTTTGAATATCGAAACGGATTATGCCGGCATTATAAGTTCCGAGATAGAGCGTATGATCCAGATACGTGATATTTCTGAAATTTGCTTTTATGGAAAAGTTGTCCGGATAGCTGTACTCTCTTACTTTTTTATTCACAGCATCATACATAATAACACTGCTTGTAGTTGCCAGCCATAATAATCCGGAATCATCCTTGGTTATACCTCTGATGTTGTTCGAAGAAGAAAAGGGATTGTCGTTTAAGTTTATCTGCTCGATAGTTGAAGAATCATACACGTAAAATCCACGCTCTGTTCCAATGTATAAATGGTTATTGCCGTCAAACAAAAGGGTATTCACCGTATGACTTATCGTTTCAGGGACAATTCTGATCAAATGTCCCGTACTTTCATCCAGTTTCCATAAACCAAGTGCGTTACCAACCCAAATTTGACCGTTTCTTGTTTCACAAATTGTATTGATTCTTATGCGTTGTTCCTGTAAAGTATTTTCAAAAGGAAAATGTTTAACCTTTATTCCATCGAAGCGATCCAGTCCTTTTCCCGTGCCCAGCCAAATAAATCCTGTTGAATCCTGAAAAATTACATTTACCAATAAATCAGAAAGCCCATCCGTTTTCGAGATTCCTTTAAATACGTGTGAGTATCCAAAAGAATAACACGCTGATATATTAAATATTATAGCAAATAAACAACACTTAAAAATGTTTATTTTCATTATAGGGGAATAATTTACTTACAAATTCAGGATAAGATATTAAAAATAAATAATCAATGGCCCGATTCTTACACTCAAATTCTTTACCAAGTAACAAATATATAAAAATTCTTTGTGCATCGGCTGCAGAATATTGGACAAAAATTTGAAAGGATCAATTCACCCCCTTTCTCCGTTAGAACAAATCAGACACACACAACAAACATCCATAAACCTATAGTTCTGCCTATTACATCTCTATTATTAATTTTAAATGGTGTAACATTCACCCAATATCTTCGAGATAAACTGAACAACAAAATGCTTTGAGTTATTTTTTGTATTTTTGCACTTTCTATATACAAAAATCAAACGACAAAGGGTTCCGCCTTCGGAATCCTTAAAAAACCCAGGTAATCAGAGATGGAAATTGCAAGCAAATACAACCCCGCAGAGGTAGAGAACAGATGGTACCAGTACTGGATGGAAAACAACCTGTTCCACTCCGAACCGGATGAACGG
>JBAYZB010000367.1:0-3138 GCA_041672765.1 Gammaproteobacteria bacterium | reverse complement strand
AAAGTTACAAGAAAAGTAAAAAAGTTTTACGTTTTACGTCTTACGTTTTTATGGATCTAATGAGTGCTTGGAGCATCGCAGAAATCTTTTTTAGTTCTTCCGTGCACTCCTGCTGTATTTCCTGCTTTATGATGCCAACTTGACATGCAATATAAAACTGTGTACGAAGTTCCGCCGCCGATCCCTTGGCAATATGTAAAAATCTGATAAATTCCTGTTTTGAATCTCTTTCAGCGCCTTCAGCTATGTTGCTGGAAATACTGACCGCAGCTCTTGTCATCTGATCCTTTAAACCATAATCCTTACAATTTATGAGCACTTCATACAGAACTTTCGCCAATAGAACGGTCTAATCGCTGAAAGCCTTATCTGGACTGGCTTTCAGCGCCTCAAATGCGATTACATACTACCCGAGGAGCATTTATTAAGCGCAATACAAAGAATTTTAAGGATTTATTATTTTTTTACTTGACGTAGTAGTACATATTATATATAAGGAGTCATGGCTAGCATCATTAAGAAAAAGTCTAAATATAGTACATACTATGTCATCGCAGAATCCGCGCGCGTTGACGGCAAACCCCGCATCGTCAAGCAATGGTACCTGGGAACCATCGAGAAAATCATCGCTCTGGCGGAGGGAAGTACCGATAAAGAAGAACCCCGGCAAATCGACTGTGTTTCGGAAGGCGCGATAGCGGTTCTTTTCAAAATCGCCGAAGAACTGGGCATCAGGGAAATCATTGACCAGCACTGCAGTAAACGCCAGCAGGGCATGAGTGTTGGCGATTACCTTCTTATTGCCGCGCTCAACCGTGCACTTGCCGCAACCTCCAAAAGTAAAATCGCGGAATGGGTCGAATCCACGGCCTTGCATCTTTACATGCCGCTGCAAAAGGACAAGCTGGAATCTCAGAACTTCTGGGATCATTTTGATAAATTAGACCAAGAGATGATTGCCAGGATTGGCGATGATGTCGCCAAAAAAGCGATCGAGCTGGAAAACATTCCCCTCGATACGATCGTTTACGATACGTCCAACTATTACAACTATCTCGATGTGCTCAACCCTTCCGAATTATCCAGGATCACCAAGTCCAAGGCCGGGCGCAACAGTTTACGGCATATCGGCCTGGCTCTGGCGGTGGACCGCGATCATGGAATCCCCTTGTTCAGCAGGCTGTATCCCGCCAATGAGCATGACGCCAAAGTGATGAAAAAATTGATCGATGAGATCTTTGAGCAAATCAATGCCGCCATGTCCGACAAGAAAGGGATTACGCTGGTGTTCGATAAGGGAAACAACAGCGAAGAGCTGATCTTAAAGCTGGATGAAAGCCGGCATCATTTTGTCGGCAGCCGCAGCCCGTATCACCATAAAGACCTCTGTCGTGTTCCCCTGGAACAATACCGGGAGGTCTGTGTCAAAAGTGGCGAAGTATTACCGGTTTATGAGACCCGCGAAGAAATCTATGGCGCAAAGCGCAGGATTATTGTTTCCTTCAACGAGTCCACTTTCCAGCGCCAATTACACCGCATGGAGCAGAATCTGGAAAAAGCCAAGGAAGAGTTGTCTTCCTTCAAACGCAAAGCCAGGGGTGCCGATGGCCGTTCCACCATGGATTCGATTAAACGGCAGGCTTTGGAGATCACAGACCGGTATCATGTAACGGGGCTTCTCGATATCGATATTGAGGAAGAAGAAAACCGTTTCAAGGTCAGCGCACGCAAGAACTTTCCGGCCATCGAGGAGGCTAAAACGAGGTTCGGTAAGCAGATTCTTTTTACAGACCGTGAATCCCTTCAACCTGGCGAGGTGATCGACATTTATCTTGATCGGTATATTATCGAGGATGCTTTCCGGATTACCAAATCCGACCGATGGGTTAAAATGGACCCGGTGTTTCACTGGACGGATTCCAAAATACGGGTACATGCGTTGACTTGCATGATTGCGCTTCTCCTCGTGCGCATTGCGCACAAGCGAGCTCGTACCAATGGTTTTACGCACGGCGCGGAGCGGATGCTGGAATTGCTGTCATCCGTCAATACGGCCATTCTTCTCTATCCAAAATCAACCAAGGCTGTTCGTGTCCGGTGTTCCATATCAAAAGAGCAAGAGGTCTTACTGACGGCGCTCAACTGTCAAATCCCCCATAGTAGGTAATCGCGTTTTTATCGGATTATCGTCTATTATTCCATAATGTTACGCCTGTCGCCTGTGCGTATTGGCGAAAGTCCTGATAGAGTCCTAGGGTAACATAATGGCACCAGAAACTAAATTCCCTGGGTTAATAATAATTTTGAAGAGAGTTGTCTTGCTGTGTTTTTAAAGTCGCCAATAATGCCTTTTGCAGGTAATGATTATTTCGTTCCATGTTTTGGGTATCATAAAAAATTGCTGCAGCGAAAATTTTATCCATCGTATGAGTAAGCTTTTTGAATTCGACCATTTGCGCCGAGGGGACAGGTTTCCCAGCAATGCTTTTGACACTGAGTGGGTTAATCGGAGTTTTATCCATTCTCATCTCATAATGCAGATGCGGTCCTGTGGCCATACCGGTGGCCCCCACGTAACCGATTAAATCATCCTGCCGGACTTTTTTACCTTTGCGAACATTGCTTTTGATGCGAGAAAGATGGCCGTAATATGTCTGATAACCGTTGCGGTGCGAGATGATAATGAGATTGCCGTAATTACCTTTGTAACCGGCAAATCTGACCGTTCCGTCCGCCACTGCGCTGACTGGAGTTCCCGTAGCGGCGGCGTAATCAATACCTTGATGAGGTCTGTAAATCTTCAGAATAGGATGCCGACGATTTTTTGAAAAAGAAGAACTTATTCTTCTGAAACTGAGCGGCGCTTTTAAAAAAGCTTTGCGTAAGGATTGACCCTCAGCGTTATAATAATCCATTTTGCCGTCGTTTTCAAAAAGATAAGCGTTGTAAGGGGTCTTGTTGTTGATAAACTCTAATGATAATATTCTCCCGTATTTTTTAAATTCTCCGTTTAAATAAAGCCCTTCAGCGATAATTCTGAAAGTGTCGCCGGTACGCAAATCAGTGTTGAAATCAATATCCCATGTTAAAATGTCAGCCACCTTCAGAGCGAGCAGATAATTTTCTCTGTCCGTGCCA
>JBAYZB010000366.1:0-3155 GCA_041672765.1 Gammaproteobacteria bacterium | reverse complement strand
CGCCGCCGCTGGAGGCGGTGAACTACCAGATCCTGATGATGTTCCTGATCACGGCCGGGACCGGCTTCGGAACCGTGGGGGCGGTGTGGCTCGGCGCGCACCGGCTGTTCGACGAGCGCCAGCGGCTGCGGATCGATAGGCTGCGGGTGGCGCAGGGCTGAGCGTCAAAACCCTCCCTGGTTTCTTTGCGCCCGATGCAGAGTGGCACCGCCCACCGTGCACGCTCGCAACTCAACGCAAAGGCGCGAAGCGCCCGAAGGGTGTAAGGAGTAGAGAGTTCATCCGTATCGGCGCGGTCCCTGCGCCGCTTCCCGGCGCGCCATCCGTCCATGGCACGATCTCCGGGCACGGCCATGAGGTCACTCTTTCCTGCTTTGCGTTCTTTGCGGCCTTTGCGTCTTTGCGTCGAAACGCCGGTGCCCGCCTACAGCCCGGCCAGCGCCTCGCGCAGCAGCTCCGGCGCCGCCAGGGATGCGCGGTGGATGGCGGCGTTGTAGTAGCGGGTCTTGAAGGGCTTGTTGGCCGCGGCCTCCTCGCGGAAATTCGTGACGGTGGCGTCCTTGCTCGCCATGGTGGCGCACCACCAGCCGGAGGGGTAGACGGGCTGGGGGAAGGGCATGGTGACCACGTCGGCGAAGCCCACCCTGCGCAGTGCCTGGTGGATGGAGCGGATCAGGTCCAGGTGGTACAGGGGCGATTCGCTCTGGCCGACGAGGATGCCGTTCGGCTTCAGCACGCGCCAGACGTTGTGGTAGAAGGCCTCGTTGAACAGCCCCTCGGCCGGGCCCACCGGATCGGTGCTGTCCACGATGATCACGTCGTAGGTTTCGTCCGCGGCCTCGGCCACCCACTTGATGCCGTCCTCGAAGTGCAGGTGGGCGCGGGGGTCGCTGTTGGACTCGCACAGCTCCGGGAAGTATTTCTCCGCCGCGCGCGTGACGCGCTCGTCGATCTCCACCTGCCAGGCGCCTTCCACTTCGGGATGCCTGAGCACCTCGCGCAGCGTGCCGCAGTCGCCGCCGCCGATGATGAGCACCCGCTTCGGGGCCGGGTGGGTGAACAGCGCCGGGTGCGACATCATCTCGTGATACAGGAAGTTGTCGAGGTCGGTGAGCATCACCAGCCCGTCGATAGTCATGAGCGTGCCGAAGCCCTCGGTCTCGTAGACCTCGATGCGCTGGAACGGTGTCTGCTCGTCGTGCAGCTTTTCCTTGATCTTCAGAGAAAAGGCGGAGCCCTGCGCTCCGTGAATCTCGCTGTACCAGGTATTGTCCAGCGCCATTGCCCGCAACCTCCGTAAGCCAATGAGGCGCGCAGAATACAGGATCGGACGCGCGCCGGACAAGGACCGGAGCATCATTATTGTTCGTTTCTTTCCCGGGCCGAATCTTCGATAATTGGCGAGGCACGTCACCCATGAACCAAGCCCCGAGGTCTGCGTCCGCGGCCCGGGATTTTTTATTTAGGCGACCATGACAAACTGGACTATCCAAGAGGCGCGCGAGACCTACAACATCGCACACTGGGGCAACGGTTATGTCGACACCAATGACCGCGGCCATCTGGTGGTGCGGCCGGACCGCCGGTCCGACCGGCCGGGTATCGACCTCTACGAGCTTGCCGAGGAGATCAAGGGCGCCGGCCTCACGCTGCCGGTGCTGGTGCGCTTCACGGATATCCTGCACGACCGCATCGACACCCTGTGCGGCGCTTTCGCCCGCGCCATGGAAGTGGATGATTACCGGGGCCGCTTCACGGCGGTCTATCCCATCAAGGTGAATCAGCAGCGCCGCGTGGTGGAGGAGATTCTGGCCCACGGCGGCGCGCGCGTCGGGCTGGAGGCGGGCAGCAAGCCGGAGCTCATGGCGGTATTGGCGCTCGCCGACCAGCGGGGTGGCGTGGTGGTGTGCAACGGCTACAAGGACCGCGAATACATCCGCCTCGCGCTCATCGGGCTGCAGCTTGGCCACCGGGTGCATATCGTGGTGGAGAAGCTCTCGGAGTTGGAGCTCGTCATCCAGGAGGCGCAGAATCTTCAGGTCAAGCCCCTGCTTGGCGTGCGCGTGCGCCTCGCCTCCATCGGCGCGGGCAAGTGGCAGAACACCGGCGGCGAGAAGGCCAAGTTCGGCCTCTCCGCGGCGCAGGTGCTGCGGATGGTGAATCGGCTGACGGAAGTCGGCATGCTCGATGCGCTGCAGTTGCTGCATTTCCACCTGGGCTCGCAGATCGCCAACATCCGCGACGTGCAGCGCGGGCTGCGCGAGGCCGCCCGTTATTACGCGGAACTGCACCGACTGGGGGCGAGGATCGCCACCGTGGACGTGGGCGGCGGCCTGGGCGTGGACTACGAGGGCACCCGCTCGCGCAGCTTCTGCTCCATGAACTACAGCGTGCAGGAGTATGCCAACAACGTGGTGCACGTGCTGTGGGAGATCTGCGCCGCGGAAGGTCTGCCCCATCCCGACATCATCACCGAATCGGGCCGTGCCATGACCGCGCATCACGCGGTGCTCATCACCAACGTCATCGACGTGGAGCAGGTGCCCGGCAACGGCATCGCCCCGGCGGGCGACGACGAGCCGCTGATCATCCAGGATCTGTGGCAGGCGCTCGCCAGCCTGTCGAGCCGCTCTGCGCTGGAGACCTATCACGACGCGGTGCACTGGCTCTCCGAGGCGCAGGCCATGTACACGCACGGCGTGCTCACGCTGGAGCAGCGGGCGCGGATCGAACATCTCTACTTCGCCATCTGCCGCGAGGTGCGGCCGCTGCTGCAGGCGACCACCCGCGCCCAGCGCGAGGCGGTGGACGAACTCAACGAGAAGCTGGCGGACAAGTACTTCTGCAATATCTCCGTGTTCCAGTCGATCCCGGACGTGTGGGCCATCGATCAGATCTTCCCCATCGTGCCGCTGCACCGGCTCGACGAGCGGCCCGATCGCCGCGTGGTAATCCAGGACCTCACCTGCGACTCCGACGGGCGCATCGACCACTACGTGGACCGCGAAGGCGTGGAGGCCACGCTGCCGCTGCATGCCATCCAGCCGGGCAAGCCTTACCTGCTGGGCATCTTCATGGTGGGCGCCTATCAGGAGATCCTGGGCGACATGCACAACCTGTTCGGCGACACGGATTCCGTCAACGTGGAGTTGCTG
>JBAYZB010000365.1:0-3160 GCA_041672765.1 Gammaproteobacteria bacterium | reverse complement strand
CGGTCTGGGAAAATGTCCGGCCATCTGCCAAGGTCATTTCAAGAATCACCGGCCCGCTGATTTGTTTGTCAAAACAGGCAAAAGCATGCAGGGTGTCTCCGTCATAGACCGGCCCGATATCGCGGGGGATTGTTTTCACAGGTTCCACTGGCCAACAGATCGCAATATTCGCCCGCGTCAGATAGATCCTTTTGAAATGACGGGTGATCCTCTCCGCCATGTTCTCGTTGGGCGAGACCAGCTCACATGCCCCGCCCGTTTCTTTTGCCAGTTGCCGGACAAAACTCTCCGACACGGAGCTTCCAACGCCAACAGTAAAGATTCGGTGGCCGGATTGTTTTGTCATCTTGATGGTTCCGCTTCCGTCCCAGACGTTTCCATCGGTAATCAGCAGGATGTCTTGGGGGACAGGAGGGCCGGGGATTTGAACAGTTGTCTGCAATGCCTGGTCAATTCCGGTTCCGCCCATGTCAGCGTCGAGGCTGCGAAGCAGGCGTTTCACTTTGGTGATGTTGGCTTTGCTGGCCTGAACCTGCTGTTTGAAATATGTTTTGCAGGTGCTTCCAAAAGCGATGAGATTGAAGAAATCCTCGGGCCGGAGCAGCGACAGAATGTTGTTGATTGCCTGTCTTGCCTGGGCGATGGAATCGCCGTCCATTGAGCCGGAGCAATCAACTAAAATTTTAATGCTTTTGGGAGGTATCTCGTCAGGCAGCGACAGCTTTGGGGCAAAGGAGGCAAGCGCCACAAAGCCGCCGTCACAATCGTGGTCGAGCAGCACGGCATCCATAGCGGCCTGATTTGCACGAATATTCAGGATAAAATCACGATCCATAAAGGCATTGCCGGCGGCAATCGTCACAGTGGCGGCATTCCCGGATTTCGCAATGGCAATTTGATGGGAAGGGCTTTCCATCGCGGCATCGGCCAGAAGACCCGAAAAGGTCAGTTTGAGTTGAAACCGGTTTTCCGCCAGCAGATCGTATTCGGGCGTCTGGTGCGGTTCCAGACACGCGCATTCGGGGTTTCCGTAACGCGGCGCAATGGTGGTGGGAATGCGGAAGCGGAGCGTATCTCCCTGCCAGCAGTACAACTCTGCGTAAATGATAGTGACGCGCACCTCTTCATCAGCCAGAATATTGCCAACATTCATGGAATAGAGACCCGGCTCAAGCTGTTCAAGCATAATAGTCGCGTTTCCGTCTGTAATGGCCTCTTCGTATTTTTCCTCCGCCTCAGCTTTCTCAGTCACCCTGCCTTGCATTTCCCTGCCGCCGATTGCCACGTTCAGCCCCAGCAGAACCGCGTCACTGGACAAGGGGAAAGTATAGACCGCTTCAATCGGCTTCTGTTCCAAGTTCCGGTAAACCTGAGTCAGAGTGGTCTCGCAGAGAAGGTTGGCGAAAGACGCATCAATGTTGACCGATTGCAGCGCCACTTTATCACCGGAAGCTGTTTGCAAACCATGGCTGCTTAGTTGTTCGGGTATGTACATGCTACTCATACTCAGCCTTTATTTTTTTGAATTGTTCAACGACCGCCCGGCACAGAGCGCGAACCTGTTCCGGACTCAACCCCGAACGTTGCGGCTCAATGTGCAGCTCCACTCCGTCGTCAATATTCAGGTGGCTCCAAACCTCGACCGAACCCGGCTTTCTTGGCCGCGGCGGTGGAATGGGCCTGCCGAGCTCGGCTGTCTGATTTGCGTCTCCAAGCAGTTCCTCAATTCTTTCAAGGGACAAACCGGCGTCCTTCCACTTACGGACAGTCAGGAGCTGCTCAAGATGCTGATGAGTGTAATAAGCGCCCTTTCCGGTTCCTTCGGGTCTGCCAACGAGACCTTTCTGGATGTAAAAGCGGATCTTCCGCTTGTTCATTTCCACCAGGGCGCAGAGTTCTTCCATCGTGAATGTTTTATTTTCGCTTTTCATGACACCTATTCTTAACATAATATATGTCACTGTCAAGAAAAATATTCTTTTGGGTCAACGCGGGAAAGTACAGCGGAGTGGAGCAGTTGGTCGCTTGGCAGCCGTTCGCGGCGTGACCATCGTCGAAAAATCAGCATTTCTATCTGACCTGACTTCTTTATTTCTCCTTGATCTTTCTGTTCCGAAAATAAATGTTGACACAAAAGCGTTTGAAGTATACTTCGTGTATACATATAGTATGGAATGTTGATTCAGAACAATGTCGCCGATTTTAAAAGAGGTTCAATTATGTGTGATGCAAAAGAAAAAATTGAGAGATTGGTCTCTGATTGTTTTAAAGAAATCGCTGATCATTCTTTGCAATCAGAAGTAAGATCCGTGCATATCAAAACAATAAACGATAATTTGAAAAACATTTCAAGGCTGTTGGAAGAACTCCCGGACCGCCCCGGCAATAATAAGTCACGTTTTAGAGAAAGAACCATAGCCACGGGCGATAAAAGAAATGCCGTTATTAAAGTAGCCTATGCGATGTCCCGTTTCGATTTTCACATTTTAAATGATATTTTAAACACACGTTTCAATCAAACAGAGGCCTTTGAATATTTGGGGCGAAGATTAAACGTTAAAGCAACGACGCTGAGAAATTATCGCGACAGGTTTGATCCTTATGTAAAACAGGAAAACAGCGGCAGAAAAGGTTGGTGGCAAGTAGAATTATCTGATGAACTTCAGGCTATTAAAGATGAATATGACAATATGGATTGCTCTGAAATTAAAGATGAAATTGCATGCATCCTCTCAGACCAACCCCCTTCAGATTAAAGAGAAAGGAGAACACTCATGGCGCAGCATAATTGGACTTATGACAATGATATTGTTGCCTTCTATCTCTGTCGGTACGGGCTTGACAGCCTATTATTCGACCTTAAAACTATTTGTAGTAAATTAGGCATGAAGCCTGGCAGCATGAGGATGAGGGTACAAAATTTTAGGTTTCTGGAATTTGGTGAAGGGCTTGATCATACTGCACAACTTTCTAAAAGAGTTTTTACTGACTATAAAGAAACGACACAACCAGATCATTATAATAAGGTTAAAGCTCAACTTTCGGGAATGGATTGGTGATGCAAAAATTGGTTTATCCTTTTGATTTTACAAAGAAATAACTTGAAGAGCCCAGACTGATGATATATAGTGGATCTGCAACAATTCACAATAATATCAAC
>JBAYZB010000364.1:0-3161 GCA_041672765.1 Gammaproteobacteria bacterium | reverse complement strand
CTTTACTTTTAGATTACCCTAAGGTATAATAATAACGCTGTCTAAAAAATGGTGCAGTAGCTCAGTTGGATAGAGCAACGGCCTTCTAAGCCGTCGGTCGGGAGTTCGAATCTCTCCTGCATCGCCACTGTAATGTTAACAAAATGCTACGGTTATCCGTGGCATTTTTTACTAAGTAAGGGGTATTTTCGCATAAATTCCTCTTTTTTTGTTATATTTTCGAACCCCTTCTAAATGGTAGGGGTTATGTTGAGCAATTACAACACTTTTTCATTTAAAAGGGTATTCGAGTTTTTTAGTACTTTTAGACATTTCATTAAGAAGGGTATTGAGATTTTTAATGGTTTTTATGATTTGATTAAAAAGGGTATTCGAGATTTCGTTTAAGAGGCTATTCGAAAACTTGATAAAAATATAATAACAAATAGAAAAGAAATGGGTAAAATGATATAATTATATTAAAGTCTAAGCGAGGGTTTATATGAAAAAATATAATAAGTATGATAAAAACTCAATATATGAATATGCAACTAATTTAATTGGTAAAACATTTAGAGAAGTTGAAGTTGACTACTTCATTGAAAATAATCAAACTGATCAACTTGTTTTAAGAGAAGATGGTGTTCATTATGGCGCCTTTAGGAGAAAAGGTGGTCTTGGTGATTTACTTGAAGATAAGTATTTTGAATTAACTAATGGAAATGAATCGTTACCAGATTTTGTTGAAGCAAATATGGAATTAAAAGTAACACCGTATAGAATTAATAAAAACAAAACACTTTCCGCTAAAGAAAGACTAGTTATTACAATGATTGATTATTTTAAAATAGTTGAAGAAGATTTCTATTCTAGTCATTTATGGCCTAAAATCGAATTTATTTTATTAATCTATTATTTATATGAACAAGATAAAGAGAGACTTGATTATGTTATTGATTATGTTTATATGTACTCACCGAATAAACAAGATTTGAAAATAATTATTGAAGACTATAATAAAATAAAATCTAAAATTTCAAGAGGAGAAGCTCACTTATTATCAGAAGGAGATACTTTATATTTAGGTGCTGTAACTAAAAGTGCGACATCAGCCAACAGAACAACTCAACCTTTTTCTGATGAACTAGCTAAGCCTAGAGCATTTTCATTAAAAACATCATATATGACTACTTTACTTAGAGAAAGAATAACTCAAGTAGAAACTGAATCTATTGTTAAAGATGATTTAGTTGAAGACTTTGAACAATTTGTTGTTAATAAGATTGATGAAAATAAAGGATTAACTAAAGAACAACTTTTATTCAAGTATTATGGTAAGCATGATATGAAGAGCAAAAAAATTTATAATATGCTGACATATAAAATGTTAGGTGTTAATGGCGATAATGCATTGGAGTTTGAAAAAGCAAACATTGAAGTTAAAACCATTAGACTAAATGATCGTAATACAATTACAGAATCAATGTCGTTTCCAGCATTTAATGTTTTAGAACTTTTAGAAGAAGATTGGGAAGAATCAACAGTCTTCGATAAATTTTCTGCAACTAAGTTTTTATTTGTAGTTTATAAAAAGGTTGGTAAGACATATGTTCTTCACGGGTCAATGTTTTGGAATATGCCGATAGAAGATTTAGAAAGACAATTAAAATTTGAATGGGAAAGAACATATAATATATTTAAAGAAGGAGTTAAATTAACTCCAAAACAAAGAGGCGAACAAACTATAGTGAGTAGTAATTTGCCAAAACTATCAAATACAGAAATATTGCATGTGAGAAATCACTCGCAAAAATCAGTATATGTAATTGATGGTATTAAGTATGGTAATGGTATTGTTGAACGAGACGGAGATTTACTACCAAATGGTGATATTATATCAAAACAATGCTTTTGGTTGAATAATAAATATATATTAAAACAAATAAGTAGAATCATTCATAACACTTGATCTTTATCTCAATTTAAGGTATTATAGTTATGATGAAATTGAGGGATTAATATGAAAATAAAAGTAGTAGAACTTTTTGCTGGTGTTGGCGGATTTAGAGTAGGATTAAATAACACAAAATCATTTAACAAAAATACAGGTAGAGCTAATGAAAATGGTGATTGGGATTTTGTATGGGCAAACCAATGGGAGCCATCAACAAGAGCTCAACATGCTTATAATTGTTATGTAACTAGATTCGGAACAGAAAACACTAGCAACGAAGATATTAACAAAGTAAATAAAAAAGATATACCAGACCACGACTTATTAGTTGGTGGTTTTCCATGTCAAGACTATTCAGTAGCAAGAACTTTATCAAATGAAAAAGGTATACAAGGTAAAAAGGGTGTTCTTTGGTGGGATATAGCAGAAGTCCTAAAAGAGAAACAACCTAGTTTTGTGTTACTTGAAAATGTTGATAGACTTTTAAAGTCGCCTGCAAACCAAAGAGGTAGAGACTTTGCAGTGATGCTTAATACATTTGATGATTTAGGTTATATTGTACAGTGGAGAATGATTAATGCTGGAGAATATGGCATGCCACAAAGACGAAGAAGAGTCTTTATTTTAGCAACAAGAAAAGACCATAACTATAGTAAACAAGTATTAGCTAACGAAAACATGGAAGATTATATTATTAATGATGGATTCTTTAATGATATATTCCCTATATCTGTTGAAGGATATAAAATTGAAAATAAAGATTTAACTAAATATAAAGATTCAGTTCATATAACTGAAAAGTATAATCAAGGTAAGTTTTCTAATAGTGGAATATTCTACAATGGAAAAGTATGTAACTTTGATTTTAAAGAAGTACAAGAGAAAGTATATCCCTTAGGAAAAGTAATCAAGGAATCTTCAAAGTATAATGATGAAGATTTATCATCGTATATCATTGAAGGAGAAACATTAGAAAAATGGGAATACTTAAAAGGAAGCAAAAGAATACCTAGAGTAAAACCAAATGGTGAAGAGTATTTTTACTCTGAAGGACAAATGGCTTTCCCAGACCCGTTAGATTTACCTGGAAGAACAATGTTAACAAGTGAAGCAACAACGAACAGGTCGTCACATATCGTCTTTGATGAGCAATTAAATGCACATAGGACGATTACAGAAGTTGAAGCAGAAATGCTACAAATGTTTCCACCTAATTGGACTAATACAG
>JBAYZB010000363.1:0-3172 GCA_041672765.1 Gammaproteobacteria bacterium | reverse complement strand
GGCAGCGAGCCCTACGTCTATCGTCCCGAGGGGACCGGCACGGCGCTGTATTCGGCCACCGCCAACACCCCGGGCACCCGCGCGCCTTCCGGCACGCGCAAGGAGAGCAATGCCTTCGCCGACTATACCGACCTGGAAGCGGCCCGGCAGCTGCTCGCCACGATGAAGAACGAGCGCGGCCGGCGCATCGCGGTGCCGCGCTCCCAGATCGCGCTGCTGGTGCCCGACGCGCTCATCGACAAGGTGGCCCGGGTGCTCAACAGCGAGATGACCCCGGGGGTGGAGAATGAGGTGTCGAGCTGGGGTCCGCGGGGCATGTTCCATGTGCCCATCGAGCGCGTCTACTCCAGCCCCAAGCTGGACGACCTGTCCGCCAGCGCCTGGTACTATGGCGCCTTCCGGCGCCAGTTCGTGCGCAAGTGGAAGATGCGCTACGAGATCGTGACCCTCGGCATGGACACCCAGGCCTACCTCAACAGCCAGATCGCCTTCCAGGCGCGCATCGCCTGGGACTGCGAGGTGGGTGCCACGGACTACGTGTACGTGGTTCAGAACCTCAGCGGCACCACTGCCCCGGCCGACGAGTGATCCGGCATGTTCCCGTCGTAGGGGCGGCCGTCCGGTCGCCCCTACGCGCCCAACGGAGGATTCCGACATGCGAAAATACCTGCTCATCCTGTGTGCCCTGGCGCTCATCGCCGGGCCGGCCGCCGCCGAGACGGTCAACGTGCACCCCTATGGCACGGCAACGCCCAAGATCTACGATTTTTCCGCCGGCGCCATCGGCAGCTATTACCTGGATATTCCGACCCTCAGCGCCAACGATACCGTATGCGGCCTGGCCGCGACCCAGACGCTGACCAACAAGACGCTGACCAGCCCGACGGTGACAACGCCGACAATCACCAGCCCGACGATTACCGGCAGCGCCGCCGGCGCCGTGCCCATCGTGGTGCAGCAGGGTTACACGCAGTTCAGCCATTCAGAGGCGACCACGGTAGACGTCACCGGCGCGGCCCTAACCCTGGCCGACGGTTATTTCACCGAGGGCAAGACCTATCGCATCACGGCCGGCGGCACCGTGACGGGCACTAACGGCGCCGTCACCGTGGCCCTGTACCTGGAGGACGGCGCGGTGTGCACCATGACCACCGGGTCGGCGGCGGCCGGCGACTGGACGGCAGAGTTCACCATCACCGCCACCGGGGCCGCCACCCAGCGCATCGTGGGTCACCTGATCGCCGGCGGTGGCACGGACATCGTCAGTGACTACGCCGCGGACACCACCAACTCGGCCACCGCCGGCACCATCCCGCTGAAGCTTCAGGTGGGACTGGCTAATGCGGCCGACACCATCACCTGCGAGTACTGGTCCATCGAGCACTGGACCCTGACGGATTGATGACGCATGCCGCTCTCCGATCTCATCTCCGATTGCCTGGCGCTGGCCTATGACACGGACTACGGCGCCGAGGCGGCCGTGCACGAGGCCGCCGCCACGGGCACCGATACCGCCTGCACCGTGGTGCGTGACGAAAGCGAGGGGGACGAGTACCGCGGCGGGGATACCTTCGGTATGCCGGCCCGGATCCGGGTGCGCACCGCCGAGGTGACCGCCGTTGCGACGGCCGACACCATCACCATCGGCTCGGAGGTCTATGAGGTGCTGTGGGCGCGCAAGAGCGCGGATGGGACCGAGTGGATCTGCGAGTGCAGCTTGAGATGATCGGACTGAGCCCGGTTGCAGCCGGGCCCAGCCCTGGCAGGATCGCGACAGGCGAACGAAGGACGCGGCCGGTTGACACGACTCCATAGCATAGGGCGCGGAGATTTCCAAATGACCGACATGGAGAAGCGGTTGGATACCATCGAGAAAAAACTCGACGGGATCAGCTCGACGCTTTCGCAGATCGCTATCCAGAGAGACAGGATCGAGCGGCTGGAGGAACGGATGCATGCCATCTGGGAGAGATACGATGCGCTGGTGGGCCCGGAAGGAGCGTTGTCTAAGCTGAGCAACTTTCAGGCGAGTTGTCCGCGCGGGCAGATCCGGTGGGTGTGGATGACCTTGGTGCCGCTTATCTTCACACAGCTCGGCATCGGGCTGGCGCTGTTGAGGTGCCTGTGATGCAGCATCGCTTCGACAAGGCCATGGCTTTCGTTGAGCAATGGGAGGGCGGGTTCGTCAACGACCCGCGTGATCCGGGCGGCGCGACCAAGTACGGCATATCGCTTCGGTTCCTAAGATCCCTGGCCCCGGAGTTAGGGGACGTGGACGGTGATGGCGACGTGGATGCCGACGACGTGCTGGCACTGACGCCGGACAAGGCGCGCGATCTTTACCGGAAGCACTTCTGGGAGCCGTTGCAGCTTTCCATCGTTCCGGTGGCGGCATCCATGCTGCTGTTCGACACCGCTGTCAACATGGGAAGGTTGCGGGCTGTGCGGATCTGTCAGGAGACGCTGCGAACCTTCTGCCACCAGGTGGCCGTAGACGGCATCATAGGGCCTCAGACCCAGACGGCCCTGCGCCAGGTGTGCATGTACCACCCCGACGGCTTGGCGGACCGCTTCTGCCTGCATCGTTTGGATCACTATTCGGGAATAGTCGAGGCCAACGATGACCTGGCGCGATACATGCGCGGCTGGGTCAACCGGACCGTGGCGCTTGCCAAGACGGCGCGCAAGGAGGTGTGGTGATGGGCAATATCATCATCGGCAAATTGCTCCGGTTTGTCGGACGTCGTTTGGACGGCTACAAGACGACCATCGGAGGCGTGGGGATGATCCTTTCCGGATTGGCGGGATTGATCGGCTACATGTTTCCCGATCAACCGGATTTGCCACACATGGACATCGAGCAGGCCCTATTGACCATCAGCGGCGGCTTTGCGGTGCTTGGGTTGGGCGGCAAAGCTGAAAAGGTGAAGGCCGCCGTTTCCGGAAACACTCCGACCAGAGGTGGCGACCATTGAAACTGCATGATCGCTGGGAAATCGACCCGGTGCGCGAAAAAAAACCGTTTCGCGTCGGGATCACTATTCCGCTTGAAAGATCATGGTGGCGTCGGCAGCTGCAGAAGATGCGTGCCCGCGCTTGTTTTTGGAAGCAGCTTTCAGCCGCGATCGGTGGCCGAAAAGGTCTATGAGGAGACAAGCAAATGGAGAAAATC
>JBAYZB010000362.1:0-3174 GCA_041672765.1 Gammaproteobacteria bacterium | reverse complement strand
ACTTCATGGAAAAAAGGTTGCGACTTGCGAAGCCTCTACTGAAGGACCACGGACTGATTTTCATTAGTATTGATGATAATGAACAAGCACAATTAAAGTTACTTTGCGACTCGATTTTTGGCGCTAAAAACTTTGTTACCACATTTGTTATTGATAAAACAGCGCAAGGAGCGAATCAAAGCATAACTTTTAAAACTCAACATGAATTTCTTCACTGTTATGCAAAAAACATTTTTGAAGCCAAAGTGAATTATAATTTTGAGTCCGAAAGAGATGAAGCAAAATACAAGTTTAAAGACAATATAGGATGGTACGCTGTCACCAATTCTTTCGATTCAATTAATAGCCCTTTGACTTCTAACAAAAACAGAGGTTATACAGTTTATTATAATGAAGCTACAAAGGATGCGTTTGTTCGAGATGAATATAATCGCGAAATGAATACTTTTGCTGATTTTGACAGAGAATTGATCGAAAGTGGCTATATTGCTATACGACCAGGTGTTCGGAAAGGTGTCCAATATCCTTGGAACTGGACGGCCGATAGATTTCTTAGAGAATATAAGCAGGAACTAGTATTTTCTCGGAATCGTTCCGGAGTATTAAACATTTATCATAAGAATAGATTCACTGGCTTAGTAAAGGATACCTCAATTAAAAAATTTGATACTCGTAAATTTGGCAACGGTTTACTTGTTGAAATACTTGGAAAAAAGAAATTTGATTACCCAAAATCTCTTGACATGATGAAATGGGTTGTTTCAAAAATAGAAATTCAAAATCCAGTAATTTTAGATTTTTTTGCAGGATCAGGCACGACAGCCCAGGCCGTTTTAGAATTAAACAAAGAAGATGGTGGAAGTAGAAAATTTATTCTTTGCACAAACAACGAAGGCAACATTATGACGGATGTCTGTTATCCACGAATTAAGACTGTAATCACAGGTAAAAGGGAAGATGGAAAGAAATATTCCAATGGTCTAAATGCAAATGTGATTTATTTGAAAGAAGATTTTGTTGATAATAACTCCAGCAATGACCAAGTGAAGTACAATCTTGTTCAAGAAGTAGATTCGCTATTATGTTTATTAGAAGACTCTTTCAAGGTCCTTGAGCAGAGCGATAAATACTCAATTTATTCGAACAACGATGAGACGAAATTAACTATTATTTTTAGAGATTTTTATGATGCTGGTGAGTTTTTGAAATTAAGAAGAATATTGGAAACTAACAAAAATAAACAAATTATTTTCTACCAATTCTCTACAGATAATACTGTTGATGAGAAAATTTTTGTCGGTTTTAAAAATGTTGTTATTAAACCAATCCCTAACAAAATATTTGAAATATACAAAACTATAACCGAAGAAATTAAGAGGGAATATTAATATGATTCTCTCATTAAAAGATTATCAGCGTTATGCAGTTGATAAATTAAAAAATTATTTCAATATTTACATCGGGCTAGAATCAAATCTTGTTGTTTTCAAAGCACCAACCGGGTCGGGCAAAACACTAATGGCAAGTTCTATGATGGAGGAGCTTATTAATGAGAATGATAATGTTGATTTTTGTTTCGTTTGGGCGAGTATTGGATGGGCGGATTTGCATTTTCAATCATTTTCTAATGTTAAGGAGTACTTGGGCGGAAGTCCAAAATGCACACTTTTAGATTCAGACTTCTTTGGATCTAGACATTTCATTAATAGTCACGAAATTGTTTTTGTTAATTGGGAGAAATTGGTCAATAAAGATAGCAGAACGGGTGAATGGAAAAACACCCTAATGAAAGACCAAGAAGGCTCTTCGTTTTTAAATGTTATTGACGAGACAAAAAGAAGAGGAACTAAGATTATTCTTATAGTTGACGAAGCTCATCGAGGAACTCAAGCCGTTGCAACAAGAATACAAGAATTCAGAGATACAATTATTGATCCTACTTACACTATCGAAATGTCTGCTACTCCAATAAATCGTCCCAATGTTAATGTAAAAGTTGAAGATGTTATTAAAGAAGGGATGATTAAGAAAGACATAATAGTTAACGAGGGAATTACAACCGATTTTTCAGATAATGATTTAACATCAGAACAGGTTGTCTTAGATAAGGGTTACCAAAAAAGGCTTGAACTACGGCAAGAATATGAAAAAAATGGTTCAAAAGTAATGCCATTAGTTCTAGTTCAGATTCCAAATTCTGAACAAGGTGATGCTAAAATTGAAATGATTATTGATTTTTTTAGAGATAAAGGAGTTACGTTAGACAACAATAAACTAAAAATTTGGACAAGTGAATACAAGTTGACCCCCGAGGAAAAAAGGGAAATGAAATCATTTGAAAACCCGACAGAGTTCCTCGTTTTTAAGACCGCGGTTGCTACTGGTTGGGATTGCCCACGCGCACATGTACTTGTGAAATTTAGAGAAGGCAATTCTGAGTCTTTCGAAATCCAAACAATTGGACGCATTCTCAGAACTGCTGAAGCAAAAGCATATGATGTAGAACTTCTTGATAATGCGTATATTTTCACAAACTTATCAAACTTTGTCACAACTCAAGACTCGTACAATCCGAATAGAGTTAAAACTGAAGTTTCATATTTTAGAACAATTAATGGAAAGTCGATTTATACGCCCATTAATCTGATGTCTTTTTATCGAAGTCGTGAAGGAGACTACAACTCCGCAGATACAGAATTTTACGCCTACTACGAGAAATCTTTTTGTGAATATTTTGGAATTACTGATGGTGATATTTTCCAAAATCAAGTTATCGACAAGCTGACCGCCAAAGAGGTTCGCTTCGGAGATGAAGTTATCCTTGGAGTAATGACACAGACAGGCATTGAAGTCGTAAAAATAGACGAAAGTCAAAGTATTGGTTCGGAAAGCGCTTATCTAAAAATGTCTGATAACGACATAGAATTTGCCTTTTATAATGTGATTAAAGACAATCTTTCTGGTCTCGCTTATATTCGTTCTAAGTCTTCAATTAACGGAGCTATTACAGAGTCGTTTTTCAATCACAAAGTCATTACAGAAAAAAGTAGAAAAATCAGTGGGACGCAGCGATTATTTCTCAAAAACAAAGATATTTTTTCACACATTCTTTCTAAAGCCACTAAAGAATTTAGAGATTATCTTGGAGAAAAGTCTGGTAAAAAGGCTAGCCGT
>JBAYZB010000361.1:0-3175 GCA_041672765.1 Gammaproteobacteria bacterium | reverse complement strand
TCAGATGCTATCCTTTGTGTGAAGCCAGCAAAGTCAATACAAAACACATTAGGTTTCGTAGCTGTCTGATAACATATATCGTTATAAGTGCTTACAAGCTGGTGAAGCCTTGTGTCTTCGATAGTGTGGAATGCTCCAATATAGGGCATGGTACACAGGATAAGTCTGGACTTCACTTCAGATATCATTAGATTCAAAGCCTGAATGCTTGCCTCCATACCTTGAACTCGATCTTCATAAGAACCCGAGAGAGGGGGCATCATGAAATTCACTACTGCATCATATGAAGATAAATCCCTCTCTTTAGGGTTGAATGAGTTATAGTGTGAATAGTCGTGATTATCGCCAAACAAGTGTTCTACGGTATAGTTGCGGATGATATAAAAGCTCATCTAATTCTCCACTAGTTCTATCAAACCCAATGTCTTGTGAAACAAAAAAACAACCCTCTTCTCATCTATCGCCGGTGCTGATTCCATCTTGGAAATTGCCATGAAGCCAAGCTTTGCTAAATCCTCGATAGAATCATTGATTTTGTCGGTTTCATAGCAGACATGGTATATAGAGTTATGTCCGGTTTTTTCTAGTATTTTAGAAACCGGGCTCGCAATAGAAAGTGGTTGAACCAATTCAAATCTAACGTGTCCAAGAGTTATGAAACAGATCCTTACATCTCTTTGTATATCATCTACGATATTGCCCACGCTATACCCAAGCCTCATGTATGTTTCACAAGATTTACCAATGTTCTTTGTTGCAATTGCGATATGATGTATCTTCATTTTCATGCTAGAACACCACTTTGTCATTTAGTTGGGATTATCCATTTGGGATTGAACCTACTTATTACTTCGGCTGGATTACCTCTGACTACAGAATAAGGTGGCACGTCACAAGTAACAACAGAACCAGCGCTTACGACGCTGAACTCACCTACTGTAACGCCTGGCAAAATAATGACCCCAGCAGAAATCCATGCGCCCCTTTTGATAGTAACCGGAGCAACAAAAGCTTCAAGCACATTCTTGAAGTGCATGCGAGGCATCGAATGCGACAAAATAATAATATTGCCAGACAAAATACAATCACTCTCCAATACGATGTATTCCGGATACACATTATCCATCAAGACACTGGATCCAATTGATACTCTTTTGCCAATTTTGACCCCCCTGAGGCGATGCAACAAGACTCGTATATTACTGGCTGGAATCCACATAGCTACAAGTGATAAAGCATATGTCCACAGTTTCTTAGCCACTATCTGTGCAAACTCCTTCCGTGAGCCATCTGCTTTTTCTTTATACTGATGGTAAGCGCTTCCACTATCGCTGTAGTATCCGATCTTTATTTTCATAAATAAGCTCCTTGTTTGACATATATGTTTACAAAACCCAATGCTCAATATGATGAGATACTTATTGCTGGCTACATTGCCGCAAGCTTTTTTGACCCTCGAAATCTATCGATGAGTCCAGGGTTGTTTAAATACTCTGAATAACTGCTGGGATAATTAGTAACAAACCAATAAATGAAGTCCGTCGTGTTAGTGTTCTCTCGGAAAAATTTATCTCGCTTATCCTGCCACCGTATCTTCATCCCATCAGCAGTAAGCTCCTTGACTTTAGGGATTAATTCATCTGGTTGTTGTGGAGAGACGCTAACTCCAAGACCATATTTGACTTCAATATAGTCAATCACGCTCATTTTGCAATCACAATCAACCCATCTATTCGTCCTAATTGAAGGAGTACCCAGTAAACCAGCCTCAATGTGCATGCTTTGACTATCGGTTATAAGTAAGCGAGCATAGTACAATAAACTATGCATATCACTTGGATCAAGCTTTAAGCAGAGTCTGGAGAATTCGGTGTGATCTCCCTGTTCAGCGTTGATTATCACTTTAGTCGTTTTTGACAAGCAGGTTATTATCTCCCGAAGTGTCTTCTCATTCAATCCAGATTGAATTTGCCCGAGAACATCATGGAAGGCACTAAACTCGACTAATCGGATTATTACATACTTTTCTTCCTCAAGCCCATATCTATCAAGTACCTTGGGGTCAGGCACGAAATAATCAGGGTGAATATATGCTGTCTTCTGGTTGCCATCGTATCCGATCTTCTTGTGATACCATTTCCCTAAATCAACCACATTAGAGGCAATGACATGTGTGGCAAAAGGAAAGGCTAGATTGCAGTAATCCTTGGTAAAAAACCAGTCATCGTCGGTTCGTACAATGGATATCTTTCTAAGTAGCGCACCAACATGCACTATTGCAATATCCGATCCCATCAACATATCGACTTTATTTGTTAAACAATACATTAGTATCCGAAAATACGACTGAATAATGTGAATTATCCCTCGTAGAAGTACTCCGTTTCTACCCTTCAGTTTTTTACGCCAGAACGGCGATATTGCAAATCGATACTCAAATCCGCATTCCTTTACCAAACCTTCAATAATGCCCCGCTGCTGAATAAAAAAAATACAATGATTCCCATCATCAAGCAGCTTCCTTGCCAGATTCTTGAACATATGAAACTGGGATGGGTGGTTGACAGCAAATAGATATCTGCGCGATTCAATCGTTTTGTTACCCATCTAAACACTCCCTGCCAACTAACTGATTTGTGTTCAAAGACAAATACAGGGATAAAGCATAAAACATGTATGCATTACACCATCTCAGTAGATTTGTTCGAACCGTATAATGCTTCCTTATGCTATATATGAAGAAGCGTTCTTCAAAATTATACATATGCTTTATTGAAGATTCAGCCATCTTTCCTGCTCTAGCAAAGTCAGAGAACTCAGATAGAGTTATGATACTTTGAGCGAAACAGTGAGTGTCAATGGGATATAGTGACCCCGTATAATATCTCGGCAAATGATCTTTAGTGTAGTGATGACAAAGATGATACCTAAGACCTTTATCAATATTATCCTGGCCAAAGTCAAGATATAGCATCTCCCTTATATGCTTCAGTGCCACCAGCACATATCCTGTATGGAAATTGTCAATCCACTGTCCTTGCTTTCCACTACTGTAATACCACGAACCATCATCATTCTGCGATTTAAGCAAAAAAGAGTAACTCATCTTTATTATCTCAGATGTCTGGGAATCTGGAATAATTGCGTTTATCAAGGCCAGCGTTTCGGTTGACTT
>JBAYZB010000360.1:0-3194 GCA_041672765.1 Gammaproteobacteria bacterium | reverse complement strand
GAGGATTGCTCTTCCATGAACAGTTCTTGGCACGGCACGCACGTGGCCGGAACCATCGGGGCCTTGACCGACAACGGCGTGGGGGTGGCGGGCGTCAACTGGGGATCCAGGATCCTGCCGGTGCGCGTCCTGGGGAAATGCGGTGGCTATGAGTCCGATGTCATCGACGGCATGCGCTGGGCGGCTGGGCTTCCCGTCCCAGACCCAGACGTTCCGGCAAACACAAATCCCGCCCATGTGCTGAACCTGAGCCTGGGCGGCAATGGACCGTGCGACTCCGCTTTTCAGGAAGCCATCGACGAAATCATCGCCGCAGGCAAGGTGATCGTGGTGGCGGCGGGCAACAAGAACAACGACGTCGCAAATTCTGAACCGGCGAATTGCAACGGCGTGATCGCGGTGGCGGCGGTCGCCCAAAACGGACAACGGGCGTCGTACAGCAATTTCGGCCAGGGCGTCACGATCAGCGCGCCAGGCGGCGACTGGCCCATCGGTTTAATGGTGCTATCCACCGCGAACGCCGGGACGCAAGGCCCGGTAGCAAGCCCCGATGGCGATGCCTATGTGGCCTATCCTGGCACCAGCATGGCGGCGCCCCACGTGAGCGGAGTCATCTCATTGATGCTTTCCGTCAATCCTTCCCTGTTGCCGGAGGAGGTCGTCAGCACGCTTAAGGAGACCGCCCGCCCGTTTCCAACCTACGGCGATCAATGGGACTGCACCACGAGCATTTGCGGCGCCGGCATCGTGGACGCGGCCGCGGCCGTGCAGGCCGTATCGTCCGGCGCACCGCTCGCCAACGCAGGCAATGCCCAGACGGTCGATCCGGGCGCGAATGTTACCCTGGACGGTTCCAGCAGCAGCGATAACGGCGTCATCGTCAGCTATCAATGGCAACAGGTCGGCGGCATTCCCGTCGTGTTGAACAATGCCGATCAGGCAACGGCCGGTTTCACTGCGCCTCTTCCCGCGGGGCTGCTCCAGTTCAGCCTGACGGTGACGGACGATGAGGGGCTTTCCAGCACGGATGTCGTGAATGTTACGGTGTCCGACGTCCCGCCGGTGCTCGACACGGGCGGGAACAGAACGGTCAAGGCCGGCGAGGCGCTCAATTTCACTGTCACCGCCTCGGATGCCAACGGCACGCCGCCGGTCCTGAGCGCCAGCGGCGTGCCGAAGGGCGCCACCTTCGATCCCGTTACCGGCGCCTTTGCCTGGCCCAGTGCCAGACCGGCGGGAACCTACAGCGTTACGTTCACTGCCACGGACGGCGTAAATACCGTCGACGAGCCTGTTGTCATCACAGTAGAGGAAAGCGGCGGTAGCGGCGGCGGTGTACTGGACATTCTGGTGCTGCTGTGGACCGCCGGTCTTCTGGTGAAGGGGTTCCGCATCGCCAGGTCATAGATGCCCTCGGACCCGTCGTGTCACGCAGCCCGACCTGCGGAGTGGCTTCTGCATTCTGCAGGTCGGGTTGCGTGTCAGCGCTACCAAACGCGGCATCGTCACGAGGCTGCCGTGACGCGGCCTCACATCTCATGTCAACCGGCTATGTCCCCTGACGGAGCGCCAGGGCAAATGTCCCCTACTTTCGAACGTCCGGCCGGAGGGAAAGCGGCTTAATATTCGAAAAGCCGGTCGATGGCGTCCAGTCCTTCCTGGACGATCTTTTTCAGCTCCTCGGGGTTGTCGTCCTCGTCGCACGCCATGGCGGTATAGACGGCGAGGGACTTCAGGGCGCAGGCGATCTTCGCCACCTCTTCGGGATCGAGGGGACCGTCGCCTTTGACTTTCCAGTTGGCAGCTTTGGACATCGGTCGTTTTCTCCGGCTGGTCTTATGGTGATGCGCGGTATCGGTCCGCACTCCGCGCGTGCGGATGTTCCGGATAGGATCGTAGCGCCAGCGGCACGACGGCTCAACGGCGCGGTGCGCTCGGGTTTCCGGCGGCCGTCCCCGGCGGACCGGGTCGGCCGCGTCGGGGTAAGATAATCGGCAATGGGGTGCGGCGATGTGACAGGGCGCAATGCGAAACGTGAAACGCTGGATCTGGCGCGGGTTGGGGGCGTGTGCTGCGCTCGCCTTTCTGTATGCCGCCTGGGTCGGGGCGCATGTCCTGTATTGGACCAATCATGATCCGGTGACGACGGCCTTCATGCAGGCGCGGCGCGCGGAGTGGCGCGCGGATGGCCGCAACGTGCGGATCGAGATGCGCTGGGTGCCTTATGAGCGCATCTCGCTCCATCTCAAGCGGGCCGTGGTGGCGGCGGAGGACAGCAAATTCCTGAGCCATGGAGGCTTCGACTGGGCCGGAATCCAAGAGGCCATGGGGAAGAACCTGGAGCGGGGAAGAGTGGTGGCGGGCGGGTCCACCATCAGCCAGCAACTCGCGAAAAACCTGTTTCTGAGCAGCGAGCGCACGGTCTGGCGCAAGGGGCAGGAGGCCTTCATCACCGTGGTGTTGGAGGCGATGCTCGACAAGCGGCGGATTCTGGAGATCTATCTCAACGTCATCGAATGGGGCGAAGGGATCTTTGGGGCGGAGGCGGCGGCGCGGCATTATTTCGGGACCAGCGCGGCCAGCCTGACCCCGGCGCAGGCCGCCCGTCTCGCCGCGATGGTGCCCAATCCCCGCTACTATCACCGACACGGGGTAACCGCCGCGCTCGAGCGCCGCGCCGCGATCATCCGCGCGCGGATGCCCCTAGTGCGTGTGCCCGGCAATGCGGAGTGATGCAGGTCAAGGATTGCGACCTGCGACCTTGCGCCTGTCGGCCGCGCATTGCATGCTGTGATCCGTTTCAAGCCCGGTTCGTGACGCATGGCGGGAACCAGACCGATTCCTGCTCAGGCCTGATGACATGGTGATTCGGCGAGTTTCGCAGTTGTTAATAGGGTTGTTGCTGCTGCTCGGAGGCGTTGCCTGGGGCGCTGCCCCGGAGCCGGCATCTGGGCCGACGCAAGCGACCTGGTATCAGGTGAGCGCCGATGGGCAGCCGAGCATCAATCTGTACTTCTTCTGGTCCAGAAAATGTCCCCATTGCCTGCGGGCATTGCCGTTCGTGGAGGAACTGGCCCGCGAGCATCCCTGGATCGTGCTGCATTCCTTGGAAGTGAGCCGGAGCGCGGAGAACATCGCGCGTTATCAGACCATGGCGAGCTGGTTCGGCCTGGATGCCCGCACGGTGCCGGCGT
>JBAYZB010000359.1:0-3217 GCA_041672765.1 Gammaproteobacteria bacterium | reverse complement strand
CACGGCGACCCGCTCCAACGGGCTGACGTTGCAGTCGAACGGAACATCGCAAACGGTGTGCCCCATCTGCGACAGCCGCGTGAACGACAAGGGCAGGCCGAAGGGATTGGTGCCGCCCAGCCCGATATCCTCCGCCGTGGGCGTCACGCCGATGTTGTAGAAGCCGCTATCGTAGGAGGCGACGTGGCCATCGCCCATGACCATCTGCTCGATGAGCGCAAACGTCGTACTTCCGCCTACTTTATGTTGGATATTGTTGAAGGCGGCCTGGGTGAACTCCGGGCCGATATGGCAATTGATGCACCGGCCCCGGCCACGCGCGGTGAGCCCATGGGCCGCGAGGAAGTCCGCGATGGCATTGCCGCCATCGTCATCATCTTCCTCTTCGTGCCCCGGCCCGCCCGCTTGCAGGAAGATGGCGAGCCCGTGCTTCTGCTGATCGGTCAGCGCGTTCGCATCGCCTTCCACGAAGCGATCGAAGGGGCTGTCGTCGGAGATCAGGGTCGATTCGTACATCTGGATGGCGAGTCCCCAGAACAGCGCGAAGTTGAACTCCATCTGCCGGTAACCGTCGTAGCCTTCCTGCGCGCCCCAATAGCGGCGATTGAAGGCGGCCTGGATGAGCTCGCCGTAGCTCAGCCTCAGCCCCTTGCCGGAGGGATGAACGTAAGGGCCAAGCACGCTGTCGGTGGCATCCACCACCTGTTTCGCCAGGGGCTGGAGCCTGAGCAGTTTGCGCCCGAGGTCCGGGAACCCGCGCCCGCCGCAGGACATCTCGAACTCGCTCAGCGGCGGCCCCACCGCCTGCGACGCCAGGCTGGAGTTGGCGAGCCTGACCTGTTCCTGCGTCAGCCGCCCGTCCTCGTCCATTGCCAGGACGTAGGCGTCGGGGTTGGCCGGGCCGAAGGGATCGACGCCGTTGAAGACGTTATGCGCGCGCCCGTCCCAGAAGTTGCGGAAGTTGAATACCGCATTGATTACCGTGGGGCTGTTGCGCGGCTCCACGCGCCGCAGGTTGATGCCGTTTATCTGAAACACCCGGTCGCGCAGCGAAGCGCACAGATCCACGCCATGGCGCGGATTGCCGATCCAGAAGTAGTCCCGATGAAAAACCCCTTGGGAGGAAACCACGTCGTTGGTGTCGAACAGCACCGCCGAGTTGCGGTCCGCGGGGTTGACGAGTTGATAGAACGGGAAGTCCCCCGGCGTCAACGTGTAGTTCGCGCCCCCGCCGCCGATCCTGGTCCGGCTGAAGCGTCTGTCGCCCGCATTCGCTCCGGGGTTCAACTGGTTCTTGACGCGGTTGTCCGCGCCCGCGTGGAAGTGGCAGCTCGCGCAGGCGATGCCATCGCTGCCCGCCTGCATGTCCCAGAACAGCGCCTTGCCCAACACGATCGCCATGTTCGGGTCGCGCACGTAGTTTTCGAGTCCAGGAACGGGCGGCGGATCGATAAGCTTCAGCGAACCGATGGCCGGTGCTGCCATACCCGCCCCTGGCAGGAAGCCCGCAGCCGCCAGCAGTATCCCTTGCAGCAGCCTGCCGAACCGTGGTGTCCGGGTCATGGAACAGCCTCTCCCTCGTCTTCCTTAACGTTCGTGACTGGCCGAGCGACCCCCGCCGCGCAGAGGCGGTCGCGCCGCGAGCACCGCCCTGACGGCCGGGTATGCCGCAAGCGCCACGGGGGCGCGGCCGCCGTGGCCGCGCCCCGCGTTGTCAGGCCGCCGCGGGTTCCGTGCTGCGCAGGAGCGGCAACGGCAGACGCCGACCGATCACCGCCAGCCCCGCCAGGGCGGTGCCGAACAGGAAGATGGCGGGCGGGATCGGCACCGGGGCCGGCGGCAGCATGAAGGTTCCTTCGAGCACCACCTCGCTCCCGAGGGCGTCGAGATAGAAGTTGACCAGTCCCGGCGGCAGCGTCCCAAATTCCATGACGAACAAGCCGAGGTCGAATTGAGCCCGTATATCGATGCCGGTCAGCAGGCCATCGGTGAACCCGAGCCGCGGATAGCCAAAGCCATAGCCGTCGTCCTGATCCGCGGTGATGACGGTGTTCCCGATGGTGACGCGGAGGTCGAAGCGCGTGTCGCTGTCGATTTCGATGACGCTTATCCCCGTAGGCGCCACCAACGCATCATCATAGGTGGCGCTCGCGAAAACCGTGTCACCGACCCCTACCCCAAAGGGGTTTCCCGCCTGGGCCTTCTCGACGATGCCGGTGAACGGCGTGGTCACCAAGGCCGCGTGCGCAGGTATGGAGGCCGCCATGAGCAATGCCGCCGCAGTCGCTCTCAACTTGAATGTCCTCATCCTTGTGCTCCTTCTATGCATGTGGTCCATCAAATCGTCCGAGGTGTGCCATTACTGCGCCGGCTGAATCCGCGCCGTCGCCTGCCCCGGCCGCAGTCCATCGCTGTCGCGCACGGTGCGGGTGAACCGATCCGTGCGAATATCCGGGCCGCGCTCCCAACTATCTACTCAGCACAGAGCGTGCCAAACAACTATCCGGATGATCATCAAGGGAAAAAACGGGTGAAACCGGGACTGCCCCCCATGCGCTCTCTCAGGTGTGATAGCGCTTTTCCGCGCGGAACTCGCATCGGTGCAAATACGCCCGACCTGCCGATGGATACTCCATGCGAGCCCTCCCGCCTCACGCATCAACGGCCTCTAATGCAACCGCTCGGACGCCCCAGCGGAAGTGGCGGCAGAGGAGATGACCGCCAGCGTTTCGGCGGGCAGGTCGGCGAGGCGCAGCAGCGGCCCGTCGCCCAGCAGCACCGCCCGCTCCAGCACATTGGCCAGCTCCCGCACGTTGCCGCGCCAGCCGTGGCCCAGCAGCGCCCGCATCGCCTCGCGCTCCACCCCCAGCACCGGCCGGCCCAGCTCCTCGCGGTAGCGGCCCAGCAGATACTCCACCAGCACCGGGATATCCTCCAGCCGCTCGCGCAGCGGCGGGATGTGGATGTTCACCACATTGAGCCGATACCACAGGTCCTCGCGAAACCGCCCCGCCCGCACCTGCTCGCCCAGGTCGCGGTTGGTCGCCGCCACCACCCGCGGCGCCGCCGCCACCGGCGTGTCGCTGCCCACCGGCCACACCGCCCGCTCCTCCAGCGCCCGCAGCAGCTTTGGCTGCAGCTCCAGCGGCAGCTCCCCGATCTCGTCCAAAAACAGCGTCCCGCCCGCCGCCAGCCGCAACGCCCCCGCCCGCGCCTG
>JBAYZB010000358.1:0-3217 GCA_041672765.1 Gammaproteobacteria bacterium | reverse complement strand
GCTGGAGTGGTCGAGGGTGGATCTTCACGCCCGCCAGTTCTACCTGCATGGCGGGCACACCAAGACCGGCAAGCGGCGCACCATCCCGCTCAACCGGGAGGCCTACGCGGCGATCATCTCCCGGGCGCGGTTCCGGGCCGAGCACTGCCCGGACAGCCCGTGGGTGTTCGCGCACGAGGACGGCAAGCGGATCAGGGACGTGAAGCGGAGCTTCGGGACCGCCTGCGGCAACGCGGGCATCAGGGACTTCCGGATCCACGACCTGCGGCACACCTGCGCCGCGTGGCTGGTTTCCGCCGGTGTGCCGTTGACCGAAGTGCGCGATCTGCTCGGCCACAGCTCGGTCAAGATGACCGAGAAATATGCCCACCTGGCACCCGAAAACGTGCGCGCCGCGGTGGCCGTGCTGGAGGGCTTAAGTCACGATCCGGTCACGGTGAAGAGAGGGAAAAAAGAAAAGCGGCGCTATAACGCCGCTATCTGATTGATGATGCTAGAAAAATTGGTGGAGCGGAGGAGGATCGAACTCCCGACCTTCGCATTGCGAACGCGACGCTCTCCCAGCTGAGCTACCGCCCCGAAATTCATTAGTTATGGCCATTTAGTGTGGCCGGTCGCGAAGGACGCCTATTCTAACACTGATTTCCTCGTCACTGCCATATGTCCACGATAATTTTGTATGGGGCGTATCTTCGTCATCATTCTGGCGCTAAACGAGGCCACTGGGGCTACGCTGAAGGTGTTGCAGCCCCTGCGGGCGGGCGGACATGAGGGGGGACGGTGTCTTTCCTTTAATCCCGTGGCCGCTTGCGGAGCATTTCGCGCTCCAGTGCAGCGATGAATTTTTCGATGGTGTTGCGTTCGGTTCTGCTCAGGTTCAGGAAACGTGCGCCGATGCGCAAGTCCCCGGTCTGTTCATCGAGCTTGGCGTAACGGATCTCTATGGCTGAGGAGATTTGCTTGTTGCCAGGCAGTTGAACCGTGCAACTGGGGAGGACCTGACCAACACTGAGTCTCGTGTTCCGGTCGACATAGGCGCCCAAGCCGCCAGCGGAAATATCGTATACCCGCCCCGTCAATGGCTTGGCTTCGCCGTTTTCGATGGTCACGGAGATGTTCTGGGATAGCCCGATCCGCACCCGATAGGATTCCCGCCGCTGTTTGTAGTCCACCGTCTCGGGGAACGCGACGCGGTAAAAGGCGCCCTGAGCTTCCTGACCGACCTCGAGCACGCGGCTTGCGAAGTGAATTTCCACGCCCCTGTGACGCGTAAAACTGTGGAATTTGGCGGCGTTGATGACGTGCTTGTGTCCATCTTCCGGGTTGAGTTCGTCGAGCAGCAGGCATCTATCCTCGGACAGGACGCCAAGGATGGCGCTGTTGTAGATAGCGTTGACCCCCGGGATGGTGACGGCGAGAAGTGAGCGGCTTTCCATGATGCGTTCGAGCAATCGGGCGATCTGGGCCGGATCCGTTATCTTTTCGCCGGCGCTCTGGTAATCGGAGCGGCCTCCGTGGGAGGTCTCTGTGCTCATCGTCTCGCTGTTCTGCTGCGGTATCTTTTCAAATTCCTTCGGATAATACTGGGCTAATGGCAGCGAGCCAACATGAGCGGTCCGGTCCAAAACAGGTTGTCGGGATGGACGGAGGCTGGCTTACACCCAGCCAAGGGTGCGGGACAGGGAACAGGTGGTGGTTTCGCCGGCAGGTCCGTACAGCTTGGCGTCGGGTTGTTGGCCGCGCAGGATGGCGAGCGCTCTCTCGGCGTGGCGGCGGTTGAGTTCCAGGAGGTTGCCGTTGGCGAGGTTGAGGTCGCGGCATTGTTCGAGCAGCGCAAGTAGCCGTTGCCAACGGGACGACAAGCTGTTGCCCGTGTCGCACCACTGAATGCAGCTCTCGACGCCTGCACGGTCCGGGGAAAAACCCGCGCTCTTCAGTAGTTCCTCGCGCTGCCGATCGAGTTCCTGGAGTTCCTCGGCACAGCGCTGTTTCGCTTCGACGGCCGCTTCCAGCGCGCTCGGGTCGCGCCCGGCGAGCGCGGTCTTCTCCGCGTCCAGCACCTGCACGAATGCGGCCGCGCACTCGATCTCGCGTACCAGAACCTCGCCCAGACGCTGGCGGCAGTCGGTGCGTTCCATCCCCGCTACTTCCCGTCGTCGAGCTCGCGCTCCATGCGGAGCAGTTTTTCCGCGATCCGCTCGGGGTTGACCTTGTAACTGCCCTCCGCGATGGCTTGCCGGAAGGTTTCCACCCGTTGGGGATCGACCACCGGCAGCTTCGCCAGCGTGTTTTCCAGGCTGCGCAGCAGGGCGGCCGTATCGGTGAGGCTCACCGTATCGGTGGGGGAAGGCCTGCCGGTCTGCTGCTGGGCGACGGTAGGCTCGCCGCGCGTCACCTTGACCTGCGCGTTCTCCGCGGCATTATGCGGCTGTGCGTTGGGTAAGCCGCTAATTTCAATGGCCATATTTGCTAACTCCTGATGGCTCGCTATGTCTCTACTGTGGGTTAGCGGCAGAGCCTTGAATAACTTTAGGCCGTAACTGATCGAGTCTGTTACAAGTTTATCTCTATTACTCCGGCGCCGGCCACCGTACCTTCCACGATCCGATTCGAGCTGAGATTGCGTACGCGAATCCGCTCCCCGGCCGCGCCGTCCATCAACGCGGTGCCCGCCATCCGCACCTCGATGCCGCTCGGGCTTCGTCCGACGACGGTGACCTTTTCTCCCCGGCGGATGGCCCGGGGTGCCTCCAGCGCTGACGGTACGACAGGGGCGCCGCTGGCGATGGAGCGTTTCAGCACCAGGCCGTAAGCCTGTTGCGGGTCGGTCAGGTAGCCTTGGGTCAGCATGGATACGTCACGCTCTTCCGGCCGCACGTCGTCCGCGGACAGGCGGGTGCCGCGGCTGAGGGGGCGGGTGGCGACCAGTACCTGGACGCGTAGCGCCACTTTTACCGGTACATAGAGCGACCAAGGCCGGTTGCCCGGACACCGCACGCCAACAGTTGTTCCGCCGATGATCTTGCCGCCGGGAGGGAGGAAGGCTTCCAGACTCCTGTCGCAGGCGGGCAGGCGCAGGCGGGGGTCGAGATGTCCGATCTCGATGCTGGGACGGCCGGGCTGGTCTTCCGGCAGTTGGGCCAATACGAACTGCTCTGCCGCCTTGCGGATCGATTCCTCGCTCTGGACTGCCTCCCCGTGTACGCCTGGGGTAAGT
>JBAYZB010000357.1:0-3239 GCA_041672765.1 Gammaproteobacteria bacterium | reverse complement strand
CGCCAAGGCCGCCAGCGGTTTCTGCAGGAACCCCTCCAGGCCCTCGCCCACCCAGAACACCACCTGCGCATCCCGCAAGGCCTTCGCGTCGGAGGGCCGCAGCACGTAGGTGTGCGGCGACGCCCCACCCTGCACCAACAGTTCCGGCGTCCCCACTCCCTGCATCACCCCGGCCACCAGCGCGTGCACCGGCTTGATGCTCGCCACCACCCGCGGTGCTCCATGGGCGATCGGGATCAGAAGAAAGAGTGCGAAAAACAAAACGGATCGTGTGCAGCGCATGGGCAAAGTTGCGGCTCCTCAGGAAAGAACAGAGTTGAACGGGAATGAAATGGCTTCGATGAAATGTTATATTATAACAACATCCCCAGACACCCTTGCCATGCCTAAATTACCCCCATCCTCTAAATCGCATCCGCAGCATGGGAAGCACGACCACCGCGCGTGCATCGCCCGGGCCGTGGCCAAGGCGGAGGCGTTGTGCCGGGACCGCGGCGTGCGCCTCACCGAGCTGCGCCGCCGCGTGCTGGAACTGGTGTGGCGCGCCCATGAGCCCATCGGGGCCTACGGCGTGCTGGAACTGCTGCGCGCGGAGAACAGCTCGGCGGCGCCTCCCACCGTGTACCGCGCCCTGGATTTCCTGGTGGAACAGGGTTTGGTGCATCGCGTGGAATCCCGCAATGCCTACATCGGCTGCATCCGGCCGGAAAAGCCCCATGTCTGCCAGTATCTGGTCTGCCGCACCTGCGGCACGACTGCGGAACTGAACGACGCACGCCTCGCCTCGGCCATCACGCGCAGCGCGGCCGCCGCGGGCTTCGAGGTCGGAACCCAGGCCATCGAGGTAGTCGGTCTGTGCGACCAGTGCCGGGACACTGCCGCCAAATGAACGCCACCGCAAGCCTTTCGGAAATCCTGGCGCAGGTGCAGGACGTGGAGGTCCGCTTCGGCGGCAGCGCCGTACTGGAGCGCGTCAGCCTCACGGTGCGCCGCGGCGAGATCGTGACGCTCATCGGACCGAACGGCTCCGGCAAATCCACCCTGGTGCGCACCCTCCTCGGCCTCATCAGGCCGGACCGCGGCCGGGTGTTTATCCATCCCGGCATCCGCATCGGCTACATGCCGCAACGGCTGCAGGTGGACCCGGTGCTGCCCCTGTCGGTGCGCCGCTTTCTTACCCTGGGCGTGCGCGCAACACTGCCGCAGGTACTGACCGCACTGGAAGAAGTGGGCGCGGCCCACGTCGTCGACCGGCCGATCCAGGACGTCTCCGGCGGCGAGTTGCAGCGGGTGCTGCTCGCCCGCGCGCTGTTGCGCGAGCCGGACCTGCTGGTGCTGGATGAGCCGGTGCAGGGCGTGGACGTGAACGGCCAGCACGAACTTTATGAGCTCATCTCCCGCATCCGCACTCAGCGCGGCTGCGGCATCCTCATGGTGTCCCACGATCTGCACCTGGTCATGGCGGCCACCGATCACGTGGTCTGCCTCAACCGCCATGTCTGCTGCGCGGGCCGCCCGGAAACGGTGAGCCGCGATCCTGCCTATCTTGCCCTGTTCGGCCCGACGGTGGCGCGCGGGCTGGCGTTCTACCAGCACCGCCACGACCACCTGCACGGCCCGGACGGCATCCTACGGCCCGCCGCGGCGCGGCCGCACCAGCGAGGGCATTCCCACGATGGATGATTTCCTGCTGCGCGCGCTGCTGGGCGGCATCGGCGTGGCGCTGGTGGCCGGGCCGTTGGGCTCCTTCGTGGTATGGCGCCGCATGGCCTATTTCGGCGACACGCTGGCCCATTCGGCATTGCTGGGCGTCGCCCTGGGCTTCGTGCTCGGTATCGACACCAACGTCGGCATCATCGCCGTCTGCCTGCTCCTCGCCCTGATCCTGGTGGCCATGCAGCGCCAGAAGCGGCTCGCCACCGACACGCTACTCGGCATTCTCTCCCATAGCGCCCTGTCCCTCGGTCTGGTGGCCATCGCCTTTCTCCAGACCCTGCGCGTGGATCTGCTGGCGTACCTGTTCGGCGACATCCTCGCCATCACCACCACCGATCTCTACTGGATTTACGGCGGCGGGCTGGCGGCGCTGCTGATCCTGGCGTGGATATGGCGCCCGCTGCTCGCCACCACCGTACACGAGGAGCTGGCGCGCGTGGAGGGCGTGCCGGTAACCGCGGTGTACCTCGTCTTCATGCTGCTCATCGCCCTCATCATCGCCGCGGCCCTGAAGATCGTCGGCATCCTGCTCATCACCTCGCTGCTGATCATCCCCGCCGCCGCAGCGCGCCGCTTCGCCCGCAGCCCCGAACAGATGGCAGCCGCCGCCGCCCTCATCGGCGCCGCTGCGGTGATCGGCGGGCTATACGGATCGTTCCAGTGGGACACCCCGGCCGGCCCCTCGATAGTGATCGCCGCCACCGCGCTCTTCGCGCTCATCTCCGCACTGCCGCGCCGAAACCAGCGGCGCCATTGACCCTGGCCTATTCCCCAGGAACGGACAGGGCGAAAATCGTGGGTGTCCGTTGTTCCCTTCACGAGATGGCAATTTGTTTTGGAAAATGGCGCCTGGCGATGGACGGACGTCGCGTGGGCATTCTTTGAAGAGACTAGGGAAACCTGACAGAAGCCGAGGTCGTGAAATGGAAGAGAAACGGGAACGTCTCCCCCACTGGATTGACAGGCCACTCACCGCGGAAGAGGTCCTCGAGGACGACAAACTCGACCGTCTGCCGTTCGCCCGAACGGTTGTCGACGAGGTGCACCGGGTCTCTGGCGCTAACGGATTCGTCGTCTCCATCGAGGGCGAATGGGGAAGCGGCAAGACCACTATCCTGCACGTGGTCGAGAAGCTGCTGACAGTGGGGGCCAATGGCGGCCCACCAGTCATCGTCCACTTCAACCCGTGGCTAATCGGTGAGCGGGAAGCCCTGCTAAAGCTATTCATTTCTACCCTGGCGGATGCGGTTGACCAGAGTGACCCTTTGGGAGCGGGCAAACGAGCTGCCGAGCAATTGCGAACCTACGCAAAGGCATTTGATGTCCTCAAGCTAATTCCGGGGGCGGAACCGTGGGCGTCCTTGATGAAACAACTCTTGGAAACAATGGGCAACGCAGTGGGGGCCATAGCGGAACACAAGACACCGGATCTGGAAAAAAGCAAGCACGCGGTTGCGGAGAAGTTGCGAGAGTTCGACCGCAGGGTCATCGTGTTCATTGATGATATGGACCGCCTGTATCCC
>JBAYZB010000356.1:0-3241 GCA_041672765.1 Gammaproteobacteria bacterium | reverse complement strand
CCGGCCCCCATGACGATCCAACCCCATTCCGGCGTGCCGGAGAGGACCGGCCACAACCGCATCAACAGGAACACGCCCGCTTTCACCATGGTGGCCGAATGCAGGTAGGCGGACACCGGCGTCGGCGCGGCCATGGCATGGGGCAGCCAGAAATGAAACGGAAACTGCGCGCTCTTGGTCAGGGCGCCGAGCGCGATCAGGATCAATGCCGGCAGATAGTGTTCGTGGGTGCGGATCATGTCGCCCGCGGCGAGGACCGCGTCCAGGTCATAGCTGCCGACGATGCGGCCGAGGATCAGCAACCCCGCCAGCAGGCACAATCCGCCGGCGGCGGTGACGGTGAGGGACATGCGCGCACCGCGGCGCGCGTCGATACGGTGATGCCAGTAGCCGATGAGCAGGAACGATGTGAGGCTGGTGAGTTCCCAGAACACCACCAACTGGATCAGGTTGCCGGACAGCACCACCCCCAGCATCGACCCCATGAACGCCAGCAGGAAGGAGAAGAAGCGCGGAACCGGGTCCTGCGGGGACAGGTAGTAGCGCGCATACAGCGCCACCAGCACACCAATGCCCTGCACCAGCATGGTGAATACCCAGGCCAGGCCGTCCATGCGCAGCACGAATTCCAGGCCGGCCTGCGGCAGCCATTCGGCCCGGTAACGCACCACCGCGCCGTTGCCGGCGTACAGATAGAGATACGCCGTGACCAGCACGCCGAACAGGGCCACGCCTCCCGCGAGCCACGCCGTGAGTCGACGGGCGGTAGCCGGCAGGAAGGCGGCTATCAGACTGCCGATGAACGGCACCAGAATCAGGATGAGCAACATTACGTGTCTAGGGCTCCAGGCTCGCGTTGGCAGGCCGCCGCGGCCGAACAGCGCACGGACCTTGGCGGCGTAAGGGGAGCTGGTGTTGTGTTTTCGTGGGCGCTCATTGTATCAGGGTATGCACATCCACTGGACGCAGTCGAGGCCGGCGCTCATCGGAACCGCCGGGCTACGCCCGTTGATTGGGCGTTTCGAGCTTAAGTGAATGAGCCATTTGAAGAAAACCAGCATCATGACCATGACCGGATAACCATGTCGAGCCAGTGGACTCCGCTACTCCCGCCTGACCGCGCCTGCCGGAATGGAGGACGCGCCGGGAACGAACCGGCCGCGAGCCGAGTTCCCTGCTCCGGGAGGGGGGAGCGGCGCTCCCCATGAACGGATTGCCCCGGACAGCGAACGGGGGAAATGCGCCGATGTTATCGCGGCAAGCGAACTATCGGCCGAGGGGGGCAGCCGCCATGAACGCAGGCCGCCCCGTTACGTGCGGAAACAGCAACTGGTGCTCGCGGCCGTAGGCACCCGCTGCCGCGCGGCTGCCCGAATGGCAGCCGTGCGGCAGCGCTGATTGAGCGTGAACCGCACGGCGCCAGTACGGTGCGGCGGCGCGATCAGAATAGGTCGGCATTGAGCCACATGTGGCAGACGATACTGGCGGCGTAGCCCAGGGCGATGGCCGGGGTCCACTTGAGGTGGCTGAAGAAGGTGTACATGCCGCGCGCCTGCCCCATGAGCGCCACCCCTGCGGCGGAGCCGATGGAGAGCAGGGAGCCGCCCACACCCGCCGTGAGCGTCACCAGCAGCCACTGCCCCAGGGACATGTCGGGTTGCATGGTGAGCACGGCAAACATGATCGGGATGTTGTCGACGATCGCCGAGAGAATGCCAACCGAGACGTTGGCCTTGGTCGCGCCCCAGTCGTGGTACATCACCTCGGAGGCGAGGCCCAGATAGCCGATGAAGCCCAGTCCGCCCACGCACAGCACCACGCCGTAGAAAAAGAGCAGAGTATCCCACTCGGCGATGGCGACTTTCTTGAAGATGTCGTAGGGCATTTCGCCCGCGGGTTCGTTATCGCCGACGCCGTTGCGGATCTGGATGGAGGTCGTGGCCTTCTTGAACTTGCGCAGATAGAACCCGTAGACCTTGAGGTAGCCCATGCCCGTCATCATGCCCAGCACCGGCGGCAGATGCAGGAAATTGTGGAAGCTCACCGCCGTGACGATGGTGAGGAAGAACAGCGCGATCATGGTGTAGCCGCCGGGTTTCACTGTGACCACTTCCTTGGAAGGCTCCGGCGAGTGGTTGGGCACGGCGAAGTGCATCAGCGCCGCCGGCACCACGAAGTTCACCACCGACGGGATGAACAGTGCGAAGAACTCCCAAAAATCCACGACGCCCTTCTGCCAGACCATCAGGGTGGTGATATCCCCGAACGGGCTGAAGGCGCCGCCGGCGTTGGCCGACACCACGATGTTGATGCAGGAGATCGCCACGAAGCGCGGGCTGCTCGCGCCCACCGCGAGGATCACCGCGCACATGAGCAGGGCGGTGGTGAGATTGTCCGCCACCGGCGAGATGAAGAAGGCCAGCCAGCCGGTGAGCCAGAACAGCGCGCGGTAGCTGAAGCCCTTGCGCACCAGCCAGGCGCGCAGCGCCTCGAACACGTTGCGCTCGGTAATGGCGTTGATGTAGGTCATGGCCGCCAGCAGGAACAGGAACAGCTCCGCGAATTCGAGGATGTTGTGGCGCACCGCCTCCCCGGCGACCTGAGGCATGTCGTGGGTCGCATAGACCCAGGCGACGGAGCCCCAGATCAGACCGGCGGCGAGAATGACAGGCTTGGATTTGCGCAGATGGGTGAACTCCTCCGCCATTACCAGGGCGTAGGCGAGCACGAACAGGAAGATGGCCAGATAGCCGACCTCATGACCGGTGAGATCCAGCAGTTCGCTGCCGGGCACGGCGGCCAGGGCCGGCTGGCCGGGCAGGAAAAGGGCGGCGAGGGTCGCAACCAGGGCGGTTATCGTTCGCATTATGTCGTGCACCTCCTGACTTGGCGGGACAAAGCTTTGCCAACGCAGGACGCCGTCCACTGTCGCAGTGGACCCGGAATACAGGCGCCTGGAAAAGGCGATCTTGCCCCCAATGTTGTTATCAAATGCGGCCCAGGCGGGCCGCAAAAGCGGGGATTATACGTTGAAATTGGATGGAATACGCAGGAATCGGTTTCGCGCCTCCGCGCCGCATGGGGGACGGGAGGCCTATCGAAGCATCTTGGCAGTGGAAAATATCAAAAACTGGGGCTTGCGTGGGGGCGGTTCAGCGTCCGGTTCCGTCGGTTGCCTCGGGCAGGGACGAAACCGAGCGGACCCGCAGGTGCAAGGCCGCCTTGGCCAGCAGGTGCGCGC
>JBAYZB010000355.1:0-3249 GCA_041672765.1 Gammaproteobacteria bacterium | reverse complement strand
ATGCTATCATTAATATTCCATCAGTATGAAAAAAGAAACTATAAAAAGAATTAGAAATTTCACATTAGAAAGAGATTGGGATCAATTTCACAGTCCCTCCAATCTTGCCAAATCAATTTCCATTGAAGCCAATGAACTTTTAGAATGTTTTCAATGGAGCGACAGCGACTTCAAAATCGAAAGAGTAAAAGATGAATTGGCAGATGTCATCATATATTGTCGGAACATGCTTGATAAGCTCAACCTTGATGAAGACGAAATTGTGAATAATAAAATAGATAAGAATGAAGAAAAATATCCTATTTCGAAATCTAAAAGTAACGCAAAAAAATATTCGGAGTTCAAATAGTGATTATTTACTCTGGATCGGTTGAACAATTTAGCAAAGATGTCTTCAACTCCGTCATTGCAAATAAACTTGAAAGATTATTCATTCAGCACCAAATTGGAAAAGAAAGCATAAACGAATTTCGTGCGTGGAATAATTCGCTAGAAGCCGTTAATAATGTTCTCATGCACTCCAACATTAATAAAGAATTGAAGGTCGCAGTTGAATATCAAATACCTCTTACTTCAAAGAGAGTGGATTTTCTTATTTCTGGACTAAATCACGATAACATAGAAACAATAGTAGCTATCGAACTTAAGCAGTGGGATTCAATTCAAGTAACATCGTTAGAAAATTGTGTAAAAGCATATGTTGGTGGTAGGTTTGGCGTTCATCCCCACCCATCCCAGCAGATATACTCATATTGCCAAATTATCTCTAATTTCAATTTATCTATTCAAGAAGAAGCGATTAAATTGGTTCCGTGTGCCTTTCTTCACAACTATCCAAACGACAAAAAGGATTTGCTAACTGGTGAGTTATACGAAGATATAGTGAAAAAAGCCCCTGTTTACACAAAAAATGATCGTGAATCCTTATCCGAATACATTCGCCGACATATAATTAAACCTTCCGAACGTGATTTATTTGAAGTTATCGATAATGGAAAGCTAAAGCCGTCTAAAGCCTTACAAGACGCCATTTTACCGATGCTAGAAGGTAAGGAAGAATTTGTTATGATTGACGAGCAACACATCGCATATGCAACAATATCAAAACTAGTTAAAGAAAGAATCCGTACTGGTAACAAATACACAATTATTGTCCAAGGCGGACCTGGAACTGGAAAGTCAGTGATAGCCATGCATACTATGGCGAAACTCCTTCACGAAGGATACGCCTGTTCATACATGACAAAAAACGCTGCTCCAAGAGAGGTTTTTAAGATTAAATTAGTAGAAGGTCATAAAACACATAAATATATTTCCGAACTATTAAAATCGCCCGTTTCTCTTGAAAAGAGTGATAGAGAAAACGTGTATCCGTGTCTTCTTATTGATGAAGCCCATCGTTTGACGACTCGCTATGGCCATAACCAAATCGAAGACATTATAAGAAGCTCACAAATCAATGTATTCTTTGTTGACGAGGATCAAAAAGTTACTGTTAAAGATATTGGTACAATCGATAATATTATCAATATCGCAAAGAGATTTCGCAGCAAAGTGATTATGGATGAGTCACTTCATCTAAAGTCGCAGTTTAGATGTAATGGTAGTGACGGATATTTGGCTTTTCTTGATAATGTTTTGCAAATCAGAGAAACAGAAAATACTTCTTTAGAAGGACTCCAATATGATGTAGTGGTTTTTGACGATGTTTCGAAAATGAGAGATGAACTCAAGACAATAAATGATAGAACAAATAAAGCACGCATTGTCGCAGGATATACTTACGAATGGGTCAGTGAGAAAAACCCGCAACTTTTTGATATTTACCTTCCTGGCTTTAAAGCTCAGTGGAATTTAAGAAATGGACAACCTTTTGCTATAGCTGATACTTCTTTTGAACAAGTTGGCTGTATACATACATGTCAGGGTCTCGAATTCGACTATGTTGGTGTAATAATTGGGAAAGACTTGAGATACGAAAATCGGAAAGTGATTACCGATAAAACACAAGTCGCTTCTTCCGATAAATCTTCCGGAATTAGAACGTGTAAGAATAATGTTCTCGCTGATAGATTAATACGAAACACGTATAAAACACTGTTATCTAGAGGTCAAAAAGGGTGCTATATCTATTGCGAGGATTCGAAATTGTCAAAACACCTTAAGGAAATGATTGATCAAAAATAGAATAATATTCTATTCGAAAATCATGCAAATTAGTCACGATGTTTACATTATATTGGGAAATTGTTGAGCATAATCAACTATAATAATGAAGGAATAGAGGTACATACTATGTTTGATTTGAAAGACGAAATAATGAAAGGCGAATATCTTTTCCCTAATACTATTGAGGAAATTGATGAGTTTACGGGTAGCGAATTCGAAAACTATTTGTTTTTCTTTTTTAAAACGCAAGGATACAAGGTTAGAAAGACAAACGATGCTTCTGACAAAGGAATTGATATCATCGTAACCTATATTGAAGAAGATGGAGAAAAGAAACTTGGTATTCAAGCAAAACGATGGAGACAAAATGTCAACTCACAAGAAATACGAAATATGTTAGATGGCAAAGACGAATACAATTGTGACTATTTGTGGTTAGTGACTACCAGTGGTGTAACTAGAGACGCAAATACTACAGCTTTAAATAATGATATTATCATTAAGGATAGGCAATTTGTTGTTTCGACATTAAACTCTTTAAAAAAGATGAGCAATATCAAATTCCGACAAAGCGCTGTACAAAGCAAAGAAAAAGTACCAAACGCTAAGCCAGAAATTGAATTATCGAGTTCAGAAAAAGAAATATATGATAGGCTTCGTCGTTTACGTGCAAATTTAGCGAAAGAAAAGAAATTTCAATTATGGTTAGTGTACTCAAATGAAACGATAATTGATTTAATAAAGAAGAAACCTCGTACAGTCGAAGAACTTAAAACTGTAAAAGGACTAGGCCAAAAGAAAATTGACGATTTTGGTGACCAACTATTAGCAATTACGAAAGATATTAACTAACTCAACGTTTTCTGATAATTTGCTTTTTTAATTCCTTAATATTTCACAATACCCTCTTTTGAGTTTTTAATAATTTTCATGTAATAATGAAATAGATGCAAACATAACATCTTGTTGTGAAAGGAGATTAATGTATGAAAGAAATCTTAATCTATGTTGAAAAAGGATATGCCGATTGGGAAATCAGCCATATCGGTTTTCAAGTTAAATCATCAGGAAAATATGATG
>JBAYZB010000354.1:0-3252 GCA_041672765.1 Gammaproteobacteria bacterium | reverse complement strand
AATTGGCCGGAATCTCTTCGTTGATCAGCTTTTCGAGTTTCTCCTGCCGCTCCCGGTAGGTCCGGTGCGAGGTCACCGCGCCGTAGGTCGCCGCCGGTTGGGATTCGCGTTCGCCGGTGATGACGCTCTGCAAATGGGGATAGAGCTTGAGCACCTTGGCCTGGATCACCTGCCGGTCCAGCCCCGGCCAGGCCGTGGACTGGCCCAGGCGCCGGAAGAAATCCTTCTGCCGGCCCGGCGTCATGCCGTCAAAGACCGCCCGGAGCACCTCCGGCTCCTCGAACTTCTCGCGCAGGAGCTTCTGGGTCTTGAGCCGGTCGCCCATGTAGTCCTGCTCCAGTTCCTCCACCACCAGCGTCGCCAGCACGGACGGCGAAGGCAGGTCCCACGCCTCGCGGCGGGCGGGATTGCGCAGGATCCACAGCAGCATCTCCTGCCGGATCAGATGAGTGGCGCAGGCGTCGGCAAACACCTGGCGGCAGTCCTCGTCGGCGCCCTGCTGCAGCAGCAGGTCCATCGCTTCCTGCAAGGCGTTGAAATGCAAATGACGCAGCTGGCCCAGCAGGGCCGCACGGGTGCCGTCGGGATCCTGCGCCCACAGGAATTCCAGCGACGGCTTCAGATCGCGCGCGGCCAGGTCGTGCAACAGCGGCACCACGGCGCCGTCGCACAGGAATCCGCGCACGGCTTCCGGCCAGTCGCATTCCGCGGCGGACAGGTTCAGGCGGGCGGCCAGCAGGGCCGCGGCCAGGCGGAGGCCCGGCTGCCGCCGGGTGGCCCCCAGCAGCACAAACGCCAGCCGGTTGGCCAGGATCTTGGCCTGGGCATCCGTCGCCGCCGGCATCTCCGCCGGACGGTCCGCCCATTCCCGCACCTTGTCGAGAATGGCGGACAGGTTGCGTTCGTTGGCCAGCCGGTCGAACCAGGCGTCGTCGCAGCCGGCGGCCCGGTCCAGCAGCCGGATCGGCTCGGTCCGCTTCGCCGGCACATCCACCAGGGGGTCGGCCTTAAGCCCCTTGCGCGCCCCCTCCCAGAAGCGCTTCCAGTCGGCCTCGGTCACGACGCCGGACTGGATCAGCTTCTCCTGCAGGGCGGCCGCCGGCAGGGAACCGAAACTGGCCAGGGCCAGCCGCGCCACGTCCGCCGGCGAGTCTTTCACCATCTGCTGGACGCCTTCGCGGTCGCGGTGCAGGCGGGCCAGCAGGTGGTCGTCGCCGAGCAATTCAACGGTTTCCGCCGCGACCTTCATCGCCAGCCCGTGGCCCGGACGCCCGCGGAAATCGATTTCAATCTTCTTGTAGAGCGCATCCGTCCGGCGGACCACGCCGAAGCCCCACGTGCGGTGCAGACACAGCGCGCCGGGCTGGAGACTTCGCAGCAGACGGAACCGCCGGACGCATTCGCGCGCCGCCAGGCGCTGGCCGAATCCCGATTCGTGAATCAGCGCCAGCAGCAGGGGATTGGAACCGGCAACGGTGTCCGCCGCCTTCACCCAGTCCTTGCCGGTCATCATCTCGGGCGGCGTATGCTCGGCCCGCCACTTCAGCACCTCGACGCCGCCGTCCACGTCCCCGGCCCTGGCCAGCGCTTCCTGCGCCATCCCCGCCCATTCGCGGAACACCTCGGGCGCGCCCGCGCGGCGGGCGTCATCCAGCACCTCCAGCCAGGCCGCGGCGACCGCCTGTTCGTTTTCCAGCAGGGCCAATACCCGGGTTTCCAAATCGTTTTGCGTGACGGTGTCGCTCATGCTCCCTCTTTCCCAAAAAACAATCCCGCAGAAAACCAGATCAGGCCGTCAAAAGCAAGCCGGGCCGGAATTGGGCATTGTCAGGGCCGGGGCCCGGCGGTACCCTGTCCGGCATCATGACCACGACAAGCCCCATGCGAACCGAACAGGACTCCCTGGGCCCCCGGCGCGTGCCGGCCGATGCGCATTACGGCGCGCATACCTCCCGCTCCATCGAAACCTTCCGCCTCTCCGGCACCCCCCTCCCGATCGAGATCATCCACGGCATGGCCCTGCTGAAACTCGCCTGCGCCCGGGCCAACGCCCGCCTCGGCCTCCTGCCGCCCGAAAAGGAAACCGCCATCGCGGCCGCCTGCCGCGCCGTGCTGTCCGGCGCCCACGACCGGGAATTCCCGATCGATCTCTACCAGGCCGGCTCGGGCACCTCCTCGCACATGAACCTCAACGAAGTGCTCGCCAGCCTCGCCAACGAATCCCTGGGCGGGACCCGCGGCGGCAAATCGCCCGTGCATCCCAACGACGACGTCAACATGGGCCAGTCCACCAACAACTGTTTCCCTTCCGGCGCCAAGATCGCGGTGCTGGGCCAGGCCCTTCTGCTGGCGGATGCCCTCGCCGCGCTCGAAAAGGCCCTCCGCGCCAAGGCCGCCGAATTCGCCGCGGTGCTCAAGTCCGGCCGCACCCATCTGCAGGATGCGGTGCCCGTCACCCTCGGGCAGGAATTCGGCGCCTGGGCCCATGCCGTCCGCTGCGCCGCCGAACGCATCCGCGAAGCGGCCGAACACCTCAAGGAGCTGGGCATCGGCGGCAACGCCGTCGGCACCGGCATCAACACCAAACCCGCCTTCCGGTCGCACATCATCGACGCCCTCAACGAGGAAACCGGCGGCGCCTTCCGCTCCGCCCGCGACGGCATCGCCCTGACGCAGTTTCTCACCGATTTCGCCCACGTCTCGGCGGCGTTCCGCTCCTGCGCGCTCGACCTCCAGCAGATCGCCAACAACCTGCGGCTGCTCGCCTCCGGCCCCCATGCCGGGCTGGGCGAACTCCGCCTGCCGCCCGTCGAGCCCGGCTCCAGCATCATGCCCGGCAAGATCAACCCCTCGGTCTGCGAAGCCGTCAACATGGCCGCCATGCAGGTGCAGGGCCTCGATCACGCCGTCGCCGCCGCCTGCGGCGCCGGCCAGCTCGAACTCAACACCCACATGCCGCTCATCGGCGCCAATACCCTGCAGGAAGCCAGGCTGCTTTCCGCCGCCGCCCGCACCCTGGCCGATAAATGCATCGCCGGCATCGCCGCCGACGCCGACGCCTGCCGCCGCCACCTCGATCGCAGCGCGGGCCTGGCCACCCTGCTGAATCCGCGGCTCGGCTACGACCGCGTGGCCGGCCTCGTCAAGGAAAGCCTGGCCTCGGGCAAACCCCTCCGCGAACTCGCCGTCGAGCAGGGACTGCTGACCGACGCCGAATACGAACGGCTGATCGCCTCTTCCACCGCGCCGAAC
>JBAYZB010000353.1:0-3299 GCA_041672765.1 Gammaproteobacteria bacterium | reverse complement strand
TGACGCTTTCTTTATATTTGATGAACAGAGAGTAATCGGAAGCGGAGCCTGGGTAAAGTCATTCCTTAAAATCACTAAGATAAATAATTGGATTCTACTATCTGCAACTCCTGGTGACACATGGCAGGATTATATTCCAGTCTTTATCGCGAACGGTTTCTATAAGAACCGGTCAGAGTTCACCAGAGAGCATATTGTATATAGTCGCTTCAGCAAGTTTCCTAAAATCGATCGTTATCTTAATACTGGTAGGTTGATTCGTTTAAGGAGATCCATTCTTATAAATATGGACTTCAAGCGAGAGACTATAGCTCATCACGAAGATGTGTACGTTTCTTATAGCGTAGAAAAGTATAAGGACGCTACCAGAAATCGCTGGGACCCATATAAAAACGAACCCATCGTTAATGCCGGTGGGCTTTGTTATGTTTGGCGTAAAATTGTGAATTCTGATGATTCTAGGCAAGTGGCGGTTTTAGAAATTTTTGAAAAGCATCCTAAAGTGATCATATTTTATAACTTTGATTACGAGTTGGATATACTCAAAAATCTTGGTTATGGCGAAGATGTAAAAGTCGCAGAATGGAACGGTCATAAACATCAACCTATACCGAACTGTAAGAGTTGGGTGTATCTCGTCCAGTATACTGCTGGTTGTGAAGGATGGAACTGTATTAAAACCGATACCATTATATTTTACTCACAGAACTATTCTTACAAAGTGATGGTGCAAGCAGCCGGGAGAACAGATAGGCTTAACACGTCCTATAAAGATTTATATTACTACCACTTGAAAACTAGAAGCGGAATCGATCTGGCTATTAGCAAAGCTCTTAAGGACAAGAAGAACTTCAACGAGACTAAATTTGTTAAATGGTGACGCTTATTTGAAAGGAGAAAAGAAAGAAATGAAAATCAAAGATTTAGGTCAATTGGTAGCTACTAAAGCAGTAGCCGAACTTCAAGAAAGTAACAAAGAATTCGCTACGTTTGTGAATGCCTGTCTTAATAAGTATCTGAGTAATGACTGGGGCGACTTACTTGAAGACGATAAGCAAATGAATGACCAAGCTGTTAAGTCTGGAGACGAGCGCATTCTGGCAGCCTATTCATTTCCTCCTAATGCTCAATGGGAAGCAATTGGTGGCTGGGGTACAAAAGAAGACAAGATATGGATTATTACAGAATGGGACCGCAGCGTAACTACTATTCTGTTTCCAGGAGAGTATTAAGCTGTAAAAATTGTATAACCGGCAGACAGTAATATTAGAGAGAGTCTAAGGAAACTTAGGCTCTTTTCTTTATGAAAGGAGAAAAATTATGAGTATGCAGACTTGGGCAGAAAAAGAAATTGAAATTGCCTGTAAACGTGAACGGGAGGCTTCGGATGTAAAAGAAGACGATTGGGATTATGGCTGTGCTTGTTATGAGAGTGCCTTAAAGGCATACAAGAGTCTCATGGGCGATGGTCATAGTGGATTCAGCATCGGTCTTACAAAGCAAATTTTAAACCGTCTGATCGAAGGTAAACCCTTGACGCCTATTGATGATACGGATGATATTTGGAACGACCTTTCTCGTTTTGGGGATGGCGATGATAAATATACTTCATATCAGTGTAAACGGATGAGCTCGTTGTTCAAATATATCTATGCTGATGGAACCGTAAAATATAAAGATATTGATAGTCACTATTGTATCAATGTTGATAATCCGAATTCCACTTATCACAGCGGTCTTGTGCAGAGAATAATTGATGAAATGTTTCCGATAACTATGCCTTATTGCCCTGGAGATCCCATTAAAGTTTATTGCGAAGACTTCTTAACCGATCGAAAAAATGGTGACTTTGATACAGTTGGGGTATTTTACGCAGTTAAACCCGATGATAAAAAAGTAGAAATCAATAGATTTTTTAAAGAGTCTAAAGACGGTTGGAAAGAGATAGACGAGGTTGAGTACAACGAAAGAAAAGGAGCGCAAATAGTATGATTCTAATTGAAAAAACAGAAGTTATTGGTTTCGACCAAACTATCCGTGGTATGAGAAATCCAATGAATAGTTGGGATAAATCTGACAGCGGGATTTGTAAAGGTGGCGATTGCGGAATTGGTTGTACTAATTGTGCTTCTTCGTATCTAACTCCTGGTGAATCCACTTGTGGGCATACTTACGATCATTCTTTCCAAATTGGTAAGAATGACTACGAGCTTATGATGAAACTTGTTATAGGTGGTCCAGTTCACGCTAAGTTCCGTAGAATGATTGTTGTATATGTGGATATTACGGCACCTCTGTATTGGTGGAAAGAGTTTGATACTTACAAAGTGGGTACAGTAGCTAACTCCTGCTCCACCATGCATAAGATTCACGATAAAGAATTTACCCTTGATGATTTCTCACATGAACATTTGATAGTGGAGGACGATGTCAATTATATCGATATGGTGGGTTGGCTTCGGAAACAAATTGATATTTTGAACGAGTGGCGATTGACTTATCTTGACGTTAAAGATAGTCCTGTAAGTTCCAAAAGCGCAAAAAAATACTGGTGGCAGATGATTCAGCTCCTCCCCTCTTCTTATAACCAGAAGCGAACTATCATGTTAAATTATGAAGTTCTGGTTGGAATATATAAGCACCGTAAAAACCACAAGCTCGATGAATGGCGAGAGTTCTGTCAGTGGATCGAGGGGCTGCCGTGGAGCGAAATCATTATCTGTAATCGGATTAAGGAGGAAATGATTTGAATCGAATATCCAAAATTGATTACTACCTCGGAATTGCGGAAGCCGTATCTAAGCGCAGTACATGCCTCCGCAGACAATACGGTGCCATACTGGTCAAAAATGACGAAATAATTGCTACTGGTTATAACGGTTCGCCTCGCAATTCTTCAAACTGTTGTGATATTGGCAAATGCTGGAGAGAAGAAAATAATATTCCTCATGGTGAAAAATATGAAGCTTGTCTAGCTGTACACGCCGAGCAAAATGCTATTATATCTGCATCCAGACGAGATATCATCGGTTCTACACTATACTTGGTGGGATTTGAAAACGGAAAGAAGATACCTGCGGAAGAAATTAAGCCCTGCAAAATTTGCGAAAAAATGATCATTAATTCTGGAATTGCAAAAGTAGTTACCAAAGAAGAGGAGGGCGTTTATGAAAACCGAACAATTTAACTCTATTATTGAAAACCAATACAAACGATGTACTGATATTCTTATCAGTAAGGCTAAGGAATACTCCACCGTGGATCGTTTGCATAACTTCAAAGTAGCGGCTGGACTCCAA
>JBAYZB010000352.1:0-3310 GCA_041672765.1 Gammaproteobacteria bacterium | reverse complement strand
TGCAGGCGCTGCGGCAGGAGTTGATCGATGTCATCGAGGCGCGCCTGGACGAAATGGAGCATGTGCCCTGGGCGCGACTGGACCAGCAGTTCGAATTCATCAAGTCGCAGATCGTCGTGTTCGATACGCACAAGCGGGTAACGAGCCCGGAGGACCTGGCGCTCCTGGTGCCCGCGCTCTCCACCAGCAGCATCTTCTATCATTTCATCGACGCGCGCCGCCGATCGCCGCAACATATGGATGACTTCTCGGCGTGGCTCTCGAACTGGGGGGAGGAGCATGCCGCGCTGTGCGAACGTCTCGCCGCCGTCGACCCCTATTTTCTGCCGTTGACGGATCTGCGTCGGCAGCTTGTGTCGCTGTTTGCCTATCACTACGGAATGGCGCTGCTATGACCGAGTTGCTCGAAGCCTATGCCAAGGTCACGGGCGAGGATGTCATCGACCATCTGCGGCAACTGACGGAGTCCATGCGCGGGATGAGCGTGGTACACGTGAACTCGACGCGCGTGGGCGGCGGCGTGGCGGAGATCCTGCACAAGCTGGTGCCGTTGATGAACGAACTCGGCGTCGAGACGCGGTGGGAAATCATTACCGGCGGCAGCGATTTCTACACCTGCACCAAGAGCATGCACAACGCGTTGCAGGGCACTCCGGTAAAGATTCCGGAGCGGCTGCTGAGGATATATCAGGAGACCAACGCCCACGCCGCGGAGGAACTGCGGCCTGTGCTGAAGGAAGCCGATGCAGTGTTCATTCACGACCCGCAGCCGGCCGCCATCATTCAGCATATCCCGGACCGCAAAGGCAAATGGGTCTGGCGCTGCCATATCGACGTGAGCCGGCCGTATCGGCCCGTGTGGCGATTCCTGCGCAATTTTGTCAAGGGGTACGACGCGAGCATCTATTCCCTGGCCGCCTTCGTGCAGCCGCTGCCGCACCCGCAATATCTGGTGCCGCCGAGCATCGATCCCCTGAGCGAAAAGAACATCGACCTCGAGCCCGAGGAGGTGGGCGCGGTATTCGACCGGTTCAACCTCGATCCGGACCGGCCGCTGCTTCTGCAGGTCTCGCGCTTCGATCGGTTCAAGGACCCCATCGGCGTGATCGAAGGCTTTCGCATCGCCAAACGCTTCATGCCGCACCTGCAACTGGTGCTGGCGGGCGGCACCGCGACGGACGATCCGGAAGGCGAGATCGTGCTGAGCGAGGTGCGCAATGCGGCGGAGGATGATCCGGACATTCACATACTGCTGTTGCCGGCGGACTCGCACCGCGACATCAACGCGTTGCAGCGGGCCGCCACCATCGTGGTGCAGAAGTCGCTGCGGGAAGGATTCGGGCTTACCGTGACGGAGGGGCTGTGGAAGGGAAAACCGGTGATCGGGGGGGATGCCGGCGGCATACGTCTGCAGGTCATCAATTATCACACGGGGTTTCTGGTGAGCACACCGGAAGGTATGGCGTTGCGTGCCCGTTACCTGCTGCAACAACCCGAGCGGCTCGCCGAGATGGGGCGCAAGGGCCAGGAATTCGTGCGGGAGAACTTTCTGTTGACCCGGCAGTTGCGGGAGTACCTCACGTTGGTGTACGCCGTGACCCGCGCGGCGAAGGAACGGATCGAACTGGTGTGAGACCATGGCGTTGTCCGGCAGCATGGACACGCATTGCGCCCCCGCGACGATACCGCGCGAGTTTTTTACCTGCCATCATCCATAGGATTCGAGGGGCGTCGGCGGCCGCACCGGCCGTGACAAGGAAGGCATGCATCGGATTCAAACAGAGTGGCCTGGGAATGCGCATCGATGAAAGAGGGGCCTCGCATCTACAACCTGTTTCCGCTGTTGGTGGGAACGGTCCAGGACTGGAAGGCGCAATTGCCGCGCATCGCCGACATGGGATTCAACTGGGTTTTTCTGAATCCCGTGCACTATCCCGGCTTCTCGGGCAGCCTGTATGCGGTGAAGGATTATTACCGGCTGAACCCGTTGTTCGCGAATGACGGCGATCAGGACGCCCAACTGCGGGATTTCGTTCGTGCGGCCGAGGCCCATGGCCTGTCCGTCATGCTCGACCTCGTCATCAATCACACGGCAAAGGATTCCATCCTGGCGGATGAGCATCCCGAGTGGTTCGCGCGCGAACCGGACGGCAGCGTGCGTTCCCCGCGCGCCGTCGATCCCGACGACCCCACGAAGGTGACCGTGTGGGGCGATCTTGCGGAGATCGACTATAGCCCGCGGCCGCAGCGGCAGGAACTGCTCGCTTACTGGCAGAGGCTGGTGCGGCACTACATCCAGCTCGGCTTTCACGGGTTCCGCTGCGATGCGGCCTACAAAGTGCCCGGCGCCGCGTGGGCCGAGATCATCGGCAGCGCCCGGGCCGAGTTTCCGCAAACGCATTTTTTTGCCGAAACGCTCGGAGCGCGGTTGGAAGAAGTGGCACAACTGCACGCGGCCGGGTTCGATTTTTTCTTCAACAGCGCCAAGTGGTGGGACTTCCATGCCGACTGGCTGCTGGAACAATACGAGCGGTTCCGCCACATCGCGCCCTCCGTCGCCTTCCCGGAAAGCCACGACACGGAACGGCTCGCGGCGGAGACCGGCGGCAGCGAAATCCAGTCGCGCGTGCGTTACCTGTTCGCGGCGTTCTTCTCCGCCGGCGTCATGATGCCCATCGGCTATGAATTCGGTTTCCGGCGCAAACTTCATGTGGTCAAGGCGCGTCCCCGCGATTGGGAAGCTGCGGCATTCGACCTGACCGCATTCATCCGTGAAACCAACCGGATGAAAGCCGGCATCGGCGTGCTCAACGAAGAGGGACCGCAGGAGCGGCTCACGGCACAGGGCGCGCCCGTGGTGGCGCTGCTGCGCAGCGGCCGCGCCCAACCCGGTCGGGTGCTGTTTCTCCTCAATACCGATCCGGACCGGCACCACGATTACCTGGTGGAACTGGTGGAGACTGCCCTGGGTTCTGCGCGGGCGGAGATCCAGGATGTCACGCCACAGGCCGCTCCCCTGGATTTGCTGAGCAGCGAGCGTCTTTCGCTTGCGCCCTGGGAGGCGCGCGTGCTGTACGCGCCCGCGGGCGTGCCGGGAGGTGTCCGAGGAAGGGACTGATATCCGCGGACACGCTGACGGGCGTTCGGAGATTGACGCCGGCACCCGGTCAAGCGCGATGCGGGAGACCATCCGGAGGTCGCGGCCAAGGAGATGTCGTTTGGCAAAGCTCACGGAGTTCATCACGGAAGTCTGGCCCGGCCAGCCCTATCCGCTGGGGGCCTCCTGGACCGGGGAAGGCGTGAACTTCGC
>JBAYZB010000351.1:0-3311 GCA_041672765.1 Gammaproteobacteria bacterium | reverse complement strand
AGGGTCATGGTTGTTGTTGAAACGCCCGTCCATAAGCCGATCCTCCTTCGATTCGTTACTGTTTTGATTCAAGACTGGCAAAAATTCAGCCGAATATCCAGGAAGCCGGTCACAGCGAAAATGCCAAGCGTGTCCCGGTCTTCTCGCTGCGGATGCACGGCCGGGCAGCGCCGGCGTGTTATCCTTTGCGGCCGAACCGGCCGCGGGCGCACAATCCTAGCAATGCCGGCCCCGGGCGCAACCCCAGCGGAGGACGACCTTGAAATACCGAGACTTGCGGGACTTCATCGGAAAACTGGAGCAGCAGGGCGAGCTCAAGCGCATCCGCGTGGAAGTGGACCCGTACCTGGAGATGACCGAGATCTCCGATCGCGTACTGCGCGCGGGCGGCCCCGCCCTTCTGTTCGAAAACCCCAAGGGCCACGACGTCCCCGTGCTCACCAACCTGTTCGGCACCCCGCGCCGCGTGGCCCTGGGGATGAGCGAGGAATCGGTGGAGGCGCTGCGCGAGGTGGGCAAGCTGCTGGCCTTCCTCAAGGAGCCCGAACCGCCCAAGGGCTTCATGGACGCCTGGGATAAGCTGCCCCTGTTCAAGCAGGTGCTGCACATGGCGCCCAAGGTGGTGAGCAACCCGCCCTGCCAGGAGGTGATCCTGGAGGGCGACGAGGTGGACTTGTCCAAACTTCCCATCCAGACCTGCTGGCCCGGCGACGCCGGTCCCCTCATCACCTGGGGCCTCACCGTCACCCGCGGCCCGCACAAGGAACGCCAGAACCTGGGGATCTACCGCCAGCAGGTGATCGGCAGGAACAAGGTCATCATGCGCTGGCTGCACCATCGCGGCGGCGCGCTGGACTTCCGCGAATTCCAGCAGCAGCATCCGGGCAAGCCGTTCCCCGTGGCCGTGGCCATCGGCGCCGATCCGGCCACCCTCCTCGCCGCCGTCACCCCCGTGCCCGATACCCTGAGCGAATACGCCTTCGCGGGTCTCTTGCGCCGCGGCAAGACCGAAGTGGCCAAGTGCATCGGCAGCGACTTACAGGTGCCCGCCGGCGCGGAGATCATCCTAGAAGGCCACATCCACCCGAACGAATACGCCGACGAAGGCCCCTTCGGCGACCACACCGGCTACTACAACGAGGTGGAGCGCTTCCCCGTCTTCACCATCGAGCGCATCACCCACCGCCGCAATCCCATCTACCACTCCACCTACACCGGCCGCCCGCCCGACGAGCCGGCCGTGCTGGGCGTGGCGCTCAACGAAGTGTTCGTGCCGATCCTGCAGAAGCAGTTCCCCGAGATCGTGGACTTCTATCTCCCGCCCGAAGGCTGCTCGTATCGCCTCGCGGTGGTGAGCATGAAGAAGCAATACCCCGGCCACGCCAAGCGCGTGATGCTCGGCGTGTGGTCGTTCCTGCGCCAGTTCATGTACACCAAGTTCGTCATCGTCACCGACGACGACGTGAACGTGCGCGACTGGAAGGACGTGATCTGGGCCATGACCACCCGCATGGACCCGGCGCGCGACACGGTGCTGATCGAAAACACCCCCATCGACTACCTCGACTTCGCCTCGCCCGTCTCCGGCCTGGGCTCCAAGATCGGCTTCGACGCCACCAACAAATGGCGCGGCGAAACCACCCGCGAATGGGGCCGCCCGATCCGCATGCGCGACGACGTGAAGCGGCGGGTGGATACCATCTGGGACGAACTCGGAATCATCACGCCGCGGTGAGTGATGCAATGAATGTAGGTCGGATTAGCGCAGCGTAATCCGACATGTTCCCTGAACAAGGGGCAGCATCGTCGAAACATGAGCCTATGCGGCAACCCTGTCCCAATGTCTTGCTTGTTTGCGTAGCCATTACCCCTTACAACACATCCAGCGGACTCATCACCCCCTGCCCGCCCCGTTTGAGCACGTGTGTATAGATCATGGTCGTCGAGACATCCGCGTGCCCCAGCAACTCCTGTACCGTGCGTATGTCGTGGCCCCGTTCCAACAGATGAGTGGCGAAGCTGTGGCGCAAGGAATGGCAGTTGACCCGCTTCACGAGCTGCGCGCCTTGCGCGGCCTGCTTGACCGCCCGCTGCAGGCCGTTTTCGTGCATATGATGACGCCGCGTCGCACCGCTACGCGGATCCACGGATAGCCGGCCGCTGGGAAAAACATACTGCCAACCCCATTCCTTGGCGGCACAGGGATACTTTCGCGCTAAGGCATCCGGGAGATGGACCTCGCCGAACCCCTTTTCGAGGTCCCCCTGGTGCAACGCGCGAACCGCTTCCAGGTGCCGCACGAGCCCTTCGATCAGGGTTCCGGGCAGCGGCACGACTCGATCCTTCTTGCCCTTGCCGTCGCGCACCACGATCTGGCGATACTGGAAATCCACATCCTGGACACGCAGCCGTATACATTCCATCAAGCGCATGCCGGTTCCATACAGCAGAGCGGCCATCAGGCGGTAGACCCCTGTCATGCCGCTCAGCAGCCGCGCAACCTCCTGGGGCGTCAGCACCACCGGCAAACGCCGTGGCCGCTTCGCGCGCACGAAGTTGCCCAATTCCTCCAGCGGTTGTTTTAACACCTGCGCGTAAAGGAACACCAACGCGTTCAACGCCTGGTTCTGGGTACTGGCTGCGACGTTTCCGCGCACCGCCAAGTCCTCCAAAAAGACACCGATCTCCGCCCTGCCAAGTTGCCTCGGGTCCTTGTCACCGGCAAAAGCGATGAACCGGCAGACCCAGGCCTCATAGGTCTGCTCCGTCCGAATCGAATAGCCCCGGCGCCGGATCTCGGCGATCATTGTGGCGAGCACCTCACGATGGCGGACGCGCACACCATCGAGGTATGAGCCGTCGGCGTGCTCGCGCGGCCCAGCACGGCTTGCTCCGGTACTCTCCCGGGCAATGGTCGGGTGCGACGGCAAAAGCGAACGAGCCGAGTTCCGCCAGTGGCTCCAATCCACTTCATCAAGCCACGGCACCCCGACCGTTGTGAAGAGAATCTGTATAGCATCGACAAGCTGCAGGAACTGCCAGTCCGTCAAGCGGCCCTCGCGCCCGGCTTTTCCCAGGTAGTCGGCCACATCGACCGGGGTATGTTCCGCCAGTCGCCGGTCCGGAACCGCCCGGATATACTGCTCGGCGCGGAGCACATACCAGCGCTCCGCTGCTGGTCTAACCCCCTGATTGCGCGCCTTTTCCAGATAACGCTCCCAGAACCGCGCGATGGCGGCCTCCCCCCTTGCTCCGGCTGTTTCCATGTGATAGCGTCCTACCTAATCCCCTTATATTTATTAACCAGAGCA
>JBAYZB010000350.1:0-3332 GCA_041672765.1 Gammaproteobacteria bacterium | reverse complement strand
AACAACCTGCAACGCTACACTGCGCTGTTCAGTCGGGATCAGTTGAAGGTGATCCTGTTCGAGGAGATGCGGGACACTCCCTTGGCAGTGGTGCAGGACTGCTTTCGCTTTCTTGGGGTGGATGACAGGTTCGTTCCGGATATCGAGAGGAGGCACAACACCGGGGGGCTGCCGAAGAACCGGATGGTTTACAGGTTGTTCAGCAACAGTACCTTGCGGCGGGCTGCTCGAAAGTGGTTGCCTGAACGAGTCAGGACGGTTGTCTCCAGGGTGAAGGAAAGGGGTATGGTTTCCCTGCCGCTTGCCGAGGAGACGCGCCAGAGGCTCATGAAATACTTTGCGGATGACATCGGGCGGCTTGAGGAGCTGTTGGGGATGGATTTGTCCATTTGGCGGAACGATGCAAAGGGAGCCAGGGAGGACCGACAGCATGGCGATGGCGTATGAAGGAAAATCGCCGGCGCCGGGAGACGCGAAGTCGGGCAGAGAATACGCCTCGCTCGTCGGGCAAAAGGCGGAGCATGTCGTACTGCCGCCGTCGGCACCGAGAAAAGTCTATTGGGTCGACCTGAACAGGTTCGATCAAAAAACCGACAAGAGCACCTGGATCGAGATGGCAAGGGCCATGTCCCGTTGCGGCTACGATGTCACGGTGCTCAGCGGTTGCAGTGAAGCGGCACGGAGGGAGGGTGCGTACCAGGGAAGCGAGGTTAAGTGTTTTCCAGCAGTCGACTATCCGCTGTTGTTCAAGTTCACGCTGATGCGCAACATCGGCAACTGGCTCCTGCGTGCCGCGACGCGGGACGACATCGTGATCCTTGCGCCGGCCGCACTCTACTTGGCGCCGGTGTTGCGACGAAACGGCATCATGAACATCCACCTGGACGTGCGGACGCTTCCCGTGGAGATCCGCGGGATAAAGGGCGGCCTCGTCCGCCTGCTGTTTTGGAGAATACCCATGATGTTGTGGCGACGGACGGCTAAAGGCTATTCCTTCATCACCGGGCGGCTGAAACGCGAGGTCGAGCGGGAGTTCGATACTGCATTTGACTCAAGCACCATCTGGACATCGGGCGTGAATACGGAGCGCTTCGCGCCGCGTCGAGTGGAAGATTTCCGTCCCGAAGAAGCACGGAAATTCACGCTATTTTATCACGGCACGGTAACGGCCAATCGGGGGATCGATCGGGTCATCCTGGCGCTGGCGAGCCTCGCGGAGGACATCCGGCGGCATATGCGGTTCGTCATCGTCGGTGCAGGCGCGGCTGTGGATTCGTTGCGGAAGCTGGCGCATGACTGCGGCGTAGGCGATGTGGTGGTGTTCAAGGGGTTGGTGCCTTATGAGGCGGTGCCGGCGGAGATAGCCAAGGCGGACTGCTGCGTCTGCCCGCTGCCCGACCGGTTGGAATGGAACGTGTCGAGCCCGTTGAAGGTATTCGAGTATCTGGCGAGCGGCAAGCCGATCATTCTTACCCCCATACCGGCCCACATGGACGTCGTCGGCGAAGAAGATTTCATTGTCTGGACCAAGGGGGATGACAGCGCGGACTTCGCCTGGGCGATTCAGGAAGCATTTCATCGGCGCAAAGAGCTTGCCGCGGCGGCGCTGCAGGGAAGAAGGGTGGCGCAGGAACGATTTGACTGGAGATCGATCGGGCGCGGTTTCGCGTCTTACCTGGATCGGGTATATCGGATGTCATGAACAAGATAATGTATTTTCTGTTCATAAGCATTTTCACCGTCGAGTGGGTCGCCGCGCCACGGGCGCTATCGGCCGTCAATGTATCGGGGCGCATCGTTGCCTGGACACCTGATATCCTTGCGCTGGTCGCCATGGTGCTCGTGATGGCGGTCATCGCGCAACGGCGGGAATTGGCGCTGCCATTCCGCTATGGAATGTTCCTGCTCGCGTTTCTGTTGATCACCGTTGGCTGGGCTGTCGTGAGCGGCGTTTCTTCCGGTGTGCTCTTGGCGGGCATGCGATCCTATCTCAAATACCTTCCATTCTTTTTGTTGCCATTGGCATATCGTTTCAGTGAAACGCAGATCCGAAGGCAATTGCTGGTGCTCCTTGGCCTGTCGCTCCTGCAACTGCCGGTGGTGTTGTATCAAAGATTCATCCAATTCGCAGACAAGCGCACCGGCGACGTGATCACCGGAACGTTGGGCGGCAATGCATCTGGAATACTCAGCGTCTATTTGGCGTGTGCGATAGCGATCGTTGTCGCATTCTACGTCAAAGGGAGAATCGGCATCAAAACGGTGGTGCCGATAGTGCTGTTGCTCGCACTCCCAATGATGCTGAACGAAACGAAGATCAGCCTGCTGTTGCTGCCGGCGGCCATCGTCGGGCCGGCACTCATCGGCAGGGGGGACGGCAGCGCGAGCCTCACCAAGGCGGTGGCGGCAGTGGCGATCGGAGCCGTGATTATCGGCGCGTTTTTGCCGATCTATCAGGCGTTGCAGGGACGGGACCTCGTCGAGTTCATTACGAACGAGAGGAAGCTGCAACAATATCTTGCGCCCGGGAAGAACCCTCAGTTCGAGCAGGTCAGCAACCGATTCGATTCGATAGATGCCGCAGTGCGGCAGCTTTCTCGCGACGGCAATTTGCTTCTCGGGGTCGGGATCGGGAACGCATCGCTGTCCTTTTCCGAGAAACTGACGGGAGAGTATTACAAGAAACATAAAAATCTCGCGCCGGGCATGGTCTATCTGAGCAGGATCCTGTGGGAGCTCGGACTGGTGGGGGTGGTGGTCTATGGCACGCTGTTCCTGATGATGGCCATCGACTGCCTGCATATGCGCAGGCGTCAGGAACTGGCGGGTTCACTGGCGCTCGGGTGGATCATCGTGAGCGGGTTCATGGCCGCATCATTCGTCTATTTCAAGACGTTCGATGTCAACCTGTTCGGGTGTTTGTACTGGTACTTCGCCGGATACCTGGCGGGCGAGCTGTATCGCCAACGCCAGCGGAGGCTCGTGGAGAGCAGGGCGAAGGAGAACGAGGATACCGGCGACATGAACTGGACAGGCGCGGCAGGAAGATCCTGGTGACCTGCTCGGCCAGAGCCTGAAACCGTGGCATGGCACCGATAGGGAAGTCGGAGGGAGCATGAGGTACAGCTTGGCGCGGCGGGTACGCAGGACTGTGATCGGACTGTATTTGAGGCCTTTGAGGCTGATCAGCCGGCGCGGAGTTCTTGTCGAGACAGGGTGGCTGGATACGCTGATGACCGGCCGTCCTACGGACCGTGTCGGGCAAGCCATCCCGTGGTGGTCGTATGGCGCGACCGCCTTTCTAGCGGGGCGGCTGACAAAAAACATGGAGG
>JBAYZB010000349.1:0-3349 GCA_041672765.1 Gammaproteobacteria bacterium | reverse complement strand
CATGGGTTTTCAAATATCACGAACAGGAGAATCGTTCAATTTATTGAGATATTTAAGGGCATCCCCAAAATTCCCGATACACTAATCGCTCAACGGGACGGTGTGTTTTTCGGTAAGCAATTCTAACTGAACATTCAAATGACGCAAGCAGGGGGTGGTAAAGGGAGAGTGAGGCACGAAGTTGACAATTGGCAGTGTATTTTCGAGTGTTGGGCGACCAAGTTTCGGCCAGATCCAGTGTGCATAGGATTTTTAAGAAAGGCGATGGCAACAGGTATCCACCATCGGCAGTGACGGATCATTTTTTAAGATGGGATGTTATCAGATTGCCTGTCAGTCGGGAGCCCAGATTTCATGAGGATTGGCCACATAGCGCAACAGGTGTTCAAAATCACGAAACAGCATCAGATGGATCGCTGCGCGCAGGTTGTTCCAATACTCTTTTCGGGAACTGAACTTTGAACGACAATACTGATAGCCAGAGTCGCACAACTCAAGGATCTGATGGATGAAAAAGGCCAGCAGGTTGAGCACGAAAAAGTTGTTCGATAAATTTTGCTGGCCATGGCCGAAATTGTGTTCGAGATGGTAGCCTTGATTTTTGAGTGTATTGAACGTTTCGTTTTCGATTTTCCAGCGGGCCCGGCCAGCCTTGACCAGTTCAACAATGTTTTGCCTGCTTAGCGTCTGGTCGGTAACCCAGCTGTTATGATAGGTGACTTTTTGATCCACGGTGAGCCAATACTCAAAAAAATTGATAAGGTCCGCACCACGGGCGCCGTTTAACGGCACCTGGTTGATCCAGCGGTAATGGTGGCGCCGGCCTTTCCGGTCGCAAAACTCGATGTGTTCAACGCCGGCCAAGCCATCGAGTTCTTCGACCCATTGGAACAAGACTTTGTGATCGCTGGGTTTGGCCACCAGCACAAAGGACATGGCATTGGCTTTGAGCGCGTCAATAAAAGGCTGGTTAGAGTAAAGGCCATCGCCGGTGACCATGATGTTTAACTTCGGATGGGTTGAGCGGATTTTGGCAATCAGCCTTTTGCCCGCGCAGCGCTCACAGTCGTTTTTATCGGATCCATCGGCCCTGATGATCGGCTCCGGGGCAAGCGGTACCACCTGGCGCATATTGGGATGAAGCAGCACGGCCTGCAGGATTTGATGCGAGTAGCGCAACTTGCTCTTGCTGCCTTTGCAGGTCAAACAGCTCGGGCAGTTGATTTTATCGGAAGAAAAGTACTGCGAGCCATCCAGCGCGATCAGGTAATGACCGCTATCCAGTTGGTAGAGCAACAGCTGCTTGCCCCGCTGTAGGTGACTGAACAAGATCGCAAAGCAAGGATTGATATCTTCCGTACCAATAGGGTCCATGTTTTTTCGCAATACAGCGTCACTGGGGATGGCCTTTACCGCGAACATGGTTTTTAAATTGCTGCAATGCATGCGATCTTGCATGCGGCGCTGAAAGGCAAGCAGCGAGGGGTCTTGAAAAAACATCATCGCCAAAGCGCTCATGAGACAATCGTGCAAGGAAAAACCGACCTTGCCCGATTGCCTGCGATCATCGATCTGGCCGAAGACCTGGCCGATCGATTTGCGCAGTGCGCTAAAGCCCAGATGTTTTTTAACGTGCACGATAACCCCTGCATATTGGTGTTCTGTTAGAATATATAACAATATTTAGGGGTTATGTCTAGACTTATTTTATTAAGTTAATTCAATCAGTTGTAAAAATTGCGGGCTTTGCCTTTGCGAAAAATAATTTTGAAAAATCACAAAAATCCATGCCTGCAACAATGAACAATATTCAGTTAGAATTGCTGTTTTTCGGTCCGCGGATAGGATCGCGCATCGGATCAAAGGTTTGGCCCGCCTGCGCATCGAGTGGATTGGGACGCTCCTGTGTCTCCTCACCGGGGTCTTCTCCGAAGCCCGTTACCGACAATTTATCACGATCGCTGGTAGCCTGTGGCTTCTCTATGGGTGTTGACTTGTATGGTCGCACCGCGGCCGGTTTTGTGACCTGCGGCACTTCCGGAGTGTGGATAGTTTGGGCGAAGGCACTGCCGATACAGAGGGTTATCAAAAAAGTCCCAGCTACCAAAAGAGTTTCAATCCTGTTCATATGCTGTGTCCCCCCTTCTGAATAAGATACAAATGATGCTCTTTTAATATTTATCCGAATATTGATAAGGACTTCCTTTTAGTAGTTTGTTCTATATGCGGTGGGGAATTGTGAGTCAAGAAAATTTTGCCCACAAGATAGGGTAGATGGATAAAATGACAGGATCGGGGACGCAGTATGCACACTATCCTTTTAGGATTTTGTCCTGTAAGGCTGCCGGACATGAATTTTAGGCCGGAGTTCTGGTAGAGTTTTCCGTCACGCCTTTATAGAGAGGGAAAATTATTTCGTTTTAAAACTTGGTTAAATTTGATAGGAAACGACTTACACAAAAATTTATCATTTGAGGATATTACAATGAAAAAAGCATTAATTATCGCCGTCGTAATATTAATCTCATCTCAGTTTGCACTAGCTCAACCGCCCAAGCGAACTGTTTTCAAAAACCCCGTTCCCAATCCCCGCCAGATCATAAATACTAATTGCACCGGAGGACGGTCTTGGAACGCCGGCACGAACAAATGCGAATGCAAAAACAATTTTTACTGGAATGACAGGTTGAATCAGTGCCGGCCCATCAGAACCTGTGCACCCGGTGAGACGTTCGACCGGGAAAAAGATGAATGTGTTACTCGCTGCAGCGGAGGACAGTCTTGGAACGACGGCACGAACAAATGCGAATGCAAAAACAATTTTTACTGGAATGACAGGTTGAATCAGTGCCGGCCCATCAGAACCTGCGCACCCGGTGAGACGTTCGATCGGGAAAAAGATGAATGTGTTACTCGCTGCAGCGGAGGACAGTCTTGGAACGCCGGCACGAACAAATGCGAATGCAAAAACAATTTTTACTGGAATGACCGGTTGAATCAGTGCCGGCCCATCAGAACCTGTGCACCCGGTGAGACGTTCGACCGGGAAAAAGATGAATGTGTTACTCGCTGCACCGGAGGACAGTCTTGGAACGACAGCACAAACAAATGCGAATGCAAAAACAATTTTTACTGGAATGACCGGTTGAATCAGTGCCGGCCCATCAGAACCTGTGCACCCGGTGAGACGTTTGACCGGGAAAAAGATGTATGCGTTACTCGCTGCACCGGAGGACAGTCTTGGAACGCCGGCACGAACAAATGCGAATGCAAAAACAATTTTTACTGGAATGACAGGTTGAATCAGTGCCGGCCCATCAGAACCTGTGCACCCGGTGAGACGTTCGAC
>JBAYZB010000348.1:0-3370 GCA_041672765.1 Gammaproteobacteria bacterium | reverse complement strand
ACAGAGAAGAGAATGTGGATTACCAGGATAACCTCAAGCGCATTGGTCTTGTGCTCAACACTTTGGCTGAGAGATACCAATATCCGATCATCGTGAGCACCCATCCTCGAACCCGGAAACGGCTGGAGATGCTGGAAGGTTTTGAGTTTAACTCTTTAATCCAATTCTTGAAACCATTTGGTTTTTCCGATTACAACTTCCTTCAGATGAACGCGCTTTGTGTTATCTCAGATAGCGGAACCATCAGCGAAGAAAGCTCGATTCTGAAGTTTCCCGCCATCACCATCCGCAACTCTATGGAACGCCCGGAAGCCATAGATGCCGGAACGATTATTCTTACCGGCTTTGATCCTGAAGTTGTCATAGATTCGATCAAGCTTGCCGTTGATGAAGATGCCCAATATGCCAGTATAAGCCCTGAGTATCAGGTGGAGAATACTGCAATGAGAGTTTTGAAACTTGTTATTGGCACAGCGAAGCTGCACAAACAGTGGAGTGGATTGTATTGTATTAAGCATTTTGTAAAGCACTAAGTATCCCATGTGAAAGGAACAACGTGAGATGATGTTTTGTTTCACTAGGGTGCGATTTCCCATCTGTTTAAGTGTATCCATTTTTTTCGTAAAGAAGAAGCAGTTGGGAATGCAGTGCTTCCAAATGCGCTATAATCTAATAATATGGAATTACTAACGTTTTATTGTTATCTCACAACGTGCATTATCCTTAATACGTTGATTGGTGAGCATGACAATCCCCCCAATGTATGGTATCAATTGAGATTTTGGAGTAGATGTTGTTAATCATTACCAGCAAAATAAATAAAACCCAACCTGGCGGAGTAAGGTTAGTATCCCTGTTTGAGGGATATCAGAATATCCATGAAAATACTTTGATGGTTCATAGCAAAAACTCTGATGGGATTACCGGATGGATAACTAAGGTCGTAAACAAAGGAGTTTCCAATCGTAGAATGCGATTGCTTGGAATGCTTACAAGGCGTTATTTAATCAGGGATTTTGTGCTTGACGAATATTGTTTTACGTTACACAACTATAAGAAAGTGCTCATGGGGCATCTTCGAGACACTCCTGAATCAACTGTGCTGATATGCTGTGCACCGTACTCCTTGCTATTACTTGCAAAGATTATTAAGTCATTAGCCCCTGAGACACATTTAATTCTAGACTTAGGCGACCCCTTTTCTTTCAATATGAGTTTCAGTCGTATCAGATCATACATTGCAAGACATATTGAGAAAAAATACTTACCCTACTATGAGAAAATTGTTGTGCTTAATGAAGTACAACAAGAAAGATATATGTCCATGTATCCTGCGATCTCATACAAATTCATCGTGATTGAACAAGGAGTAGATGAGAGCTTCGTTTTATCAGCGAGGAAAAAGCAGCCTCATAAAAAAAGAAAATTTACATTTATTTATGCAGGAGCTTTTTATAAGAAAGGCAGGACAGCCAGTTATTTGTTTAGATCTATAAAGCACTTCGAAAATTGCAAACTCAAGATCTATACAAGCGCAGAATGGGCAAGAAAGCTAGTGAAAAGCAAGAATGTGGAATGGAATGGCAGAATAAGTAGAAATGAGTTAGCTATAGCAACCTCCGAAGCAGATGCAATCGTAATCATCGATAATGATTATGGATGCCACGTACCTGGTAAAACCCTTGAGTCATTGGCCTTAGAAAAACCGGTTTTGTTTATTTATAACAACGAGAACTCACCTTCGTTAAAATACGTTCAACAAGCTCGGGGTGTTGTTATTGCAAAGAATGATGAGGATTCCATAAGTCAAGCAATCACTTTAATAATTTGCGGTAATTATAACCAGCCTTTTTTCGACTACAGTCCGTATACTTGGAGCACAATCAGGGCCAAGTATCGTGATCTTTTATTATGATAGTGTTACTGATTAAATGTTAATCTTGAGTATTCTCAAAAGGAGACGTCAAGCACTTTGAAAGCAATTATACTATCTGGTGGGCTGGGCACACGCTTAAAGCCTTTTACTGAAGTAATCCCAAAACCCCTACTACCAATTGGCGAAAAAGCGGTTCTAGAGATTCAAATTGAGCGTTTAAAAAGCCATGGCTTCGACGAGATTATCCTGGCTACAAATTATAAATCTTCCTATATTGAGAGCTTCTTTGGAGATGGTTCTCGTTATGGAGTGAAGTTAACGATAAGCAAAGAGGATACACCTCTAGGGACAGCGGGGCCATTGTCATTACTTAAAGACAGGCTGACTGAGCCTTTTTTGGTGATGAATGGCGATATCCTTACCTTGCTGGATTTTGGAAATATGTACGAATATGCATGCAACCAACAGCAGCCCTTGACGTTGGGGATCAAGAAGGAAATCCTGCCCTTTGCCTTTGGGAATATCTTTTTTGATGGCGACTATGTTACCGATATCCAGGAAAAACCCAACTTTGAGCTCTTTGTCTTGGCCGGGATCTACGTGATGACTCCTGAAGTATTTCAGTATATCCCTGACAACACTCCTTATGGAATGGACAAACTGATCAAGAGACTACTTTCTGAGGATATCAAGGTTCCTAAGTATGAGATAAACGAATACTGGCTTGACATAGGAAGAATAAATGACTATGAAACAGCGCAGGATGTGTATAAAGAGAAGTTTGAATAGATTGCCTACGAATGGATACGAATTAAAGATCACGAATGTACACGAATGAGGTTTAGAGGGTTGAGCGTTTCGCTGTTGAGAGTGTCTAGATGGAACATCATGTCGCTACCACGAATGTACACGAATGAAAGATCACGAATGTACACAAATGGCATATGGGATAATGAGTTTTAATCGATACCGCTTGAAGGTACTAGAAGGCAAGTAAGTTGAGAAACATGCATATGGACACGGTAATAAACGAAGCACCCTTTCACTGTGGGTCATGTTTGATATTCGTGTTCATTCGGTTTAATTAGTGTTTATTAGTGGTAGAGGATGATATGAAAGTTCTAGTCACAGGGGCTGATGGATTCATTGGCTCACATTTAACGGAAGCATTACTCAAAGAAGGATACCAGGTTCGTGCCTTGGCCCAGTACAATTCCTTCAATTATTGGGGTTGGCTGGAAGATATTGAGCCCATTGATAATCTAGAAGTAGTAACAGGAGATGTGCGGGATCCCAGTTACTGCCGGGAGATTTGTAAAGGCATTGATATCGTCTTCCATTTGGCAGCTCTTATAGCAATCCCTTATTCATACTTAGCACCGGACAGCTATGTTGATACAAACGTGAAGGGCTCTCTGAACATCTGCCAGGCTGCCAGGGATTCAGGAGTCAAACGCATCCTTGTCACCTCCACAAGCGAAGTATATGGCACCG
>JBAYZB010000347.1:0-3375 GCA_041672765.1 Gammaproteobacteria bacterium | reverse complement strand
CCCCGAATCGCTCATCGAGAGCGAGCTATTCGGTTACAAGTACGGCGCCTTCACCGGCGCGCGGCGCGAAGGCAGCCGCGGCAAGATCCTTCAAGCCCACGGCGGCACGCTGTTTCTGGACGAGATCGGCGACATGCCGCTGCAGTTGCAGACGCGGTTGCTGCGCATCCTGGAAGAACGGGAGATCGTGCCACTCGGGGGCGAAACGGCGGTGCCGGTGGATCTGCACGTGATCAGCGCCACGCACCAGAACCTGCAACAGCTCGTGGCGGAGGGACGGTTCCGGGAGGACCTCTACTATCGGCTCAAGGGCATCGAACTGACACTTCCCCCGCTGCGCGAGCGGTCGGACATCGCCAACCTGATCCGCGCAGTGCTGGCGCAGGAGAGCGGCACGAATGGCCCCGTGGCGCTGGCGGATGACGCCTTCGCCGCCCTGCTCGGCTATTCGTGGCCCGGCAACCTCCGCCAGTTGCGCAGCGTCCTGCGCACGATGCTGGCGCTGCGCACAAGTAACGCCCTGCGCCTCGCGGATCTGCCGACCGAGATTGCGGCAGCGGGCATGACGGCGGCGTCATGCCCGACCGCGCCGGGCAGCGGCGGCCGCACCTCCGGCACACTCGCCCTGGCGGAACGCGAGGCCCTGCTGCGCGAACTGGAACGTCACCGCTGGAACGTATCGAGCACCTCGGCGTCCATCGGCCTGAGCCGCAACACGCTGTATCGAAAGATGAAAAAACACGGCATCTTCCAGACGAAAGGAATAACGAGCTTCAAATCGCAGGTAACAAGAATCAACAAGTAGCAAATGACAAGTTTCAGGTGATCGGGAAAAAGTCTGCAAAACTTATAGGATTGACCCGACGCCCTTGCAACTTGCCACTCGTCACCTATCACTTGTAACCAATGCCCGAACACATCCTGTTTCTGACCGGCAAGCTGGCGGAAAAGAGCCTCCACAAAGTGCTGGAGGCGATGCAGCCCACGGAGTTCACCTACCGCGTCCACAACCTGGGCCTGAGCGTGGCCGGGCTCATGACCGCGGACATGATCCGCCGCCGCCTGCCGGACGCCATGGGCGCACAGCGCGTGCTGGTGCCGGGGCTGTGCGCCGGCAACCTGGAGGAGACGGGCCGTCATCTGGGGGTGCCGGTGGAACGCGGCCCGGAGGATCTCAAGGATCTGCCGGAGTTCTTCGGCCGCAACAGGATCGCGCCTGATCTCAGCCGCTACGACGTGCGCATCTTCGCCGAAATCGTCGACGCGCCGCATCTGGACGTCGCAACAATCCTGCGGCGCGCAGCCGCCTATGCGGCGGACGGGGCGGACGTCATCGACCTGGGCTGCCTGCCGGGCCAAGCATTCCCCCACCTCGAAGAGGCCGTGGCCGCGCTGCGGGAAGCGGGCTACCGGGTGAGCGTGGACTCGATGGAGCCGGACGAACTGCTGCGGGGCGGCAAGGCGGGCGCCGATTATCTGCTGAGCCTCAAGGAGAGCACGCTGTGGGTGGCGGAGGAAGTGGCGGCCACGCCGGTGCTCATACCGGAGCATCCCGCCGACATGGAATCCCTCGTACGCGCCATGGAAGTGCTGCAACGGAAAAACCGCACGTTCATCGCGGACCCCATCCTCGACCCTATCCACTTCGGCTTCACCCATTCCATCGTGCGTTATCACGAATTGCGCCACCGATTCCCGGAGGCCGAGATCATGATGGGCATCGGCAACCTCACGGAGCTGACCGATGCCGACACCAACGGAATGAACGCCTTGCTGCTCGGCATCGTCTCCGAGCTGGGCATCACCAACATCCTTACCACCCAGGTGAGCCCCCATTGCCGCAGCGCCGTGCGCGAAGTGGACAGCGCGCGGCGCATGATGTACGCGGCGCGCGAGGCCAACAGCCTGCCGCGCGGCCTCAGCGGCGATCTGCTCGCGCTGCACGAGCGCAAGCCCTTCCCGTATACGGCCGACGAGATCCGGGAATTCGCGGCGGCGATCCGCGACCCGAGTTTCCGCATCCAGATCAGCGAGCAGGGTATTCACATCTATAATCGTGACGGACTGCACACGGACATCGACCCCTTTCGCCTGTTTCCTTTTCTACACTTGGAACAGGACGGCAGCCACGCCTTCTACATCGGCGTGGAGCTCGCGCGTGCGCAGATCGCATGGCAGTTGGGCAAACGCTATCGCCAGGACCAGGAACTCGGCTGGGGCAGTGCCGTGCCGAAAAAGGACGAAGGCCCGCGCGAATCCTATCAAACGCCCGGACCTACGCTCGCTCCAGGGAAGAAGGAGGCTTCGTGATTTACGAGACCATCGTCACCACGCCGGCACAGGACGGCGGCGTGCACCTCGCCCCCATGGGCATACGCGAACAGGAGGGGCTGATTGTCATCGCGCCGTTCCGGCCTTCCACGACATTGGACAATCTCCTGCGCGAGCGCCTGGCGGTAATCAACCTCACCGACGACGTGCGCATTTTCGCCGGCTGCCTGACGGGCCGACGCGATTGGCCTCTCATGCCGGCACGGAAGATACGCGGCGGCGTGCTGCGCCAGGCGCTGGCGCACAAGGAGGTCGAAGTGGAGACCGTACAGGACGATGAGGTGCGTCCCCGCTTTTACTGCCGCGTGCTGCACCAGGAAAACCACGCGCCCTTTCAGGGCTTCAACCGCGCCCAGGCGGCGGTGCTGGAGGCGGCGGTGCTGGTGAGCCGCCTGCACCTGCTGCCGGCGGAAAAGATAGACCGCGAACTGGACTACCTGCGCATTGCGGTGGACAAGACCGCAGGACCGAGGGAAAGGGAGGCTTGGGATTGGCTGATGGAACGCATCGCCGGGCATCGACGCGAGAAAGGACATGCGGCATGACCAGACTGCTCGCCAGCGTAGCATCCGCGGCTGAGGCGCGCATCGCCCTGAACGGCGGCGCGGACATCATCGACATCAAGAATCCCGCCGCCGGCGTGCTGGGGGCGGTGGATCTCCACATCCTACGGGAGATCGTGCAATGCGTCGGAGGCCGCCGACCGGTGAGCGCCACCATCGGCGACATCCCACTGGACGGAAAGCTGGTGGGCCGGGCCATCGCGCGCACCCGTGCCGCGGGCGCCGACATCGTCAAAGTGGGGTTTTTCGAACCGTGCGTGGAAGCCGCCTGCCTCAAGGCCCTCGCCGCCGAAGCCGCCAAGGGTGCGCGCATCGTGGCCGTCTTCTTCGCCGACCGCCATCCGGAACTGGCGCTGCTGCCGATGCTGAGCGCCATCGGCTTGACCGGCGTGATGCTCGACACGGCGAACAAGCACAACGGCTCCCTGCGCCAACTGCTCCCGGACCGGGAGATCGCGAAGTTCATCGCACACGCCCAGGC
>JBAYZB010000346.1:0-3378 GCA_041672765.1 Gammaproteobacteria bacterium | reverse complement strand
CTGGTGGGACTGGTGCACGACATCGGCGAGGTGCCCATGCTCGCCTACGCCGATATCAATTCGGCCATCGCGGCGGACTTCCCGGAGTTCGAGCGGGCCGTTGGCCGGTTGCGCGGCATGGTGGGCGCCATCGTGCTGGAGAAGTGGCGGTTCGACCCGGAGCTCGTCAAGGTCGCGGCGGAGAGCGAAGAGTGGTTCCGAGACCCGCAGCCGCGCGCCGATTACTGCGATCTGGTGCTGGTCGCGCAACTGCACGCCCATATCGGCGCGCCGCGCACGCCGTCCCTGCCCAGGATCGATGAGATTCCGGCCTTCAAGAAACTCGCCCTCGGCCAACTGACCCCGCGGCTGAGCCTGCACGTCCTGGAGCAGGCCCGAGGAGAGGTGGCTGCGATCTACCGGATACTGACTCATCCGTAGGTCGGGCTGGCATCGCGGCATGGCGGGGGCTCGTCGGGTTGCGCGGCTGGCCGCTCATCCGACCCGCATCCGGCGAAATAAATCTGTTGGGCCGGCCAGACTTGTCCAGCGCCGGGTTCCAGGCGATATTCCCCTGCGCTACCATATGGCCCGTTTTGTCGTTTCAAGGGGGGAAACTGCCATGGCAGCCTGGATCGTGGACAACATGCTGTGGATCGGGGCGGGCGGGGTAGCCGTGCTGGTCGGCGCGAAGGTCGCCATCGCGCGCGTCTTCAGCCGTCTTGCCGCCAGCTCCGAGAACGAGGGCTGAGCGGCCCGCCACCACCGCAGAGCCAATCCGGCTCAAGCACGAAAGGCCGTTCCGGGCCTTTCGTGCGTTTGCGCGTTGAGGTTGCCGGGGCCGTCAGCGGATACGGTAGGCCTCGTGGCAGGCGACGCAGGAGGCCGTGACGTTGCGCAGCGCCGCATATGCGCGCAATAGGTCGCCTTCCTGCGCCGTCAGGGCAAACCGGCTCGCCGCCCGGTGCATGCCGGTCCCGATCTCCCGCATTTCCTGGGGCATGTGCGGGGCCATGTGCTCGGCACCGTGGCTGGCGAGCGAGCTCATGCCGAGACGCCGCTCCGCCAGCTCCGCCGCCTTGTCGGGCTGGTTGGCGGCCAGCGCGGCGAGGATCTCGTCGAGTGTCGCGAGGTGGTCGCGCATGTTCATGAGCATGTGCTGCTGCATCATGGGCGGCAGCTCGACCAGTTGCCGATGGTCCGGCTGGGCAAATGCCGCGGGTGCCGCGGCCAGCACAAGACCTGTCACGGCGTATTTCCAGCGCATCATCGTCCTTCTCTCCTGTCTCGTTTTTCGTAATTGAACGGCAGGGTGGTGCCGCCCGCCAAGCATTGCCTGTTCAAGATATTTTTCGGTAGGTAATGCCCACTCTGGTATTCCAGAGGTTAAGGAAAGTTAGGTTCTTCCGTTCAAAAGCGCAACGCATCCTGGCTCGTGGCCTCATGGCTTCACCCAGCCCTTTTGGAGCAGGTGATGAAGGGCGATGCCGACGAGGAACGCGGCGCCGGTGTTCCAGACGGCAAAAGCGGCGGTGGTGTAGCGCACCAGGCGTGCCCCTCGGGTTTCGTCCCCATCGCCGGCGCCCAATGCCAGTTGCGTGCCGGCGAGAAACAGCATGACGCCTAGCACCGGCGCCGGGAACATCTTGAACAGCGTCTCGATGGAGCCGCTCAGGAACAGCGCCAGCAGCACCAGCAGCGTGCCGAGAATGATCGGGGCGCCGCCGGTGCGGGCGCCGAACCGCACGTGCCCCGCCATCCCGCCCGCGCCGTGACACATGGGCACGCCGCCGACGGTGGGCGCCAGCAGGTTCATGAGCCCGGTGGAGATGGACACCTTCCGCTCCGTGACGCTGCGCGCGGGGAACAGGCGGTTGTTCTCCTCGGTGACGGCGATGATCGCGTTGCCCAGCGTCAGGGGTACCTGGGGCAGCGCCAGGAACAGCGTGCCCACCACCAGATCGTTCCAGGTGAGGCCCGAAAGCGTCCAGGCGGGCAGGCGCAGCTCGGCGCGCACCTGCGCCAACTGACCGGCCAGGCTCGGGTCCTGCAGCAGGGCGGCTCCTGCGCCGAAGATCAGCAACAGGAACATGGCGGGCACGCGCTTGTTCGCCAGCAGCACTAGCATGCCGGCCAATGCGATCGCCCCCAGCACCCAGCCCGTGGCCATCATGCGGATGCCTTCCAGCATGAAGGAAAAACCCAGGCCCAGCACGATGCCGAAGATCACCTGACGCGGAACCAGCCGCGCGACCACGCGGACGGCGCCCGTCACCCCCAGCAACAGCCACACCAGCCCGGTGGCGAGCCCGGCGACGTAGACCGCACCGGGGCCGATCATGAGGGTCTGGGCCGCTTGGACCGTAGCGATGGCGCCGATGGCCTTCATGGGCTGCACCGGAAACGGCGTCTTGTAATGGAGCCCTACGATGATCTGCGCGACGCCGAAGGTGAACAGCACGCCGAACGGGTCCAGCTTCAGCAGCGTGATATAGGCCACCGCGAAGGGGATGAGCGTGCCCAGGTCGCCCAGCGCGCCGGCCCATTCCATCCGGTCGAAACGGTTGTGGGCACGGGACAGCGCGCCGTCCAGAGTGTGATCGTTCTGCGTCATCGCTGGCCGCTCCCGGGCCGAATATCCAAGCCGTAAGTGTAGTTATAGCCGGCAAATCAGGGGCGGGGCACGGCCGGTCATCCGGCTGCGTAGGGTGCTTGCCCAGCGCCAGTCGTTCAGGCATTGTGTCGGTGGGCGATGCCACCCTACGCAAACTGGTGGAGGGTTTGACGGGAGGAAATCGATATCAGCCCTGCGGGATCAGGATGCCGTACAGGGTCTTGTGATCCAGCATCTTGCCGTCGCGGTCCATCACCCGCATGGCGTCCGCCGAGACTTCGTCGATCAGCACCACTTCGTCCTCGATGAGGCCCACCTCGATCTTCATGTCCACCAGGGTCAGTTCCTTGTCCCGCAGATCGGCTTCGACGATCCTGGCGATGCGGCGGGTGAGGTCCTTGGCCTGCTCCAGTTGCGGGCGGGTCAGCAGCCCGAGGGCGACCACGGCGTCGTCGTTGATCAGCGGGTCGCCCCGTTCGTCGTCCTTGAGGGTGATCTCCACCAGATAATCGAGCTTCTGCAGCGTCTCTTTGATGTACTTCTGGTAGCGGCGCACGAAGCTGCCGTAGGCCATGGTGCGGCAGATGAACTCCAGCCCGCCGGTTCCACTGATGGCTTTTCCAGGCGGATCGGCGCGCTTGACCTCCATGGCGTTGTGTTCGAGATCGACGCTGACCAGATGGGTGGGAATCCCAGCCGCATGGAGCTGCTTGAAGAAGTAGTCGGTCATCGCCAGCGACATGCGGCCCTTGCCCTCCACCTGGCCGATGACGGTGTTGGCCCCG
>JBAYZB010000345.1:0-3385 GCA_041672765.1 Gammaproteobacteria bacterium | reverse complement strand
GGCAGGTTCTGGACATCGTGCCCAACCACATGGGCATCGGTTCCGACGACAACGCCTGGTGGCTGGACGTGCTGGAGAACGGGCAGGCGTCGGCCTACGCGGAGTACTTCGACATCGACTGGCATCCGGTGAAGGACGAGCTGCGCGGCAAGGTGTTGCTGCCCTTCCTGGGGGACCACTACGGGGCGGTGCTGGAGCAGGGCCGGTTGCGGCTCGAATTCAACCTGGAAAGCGGCGCCTTCGGCGTCCGCTATTACGAGCATTATTTCCCCATCGCCCCGCACACCTACCCGCGCATCCTCGGCCATCGCCTGGAGCGGCTGGAGCTGCGTCTCGGGGCGGGCGATCCCCGGCTGCTGGAGTTCCAGAGCCTCATGTCTGCCTTCCTGCATCTGCCGCTGGAGACTGAAACCGACCCGCAGAAGGTCGAGGAGCGGCGGCGCGACAAGGAGATCCACAAGCGCCACCTCGCCGAGCTGTGCGCTTCCTGCCCCGAGATCGCGCAGTTCATCATGGAAAACGTCGCGGCCTTCAACGGCGTGCCGGGGGAGCCGGCGAGCTTCGACCTGCTGGACCGGCTGCTGCAGGAACAGGCCTACCGTCCCGCGTTCTGGCAGGCCGCCTCCGACGAGATCAACTACCGGCGGTTCTTCGACATCAACAGCCTGGCTGGGCTGCGCCAGGAGGTGCCCGAGGTGTTCCGGGTGACGCATCGGCTGATTCTGGAACTGGTCACGGAGGGCAAGGTGCACGGGCTGCGCATCGACCACCCGGACGGCCTGTACGATCCGGTGCAGTATTACCAGCGGCTGCAGGCCCATGCCCGCGCCGCGGTGCGGGCGTATCCCAACGGCGGACGGACGGAGGAGGCCGCGGGCAGCACCGCTGCCCCGTTGTACGTGGTGGTGGAGAAGATCCTGGCGGGCTACGAGTATCTGCCCGAGGACTGGCCGGTGTACGGCACCACCGGCTACGAGTTCGCGAACCTGGTGAACGGCCTGTTCGTGTACGCCGGGTCCGAAAGCTACATGGACTGGCTGTACGAACGGTTCATCGGCCATCCGCTGAAATTCGAGGATCTGCTGTACGAGCGCAAGCGGCTGGTGATGCGCGTGGCGCTTTCCAGCGAACTCACGGTGCTCGCCACGCTGCTCAACCGCATTTCCGAGGCCGACCGCCACACCCGCGACTACACGCTCCTGGGCCTGCGCAACGCGCTGGCGGAGGTGGTCGCCTGCTTCCCGGTCTATCGCACCTACGTCACCGGCCAACAGGTCACCGAGGAAGACCAGCGATACATCGATTGGGCGATTGCCCGCGCGAAGGACCGCAGCCCCGCGGCGGACATCAGCATCTTCGATTTCATCCGCAGTCTGCTGCTGCTGGAGCGGCTGCAGGAGAACAGCGACGAGGAATACCGCCGGGCGGTGATCGAGTTCGCCATGAAGTTCCAGCAGTACACCGCGCCGGTGATGGCCAAAGGGCTGGAGGACACCACCTTCTACATCTACAACCGGCTGGTCTCCCTCAACGAGGTGGGCGGCAGCCCGGACCGTTTTGGCATGTCCATCGCGGCGTTCCACCGGACCAACCAGGAGCGGATGCGCCGCTGGCCCCACGCCATGCTCTCCACCTCCACCCACGACAGCAAGCGCAGCGAGGATGTGCGGGCGCGCATCGACGTGCTCTCCGAGATGCCGGGCGAATGGCGCAAGCGCGTGTTCCGCTGGCGCCGTCTCAACCGCGCCAAAAAACGCGAGATCAACGGCGCGCCGGCGCCGAGCTACAACGACGAGTATCTGCTGTACCAGACCCTGATCGGCGCTTGGCCGCTGGAGGAAATGGATGAGACCGCGTTCGGGGTATTCCGGCAACGCATCGAAGACTACATGCTCAAGGCCGTGAAGGAGGCCAAGGTCCACACCAGTTGGATCAATCCGAACCGCGAATACGAGGAGGCGGTGCGGCAGTTCGTGCAGGGGGTGCTGTCCGGTCGGGACCGCAACCTGTTCCTGGCCGACTTCGTTCCCTTCCAGCGGCGTGTCGCCCGCTGCGGCATGTTCAACAGCCTGTCCCAGACCCTGCTCAAGTGCGCCTCGCCGGGCGTGCCGGACATTTATCAGGGCAATGAGCTGTGGGTGTTCAGTCTGGTGGACCCGGATAACCGCCGCCCGGTGGACTACGCGCACCGCCGGCGCATGTTGCAGGAGTTGATGGCCTTCGTGTCCGTCCCCGCCGCAGAGCAGGCTGCGCGGGTGCGCAGCCTGCTGGACGGCATGGAGGACGGCCGGCCGAAGCTCTACCTGACGTGGAAGGCGCTCATGCTGCGCCGGGCGCATCCGGAGGTTTTCCAGCACGGGGATTATTTGCCGTTGACGGCGATCGGCCCCAGGGAAGATCACCTGTGCGCGTTTGCCCGGCGGCACGGGGCGCACACGGTGGTGGCCGTGGCGCCGCGCTGGTTCCACATCCTGATGGGCGATGCCGAGTCGTTGCCGTTGGGCCGGACCGTGTGGTCCGACACCTGGATAGAGGCGCCGCCGGGCCCGGAGACGCCGTCCTACGTCAACGTGCTGACCGGCGAGACCGTGGCCCTCCATGCCCGCGACAGGCAGCGCGGTTTCCTCGCCCGCGACCTGCTCGACAAGTTCCCGGTGGCGATGCTTCATGCCCAGGCCGACGTTCGTTGATGTCGGGAGGGGCGGCGCAACTTGGCTACACTTGTGGTGGGCAATCGCAGGGTGGTATCTCCCACCAGTGCTTAAACGCAAAGACGCAAAGGGCGCCAAGGATCGCAAAGATTTCTACGGAATATCGGGTGGCGCAGTTTGCGCGGGGTGGGCATCGCCCACCGAAAATGCTTTGACCACCGGCGCAATGGTGGGCGGAGCCGTCTTCGCCGGTCCTTCCCGGTGGCTGCTGCTGCATCGGGTTTTCTCTTCCTGTCGTTACGTGCCGTTTCTCAAGGGGTGATCATGCCAGGGGATTTGCTGGATGTGCTGGTGGCGATGCGCGAGCGCCGTCGCCCCTTTGCCGTTGCCACGGTGATCGAGACCGCGGGCTCGGTATCCGCGAAGACGGGCGCCAAGGCGGTCATCGACGAACAAGGGCGGATCATCGCCGGCTGGGTCGGCGGCGGCTGCGCCGAGTCCGCCGCGTGCGAGACCGCTCTGGACTGCATGGCCAGGGGCGAAACGCGAATCATCGAGATCGACCTGAACGACGAGATCCTCGGCGCGGGGATGCCCTGCGGCGGCTCGATGCGCGTGTACGTCGAGCCGGTGTTGCCCAAGCCGGTGCTGTGGCTCATGGGCCATGGGCGCATCGCGGAGTGCCTGTGCGCCCTGGGCGCGATGATGGGCCTGGAGGTGGTGGTCAACGATCC
>JBAYZB010000344.1:0-3394 GCA_041672765.1 Gammaproteobacteria bacterium | reverse complement strand
GGCGGCGGGCGGGATCCCGGAAATCGTGCGCGACGGGCAGACGGGGTTGCTGATCCCGCCGGCCGATGGGGCGGCCCTGGCCGACGCGGTAATTGCCCTGCTGCGGGATCGCGAGCGCGCCCGCGCGCTGGGGCGCGCCGGACGGGACCTGGTGGAACGGGCGTTTTCCATTCCGGCCATGGTGGGGGGGAACATGGAGGTGTACCAGGCGCTGTTGGCCCGGGTGCGGCCCGCCTGAGCTCCGCCATGTTGCCGGACATGCAAGCCGGTTGCAGGCAGGATTTGCCCGCGGGCGGCGGAAAAGTTATAAGGCGAAAAATTTTCGGAGTTTTCCTGTGCTTTCCTTCCATGTCATAGGCAGCCGGCTTTCCGGCGGAGCCGAACGGTTTTACATGCGGCTGGTCCACGCGTTGCACGGGCGTGGCCAGCAGGTGGTGGCCGTGAGCCGCGCCGGCAGTACGGTGAGTGCGGAACTCGATCCCGCGATACGGCAGTTGCACGCGCCCCTTGCCAACATGTGGGATCTGTATTCGCGCTGGAAGATCGACCGCGCCGTGCGCCGCGAACGGCCCGCCATCGTCCAGACCTACATGAGCCGCGCCACCGAACTTACTCATTTGCCGGTCGGCAGGGGGGGTCGTTCATGTGGCCAGGCTCGGCGGTTATTACGCGCTCAAGCATTTTCACCATGCCCATGCCTGGATCGGTAACACCAAGGATCTGTGCGACTACATGATCCGGGGCGGCCTGGCGCGCAAGCGGGTCTATTACCTCGGAAACTTCGTGGATTTGCCCGCCCCGGTCGCCCCGGAGCGCCTTGCGGCCCTGCGTGCGGCGCTGGACATTCCAGAGGATGGTCTGGTCGTGCTCGGCGTCGGGCGCATCAATCTGCGCAAGGGATTCACTGATCTGCTCGATACGTTCGACAGATTGCCGGCGCAAGTGCGCGGGCGGCCGTTGCATTTGGTGATTGTGGGCGATGGTCCGATGTACCGGGAACTGGTGAAGCAGACGCGGCGGCAGGCGTGGGGGACGCGGGTGCATTGGGCCGGCTGGCAGAGCGATCCCGACCCGTATTACGCCCTCGCGGACCTGTTCGTCTGCCCGTCGCGCCACGAACCCCTGGGCAACGTGATCCTGGAAGCCATGGGCCCATGGCAAGGCGGTGGTGTCCACGGATACGGTCGGTGCCCGCGAGTTGATGACGGACGGCGTAAACGGCTGGGTCGTGCCTTGCGAAGATCCTGCAGCCATGGCGCGTGCTATCGCCCGGGCCTTGGAGGACGAGGCGGCCCGCCGTGAGATGGGTCGGGCTGGACGCGATTTCGTGGCCACGAAATATACCCAGGACGCCATCGTGCAGGAATATCTGGCCCTGTACGCCCACCTTACCGGGTGTGGCTGACAGGATATTGCTGCCAGCGGTCGTGCCCGTGCGGGTTCGGTTCCCCTGCGGAAACTCCTTCAGGCCGAGCGGTGCCGCCCTGACGAGGACGGCTGACAATCTTCTCTATTTGTTGCCGGCTAATGCCGATTCCAGGATGAACCCGTACTCCCGGGCCGTGTGGGAGACATAGAAAATCCTGTAACCCGCCGCACGCAGGAGGCGTACCGCATCGCGGGTCGCCTCGTTCCCGATGCCTTTGAACCGGTGGTGAAATTCGATCAATACCTGGGGCGGGCGGATGCCGCTTTGCAGCATGTCTTCAATCACCTCGTATTCCGCCCCCTCGATATCCATTTTCAGAATATCCACGTGATCGTGGTTCAATTCGCGCATGAGTGTGGCCAGCCGCTTGACCGGTACCTCGAACGACTCGCCGATGGGGTTTTCCCGCTGCACGATGGAATACGACAACTCGGTCTTGTGCGGAGCATGCAGGACGATGCTTCCGTCTTTCCCAGCCAAACCGCAAGGATGGAAATGCAGGCGACTGTCGAGCGTCTGGGTAGCGACCCAATCCACCGACGGGGGGTCGGGTCAAAGGCATGCAGCTGGGCCCCCGGATACTTGCCCAGGAACGACTCGTCAAAGCTCAGGTCAAAGCCCACTCCGACCGAATAGACGAGCGGTCGCTCGGGCAGGATGGTTGGGCAGATCTGCCAGCCGCCGGACAACTTGCCGTGGGGCTCACGGGCACACTTCACCTCGACCCGGTAGAACACGTCTCGCCCGGTTAATCCATGGATGAAGTTCTTCAGCCGGCGCCGTAGAAACTGCGAGCGGGTCAGACTGGTTCGCTTTGCTCGTTTGCCCATATGAGAACTCAATGGTTGTTGATTTGTTTGGATGAAAAACGAAGGCGGCAAGCATAGGAACAACAAAGGCTGACGGTAAAGCCGCGTACGCCAGGCACCCCAGCGGATGCCGCACGCGCGTGCCCGGATAACGCCAATGCCATGGAGGCCTCAATCCGCCAACGAGTGTGTCGTCTCCGCCTCGCGCCGCAATTGGGTGCTGTAGAGATCGGCATAAACGCCCTTTCGCGCCAGCAGTTCCGCGTGGGTGCCCGTCTCCACGATCTGGCCTTTGGTCAGCACCACGATCCGGTCCGCGTTCTCGATGGTCGACAGCCGGTGCGCGATGATCAGGGTGGTGCGGCCCTTTCTGAGGGTTTCCAGGGCGGCCTGGACTTGGCGTTCGGATTCGGTGTCCAGCGCGGAGGTGGCCTCGTCCAGGATCAGGATCGGCGCGTCCTTGAGCAGGGCGCGGGCGATGGAGATGCGCTGGCGCTGGCCGCCGGACAGGCGCACGCCACGGTCGCCGACCATGGTGTCGAGCCCTTCGGGCAGGTGTTCGACGAATTCCATGACATGGGCCGCCCGCGCCGCGGCGATGATCTCTTCTTGCGATCTGCCGCCCTGTGCCCCATAGCCGATGTTGGCCATGATCGTATCGTTGAAGAGCACCGTCTCCTGGCTCACGGTGGCGATGTTGGCGCGCAGGTCCGCCAGACGGATGTCGTTGATGTCGGTGCCGTCGATGGTGATCTGCCCGGAGGCGACGGAATAGAACCGCGGCAGCAGATTGGCCAGCGTGCTCTTGCCGCTGCCCGAGGGGCCCACCAGGGCGATGGTCTCGCCGGGCGCGATGTGCAACGAGATGTCGTGCAGCGCCGGGAGGGAGGAGGCGTGGTAGCGGAAGGTGAGATGCCGAAACTCGATCTCGCCGCGCAAGCGCTCCGGATGCGGCGCGCCGCTGTCCTGCTCGGGCGCCTCGTCCACCAGTCCGAAGATGCTCTCCGCGCCCGCGAGGCCGCGCTGCAGTTGCTCGTTGATGCTGGTGAGGCGCTTCAGCGGCGCCAGCAGCAGGCCCATGGCGCCGAAAAAGGAGACGAAGCCGCCGACCGTCAGTTGTCCCTGGATGGATTGATAGGAGGCGATGTAGACGATG
>JBAYZB010000343.1:0-3396 GCA_041672765.1 Gammaproteobacteria bacterium | reverse complement strand
CCGGTAAATTCAAGGGATGGCAGATGCGCCCCGTATGCATCAGTTGGACGAATATGTTGCCGCCGGCCTGGTGCACGGCATCCGTCACCTTGCGCCATTCCTGCACCTGCGCCGCGGAGAAGATGCCCGGAATTCGTGCATAACCGAGGCCATTGGGCGAAGGCGCAAGCCTTCGGTGATGATGAGGCCCGCCTCGGCACGCATGGCGTAGTACTTGGCCATTATGTCGTTCGGCATGTTCGCTACCGCGCGGGAGCGCGTCATCGGCGCCATCGCAATCCGGTTCTTCAGGTACAGGTTGCCAAGCTCCACCGGCGTGAACAACGTATTGCCCATAGTCATCCCCTTTACAGTTATCGAGTGTGTTCAGTCCGTTGTCCGGGTTCAGCGGCCTCTGGATCACGGTGATCCTGCCCCGATTCCCCGGACACCCGGTTAGGAGAATAAACTCTTGACCCGAGATGAACAAATGAACGCAAAGCAGCAAGGCGAGAAGAAGGCCCGCAAGCAGTACAGCGCCGAGTTCAAGGAGCAGGCACTCAAGCGGGCCGAGAAGGACGGTGTAGCCGCGGCCGCACGCAAGTACAAGGCAACGACCCACTCCAACCACACCCTGCCGGTGGCCCCCAACCTGCTGGAACAGGATTTCAGCGCCACGGCGCCGAACCAGAAGTGGGTGAGCGATATCACCTATATCGCCACCGCCGAAGGCTGGCTCTACCTGGCAGTGGTGCTCGACCTGTACTCACGTTTGTCTGAATAACGCATGATGGGATCCATCTTTCACATATGCCGTGCGGCGTATTCGCGCTGCCATTCCTTGGGGAAGTCGCAATAGGTAAAAGGCCGGTCCTTGGATGGGAAGCCCATGGCAAAGAAATCGGCGCAGAGCGCCGCCTTCAAGCGGTCCACCGCCTTCTGGAGTCCCGCGCCACCCCCGCACTCACGAACGGCGTCAATGATGTCGATGGCATCTTTCAGAACGACTTCCGCGCGGGTGAGGTGCATGGTTTGTTCTTGTGAGTTGTCGAAAGTCCCTAACTTTATGGGACGGTGTTTTAAGGGATCAGCGGAAGTGCTCTTCCGTCGTGTTCGCGCCATCGGCGTCCCAAGGACGAATACCCATGGCATGAGCATGTTATTAAGCAATCCGCACCGTGCCTGTCAAGATCCACATCATAGGTGATTGGTGGCCGTCATTGTCCGGTGACGCAAGCGACGAACGGGTGATCTCACCCCCCGTCTACAGCACGGCGTTCCTGATAACCTGCGCCGCCGCGGTGGTGCAGCCAGCGCATGATGACCTTGTTCCTGCCGATCACCTGCTGGCGGTAGTCGTAGCTAAGCTGGCTGATGAGAGTGGTGATCTGCCCCCGATGGTGGGTCTAGTGGTGAAACAGGTGAAGCAGGATGTCCACCATGCGAAAAGCGGCGCAGTTGCTGGGCCAGCGAAGTGATAGCGAAGGGCGGCCAACCAGCCGTCACATCCAGAGCCGATCCACCACCAGTAGCAGATGATTGAAGGTGCCGTGGATGGAGCGGAAGAAGGCGCCCATGTCGCGCTTGCGTTCGCCGTCGGGTATCCGCGAGCAGACCTCGTAAAGCTGCCCTTTCATCCAGCGGTTGTATTTGGTCAGCAGATGGACGTGATGCAATCGGTTTCCCATCACACGAACCACATCCGGGTCATAGATGCATCCTTCTTGGAATTGCGCTACGTTCGGCCGCATTGCACCGCAGCCAAGCGGCGGCGCGCAAAATCACGCCCCGTAGAAAACGGCCAGCCAAACGGTAAGTCGATCGGGATCCGTCCAAATCACCTTATGCTTTACGTGCGCCGGGATATTGACGTAGTCACCTGCCGCCAAATCACACGTAGAACCATCTTCAAACAGCAAGGATGCCCTGCCTTCAATCACCATCACCCATTCGTTCTCATCCTGGTCGTACCACCCGCTCTCAGGCGACGTGTGCCCTTTGGAGACAATGCGCTCAATTCTTACCTGTGACGAACGAACGATATCCTCAAAAACCTCCGTCTTCAGGTCTACCGGAAGTGAATCGAGTATGTTCTTCGGGTTCATGCGTTGGAACTTACGTTGCCTAGAGTCGAGTCATCCGAGCGTTTCGAAATGACTGATGCGAATGCCGGGATCGATTGCAACCTTCTATATGCGGTAACGCGTAACGTAATCACTCAATCACTAGCGCTGTGCCGCTTGCAGAGACCAGTAGCATCCCGTTTCCCCCGCCGAGGGCGTCGTAGTGCAAGGGTACACCAATCACGGCGTTATCGCCTAGCTTCTTCGCCCGCTCCTCTCGTTCAGCCAGTGCCAGTCCGCGGGCTTTTTGCAGCTCTTGCTCGTATGCCGTCGGCCTCCCGCCGACTATGTCGCGAACGGTCGCAAAGATGTCCTTCGGATTCTTCCTTTGTCGAGGTCGGGATGTCTTCGACCTCGAAGTCTAGTTGTGCAAACCCACCAGGTTGTTCACGGACTCGAGGCGACTGATAGGAGGCTGGCCGTTCAGACTGGCATGGGGCCGGTGCCAGTTGTAGTGGTGCAGCCATCGCGGCAAGTGGTGCGCACGCTGCTCGGAGCTGCGGTAGGCCCACTCGCGCAGGGCGGTCTGGATGAAGCGCTCGGCCTTGCCGTTGGTACGCGGGCTGTAGGGACGGGTACGGCGGTGCTCCAGGGCGAGCCGTCGGCACAGACGCCGGAAGCGGCGCGGGCGCGAAGAGCGGTTATGCAAGCCCGCCGGGCCCGCCTCGCGATAGCGCTTGAGCCATGTGTAGGCAGTACGGACACTGACGCCGGCGGCCTGGGCGGCCTCTGTGACGCGCAGACCGTGCTCGAGCACGCGCCGCACAAGTAACGCTCGACCATGGACGGTTAATCGGGCATTTTGATGGGTGTTCATTCGGGGACCTCGGTTGATTGGTTGGGTGGGTACCTCCAAGCTGCCGGGTAAGCCCCGAGTGAACAACCTGCAGAGAAATCACCCCTTCCTCCGTCCCGCAGGGTCGTCCAAGACCACGAATTCTATCCCCCTTACGCTCCCCGGCGCAGCATGGTCGATAGGCTGTGACTATCGTTTCGATGGAAACAATCTATTAGACAAAAACATTCCCCGTCACTAACCTACGCGGCGTCCGGTTGTTTTACTAGAGGAAAGGATAAAACGCATGAACAAGACGCTTATCAACACCGAAATCCTGCCTTTCAAGGCCACTGCCTACCACAACGGCAAGTTCGTGGAGGTCACCGACCAGACCCTGAGGGGCAAGTGGTCCGTGGTGTTCTTCTATCCGGCCGACTTCACCTTCGTCTGCCCCACCGAGCTGGGCGACCTGGCGGACAACTACGCGGAGTTCCAGAGGCTGGGCGTGGAGATCTA
>JBAYZB010000342.1:0-3397 GCA_041672765.1 Gammaproteobacteria bacterium | reverse complement strand
CGGGTGGGGGATCTGGAGCTGGACCCGGCGAGCCGTCGGGTGACGGTGGGCGGCAGGCCGGTGGAGCTGACCGGCGCGGAGTTCAATCTGCTGGCGCTGCTGGTGCGGGATGCAGGCCGGGTGGTGTCCAGGGACGTCCTGGCTGAAGAGGGGTTGGGACGCCCGTTGCAGGCCTTCGACCGGCGCATCGAAACCCACATGACCCAGATCCGCCGCAAGCTCGGCCCCCTGCCCGACGGCTCGGCGCGCATTCGCACGGTGCGCGGAGCGGGCTACCAGTACGTGGTGCGCTGATGGGCTCGCTGTTCACCAAGATCTTTCTCTCCTTCTGGCTGGTGGTGCTGCTGCTCGGAGCGGCCATGTTCGCCGCAGAGCACTATCTCGGCGCCAACGTCCTGGACCAGACTGCGGAGCGGGTGGACGCCCACGCCGAGACGGCTGCAGCCCTGCTCGCCGAAGACGGCATGCCCGCGGTACGGCGCTGGCTGGCAATGATGGCGCGCAGCGAGCGCATGCCGCTCCTGCTGCTCGACGCCGAGGGCCGCCCCCTGGCGGATCAGCCCCTTCCGCCCCGGCTGCGGGAATACCTGGATAAAGGCTTCAAACCCGGGGCGCATCGGCTGCGCCCCGGCCTGTTCGCGGTGGTGCGCCCGGTACCGGACAGCCGCCCGCCCCTGTACGTTGCCGCCTTGATCCGTCCGCATAGCGGCCATCATCTGACCGCGGGCACCCGCTTCGCCCTCGCCCTCACGGTGAGCGGACTGGTCTGCCTGGGACTCGCGGCCCTGATCACCCGGCCGATCCGGCGCCTGCGGCGCGCCGCCCAGGCCCTGGCGGCGGGCGACCTGACGGTGCGGGTGGGCTACCGCGGGCGCGACGAGGTGGCGGCCCTGGCCCGCGACTTCGACGTGATGGCCGCGCGCCTGCGCGACCTGCTGGAATCCCAGCGCCAGTTGCTGCGGGACGTTTCCCACGAACTGCGCTCGCCCCTGGCGCGACTGCGGGTGGCCCTGGAGCTGGCACGCCGCAAGGGCGATACCGCCACGGCCCTGGACCGCATCGAGCGGGAGGCGGAGCGGCTGGAGGCGCTGATCGCCGACGTGCTGTCCCTGACGCGGCTGGAGGCCGGCGCGACCCATCTGCAGCGAAAGCCGGTGGCGCTGGCCGACCTGTTGCAGGCCATCGTCCAGGATGCGGCGTTCGAGGCGGAGGCTGCGGGCAAGGCGGTCCATCTGGAAGCGGGCGCAGCGGCCACCGTCCAGGGCGATCCGGTATTGCTGCGTTCCGCCATCGAGAACGTGGTGCGCAACGCGATACGCCACACGGCGCCGCAGACCACGGTGGAAATCACCCTGCGCACGGAGGGCAATGAGGCGATCGTGGAGGTGCTCGACCAAGGCCCGGGGGTGCCCGAGCAGGAGCTCGACCGGCTGTTCCAGCCCTTCGCCCGGGTGGGCGAGGCACGGGATCGGGCGAGCGGCGGCTACGGGCTGGGGCTCGCCATCAGCCGCCGGGCAGCGGAGGCGCACGGTGGCTGCATCACGGCGGCCAATGCCCCGGAAGGAGGACTGCGTGTCACCCTGCGACTGCCCATATAGGGGATTCCATCCGTTCGCACCGCGAGCGATGGGCCGCCGTTCCGAAAACCGTACGGCCCCAATACCATTCCCAAGCGAACCGATCGGATGGCTTGCGCGCGTAAATTGGGGCATGCTAGCCTTTATCTGGACTGGACAGTCTAGTCCAAATCACCAAGGCCAACCGTCAAGGACCTCGAACGACTCCCCCTCATGAGTAACTCTACCCGCGATCAGATCCTGCACGCGGCGCTGCGGCTGTTCCTCACTCACGGCTACCGGGCCTGCGTCGATGACATCGCCGCGGATGCGGGGGTGGCCAAGCAGACGGTCTACAACCACTTCGGCAGCAAGGAGGCCCTGTTCAGCGCCGCGGTGAGCGAGGGATTGCGGCCGCTGAGCATTTCGCTCGCCGCGGCCGAGGACGACCTGCGCACCGGCCTGATCCGTTTCGCCCAGGCGCTCCGGCAAACCTTCCTCGCGCCCGAGGCCATCGCCCTGCACCGTATCCTGGTGGCGGAAAGCCCGCGCTTTCCCGAGGCGGCGCGCGAGGTCTACACGGCTGGTCTCGGCAACATGCAGCGCCGGCTCGCCGCCATCCTGGCGCGCGCCATGCAGGCCGGCCAGTTGCGGCATGACGATCCGGATTTCGCCGCCGACATGCTGATCTCGATGCTGACCGGCCAGGACCGGATCAGGCGCCTGTTCGGCATCGCGTCGGAGGAGGAGCATTCCGAAGACCGGGCGCAGCGGGTCGTGGACTTTTTCCTGCGCGCCCTGGAAGGAACGCATTCCAAAAACGAGAAACCGTTATGAAAACTGTCAGAAAACTCTCCATCGCCATTGTCATCACGAGCCTTACCCTCGCCGCCTGCGGCAGACAGGACTCCGCAGCCCCGGCCGGGGCAGGGGGCGGGCTGCCGCCCCCCGAAGTGGAAGTGATCACCGTGGAGCGGCGGGACGTTCCCATCACCGTCGAGCTGCCGGCCCGTGCCCAGGCGATCCGCAGCGCCGAGGTGCGCGCCCGCGTGGAAGGCGTGTTGGAAAAGCGGCTGTTCATTGAAGGCACGGACGTGCGGGCAGGCGTGCCGCTGTTCCTGATCGACCCGCGCCCGCTGGAGGCCAATGTCGCGGCGGCCAAGGCCGCGCTGGCCAAGGCGCAGGCCGATGCCCTGGCGGCGAGACTGACGGCCGAACGGTACGAGGCCCTGGTGGGCAAGGCGGTCAGCAAACAGGATTACGACCTGGCCGAGGCGCGTTACAAGCAGGCCGAGGCCGAGGTCGCCGCAGCCGAGGCAGCGCTGCGCCGCGCCGAGATCGAGCTGGAATACGCCCATGTGACCGCCCCGATCACGGGCCGCATCGGTCGCGCCCTGGTCACCGAGGGGGTGCTGGTCAGCAGGGATGCGGCGACCCACCTCGCCACCATCGAACAGCTCGATCCGATCCTGATCAACTTCACCCAGTCCAGCAGCGAATACCTGCGCTTCATGGAGAGCCTGCGCGCCGGCGAGGCGAAGGCGGCGAATGCCCCGATCCGCCTGGTCACCGAGGACGGGCGCGAGTACCCGCACCCCGGCAAGCTGCTCGTCACCGAGGCCACCATCGACCCGGCCACGGGCTCGGTGGCCATGCGCGCCGAATTCCCCAACGCCGAGCGCATGCTGCTGCCGGGGCAGTTCGTGCGCGTCCGCCTGCCGCTGGCCGAGGCCGCCGACGTCGTCACGGTGCCGCAGCGCGCCGTGCAGGCGAGCCCGCAGGGCCAGGTGGTGCTGCTGGTCGACGCGGAGAACAAGGTCGTGCCGAAGCCGGTCAAGACC
>JBAYZB010000341.1:0-3400 GCA_041672765.1 Gammaproteobacteria bacterium | reverse complement strand
TGGCCCGCGCCCTGCGCCAGCGGCCCGAGCTGCACGAGACGCTGATAGTGGCGCTGACCGGCTGGGGCCAGGAGGAGGATCGCCGGCGCTCGCGCGAGGCGGGCTTCGATCATCACCTGGTCAAGCCGGTCGACCCGGACCGGCTGGAGGCGGTGCTGAGCGGTGCGCCCGCGGATGGGAATCCAAGATAGCTCCAGGCGGAAGCTCGATAGGGCCGCCCGACGCGATGCCCCTTCGTCATGAGAGGCCATCCGCCGGGCGGCTGATCAATCGGAAGCCAATTTGACGGACCCGACACGCCGGCTGGCCTTGGCGCAGTTTTGCCGGGGTCCGTCCACACACTTATCCACAGCTTCTGTGGATAAGGAAAAACCCGGACGATTTGCTCAAAAACCTGCGCCGCTAGCATAAAACGTAGTGCTTTGGCAACACCGCGCTTGGCGCTTTCCCCTGTCTTATCCACAATCGGCGGGAATCCCGCGCCCGGCCGGGCCGGCGGCTCAGTTCTCGCTCCGCGCCGGCCGCGGCGGCAGCGGCCGCTGGTCCAGCGGCACGCTGAGGTCGAACGAGCTCGTGGTGTGCCCCTCAGGTACTTCCCCGTTGCCGTAGCCGAGGGAGTAGTCGTAGTAGAGCTTGATGAAGTGCTCCTCCGGCATGCCGGTTTCGACAACCAGGGGATGGGCCAGCAGGGCGTCGCGCCAGCGCAGGACGCGGTCATAGCGCCCGTCCCGGGGCACCTCGAAATAGCGGTAGTAGCTGTTCAGGCAGTAGCGCATGAAAAACGGGGCGTAGGACAGGTCCGCGGCGCCGAAGCCGTCCTCGTCCGAGAACCAGGTGCCCTCCGGGTTGTGGCGGACCAGGAAATCATTGACCCAGCGCCAGGTCTCCAGGGCCTGCTGCGTCAGTTCGCCGTCCTTGTCCCGTTCCTGGTTCATCAGGAGCCGGTACATCTTCGGGACGAACTGCTGATTGCAGTAGTCGATGAGTATGCGCGCCAGGGCGCGCTGGTACGGGTCGGCCGGAAAGATCCGCGGCGAGGGGAGTATGTCTTCGAGATATTCGACGATGACGCTCGACTCGTTCAGGGGCCTGCCCTCGTGCAGGAGCACCGGGACCTGGCCCTGCGGGTTCAGTTGCAGAAACCAGTCCGGCAGTGGGCCCCGGATCTCCAGTTGCGTCAAACCGAACTCGACGCCCTTCAGTCTCAACGCGATGCGCGCCCGTTGCGCAAACGGGCACACGGCCATGCTGTAGAGGTGGAACTGTGCTGTCACGAAAACCTCCTCCGGACCTGTCGTTGCCTTTTGGAAGGCTATCTTAGCCGATCCGGGTCCGGGATGGCCGTGCGCCCGTCCCGGTCATCACTTAAACGCAAAGACGCCAAGAGCGCAAAGACAAGAAACGCGTATTGACCTCCCGGCTCCGAGACGACTCCCTGGTCCGTATGGGGAGCCACTCAGGCCGTTGTAACTCTCCATGAAGACTTTGCGCCTTCGCGTTGACCGCTCTCGCGCAGGCTGGCTGCGGCCTGCCCGGGAGTAGCCGCACCACGCCGCCCCCTTGGTTTGGCCTGGTTGTGCGTGAGCGGATGGGGAGCACGAATCGCGGGTACGCGGTAGAATCCCGGCGGCAAGTCTGATCCGAGGATTCCGGATGCGTAGAGCCATCGCCGTGATATTCGCGACACTCGTGATGACTGCCTGCAGCGGCAAGTTCGCGGCCGAGCAGGTACCCGTCCTGGTGCCCGGGCAAGGGGATCATTGGGCGCGGCGCGCGGGTTGTATCGAAGGCGGCGTGGCGGGCGGCGACGAGCAGACCGCGCTGGTACGCGTCACCCGCGTCCACGGCCGGCCCGCCGTGGCCGATGCTGCCGTCCTGCCGGGTGACACCGTTGCCGTTCCCAGGGAGCGGCTGCATCTCCGCGCCGACCGGGAGAGCGATGCCGCAAGGCTCTGTATCCTGGAAGGCGGCATCGTGGAATTGCTCGACGCCGTGGTGCAGAGGCGTTACGGCCAGCCGGAGGCGGACGAGACCTGGCGGCTGCGGGTCCCGGCCATGACCTTGCAGCAGGGGCATCTGCTGCGGGCGCTCGATGTGATCGAATTGACGGGGCGTGCCGCCGCCAACGATTCCTGGGAGCAGGCCGCCAAGTACTACACCGAACTGGCGGCGGAACTGGAGCGGGATGCCAACCGGGAGTTTGCCGCGCGTGTGTACGGACGTCTGGCGGTTGCCGCGTCCAACAGCGGTCCGGCGGGCAGCGCGGACGACGCGGGCCTGCGTATCCTGCGCGCGGCTGCCCGGGGCCAGGATGAAACCGACGCCGTGGCCATCCTGACAGCGGAGCTGGCGCAGTGGTATTCCCAGACGCTCTGGGACGCGGTCGTGACGGAGCGCGTGTCGGCCCGTGAACGGATGGGCCGGTTCGACGCCATCATGGCCTTCGGCGACGCGCTGGCGGACTTTCTCACCCGGAAAGGGACCGTGACCTGGAACGGCAAGACGACCGCGGACCTGCGCGCCGGTTTTCGCGAAACGCTGGTCCACCGGCTGGCGCAGGGGCTGCGCCGCGAGGTCATTGCGCAGTACGAGGCGCTGCCGATCAAGAGCGAGCGGCAGGCGCGAAAGGCCTTCGCTGCGGCGCGGCAGGAGGTGGAGCCGTACCGCGCCAAGCTTGGCACCGATATCCTCACCAGGCAGGATCAGGAGATCTTCCTTGCTATGGCCCGGCGCGGGCGGGACGGCCTGTCCGGAAAGGACTGGACGGAGCATGACCGCAAGATCCAGCTCGCCCTGCTGGAGGGGATGCTGCTGGCCCGGGTGACCTTGCCGGGGCGCACCGACAGCATGTTCGGCCCGGTACGGTTTCAGATCACCTTCGACAACTACGTGCCGGAGAGCGGCGAATTCGAGGGGCATGTGGTCTGGGCGGACAGGGGCGAGACGCGTATCAGGGGCAGGCTGCTGCGCGAGGCGCTGGCGCTGGAGTTCAGCGACCTGGAGGCGACCAGGCGCGGCGAGTTGGATCTGGGCGAGGGCAGCGTGTACCGGTTCGCCTTCAGCAGCGACATGAGGCGCCTGGTGGGACGCCGCTCCCATCCCCGCATCGCGGACAGTTGGTTCAGCGCCCAGATCAGCCTCAAGACCAGGGCCGCCGAGTAGGCGGGGCGGCACGCATGCCCTGCTACCCTGGACATCTACACTTTCTACGGTAAATTGCAGCCCCCGCGCTGGCCTTGCCGGCGCGGCCGGAGCATGATGAAGAGAATCGCATGAAACGTACGGTCAAAGGCTTGGTGTGGCTGGTGGTGCTGGTGGGAGTAGCGGCGGGCGCCTATCTGCTGCTGCGCCAGGATGTGCCACCGCCCGCCTACGCCACCGCTCAGATCACGCGTGGCGG
>JBAYZB010000340.1:0-3402 GCA_041672765.1 Gammaproteobacteria bacterium | reverse complement strand
ATTGGAGCAAGGATGTAGCGAGAGAAGTGTCAGACTATTTAAGTCGACCTGATTTTTTACGAAGTGTTCGAGCAGTTGAGCATTGTATAATGCTTGAATGTCATGGTTCTATTGCCTTACTTTCAGGGTATTTATTGCCAAGAATATCAGGTGCCAGGATATATCCAGTGCAAAAAGGTGTAGAATCAGTGAAATGGAAACCCGTAGGCGAAAAGAACATCGAATGGGGTTGGGATAGTAGAAGCACAGAACTGAATCCGACAGCGGAGGCTGTTATCCTTGCTTTATCCATAACACATGATATCAATACTGACGTTGAGAAGTTCGTACAAGATAATGGGTTGATTGTCCGTAATATGATTAGCTATCGTAGCCAATCAGGAATTGGTCTGAATAGTATTGACAATGGTGACCACGCAATTTACCTTGTAAATGGATTAATAAAAGAGATTGGACGCATTAGACAGGATAATCCGAATTCTGAGTTACATCTCTTCTTTTCAGCACCGAATGGGTTCATGTTTTTGTTAGGGCAAACTGGAAATGCTCTAGGATCAATCCAATTGTATGAATATGATTATACGAATGAGAGTAATGGAAGCTATTCACCGAGTATCAAACTGCCGTTAGGCATTTAGGAGGATAAATCATGGAGTTAAAAACAGAATTCGAAACTTTTGTAAGCGAGATCAGGCTCACAAAGAGTCAGACAGAGGATCTCATAAAGGGTCATAATACCCTAAGATCACGTCTTCTGGATTATGAAGATTTAAAACCACTAATGATAACCACATTTTTACAAGGAAGTTATAGAAGACATACTGCGGTTCGACCCAAAAATGGTAAAAGAGCCGATGTGGACATCGTTGTTGTAACAAAAATTCACAAGGATGAGTATACTCCTGAACAAGCTCTTGATCTATTTACGCCGTTTATGGATAAATATTATGAAGGTAAGTGGCAACAACAGAATCGATCTATTGGTATTGAACTTTCTTATGTTGACTTGGATCTTGTTATAACCTCATCTCCATCAGATGCCGAGATTGGTATTCTGAAGTCAGCATCGGTAAACTCTGATTTGGACATCGTTGAAGCATTTGATTGGAGACTTAATGAGTCTTGGATTGATCCTGCTAGCAGGTGGGATTCTAGTTTAAGCCAGTTGATAAAAGAAGCTGCAGAACTACCTGAATGGAAGTCATGTCCACTGAAAATCCCAGATGTAAGTCTTCAAGACTGGGACGACACTGATCCATTAGAGCAAATGCGATGGACTCGGGATAAAAATCAAGCCACGTCAGGTCACTTTGTAAACGTAGTTAAGGCATTTAAGTGGTGGAGACTGGAGAATTACTCGACTCCCACAAAGCCAAAGGGGTTTCCGCTTGAAAGGATAGTTGGTGAATGTTGTCCCGATGGGATTTCATCACTAGCTGAGGGTATTGTAAGAACACTTGAAAGCATTGTTGAAAAGTTCTATATCACTTATTTATGCAAAGCAAAACCACAGCTTCCTGATTATGGAGTGCCAGAACACGATGTTTTTGCTAAGATAACCACCGATGAGTTTCACCAATTTTATGAACAGGTGAAAGAAGGAGCCATTTTAGCTAGGGAAGCTCTCGATTGTCCAGACTATAACGAAAGCTGCACTCTTTGGAGACATCTCTTTGGGAGCAAATTCCCAAAACCACCTGAAACTACATCAAAAGGTTTTACACCCCCTCAGAAACCAGCAAATCCAGGGAGTGGTAGATTTGCTTTGTGATTCTGCTCTGCATAATAAAAGTATAGAGATAGCAGTTCGTTCAACTCAAGATATCGGAGGGGTATCTTGTATAGAGCTTTCCCACAACAGTGATGATGATAATTGGGAGTTATGTGTTGAACTGGCGTTAGAAGAAAGCAACGAGTATATACCTTCAGTTACCCGATGGTGGTATATTCTATCATGTAGTTACCCTTTTGGAGACATTAAATGCTACCCGGACAGTGTACAAGGAATCAAATCCACATACAATCATCAAGATAGCAATATTCAACTACCAGACAAGAAATGGGCTGAAGGTAAACTATGTCTAACGGAACCATTCGGTCTTGATCGAATCTCGCAACATCATGACCCAGTGGGTAATCGTGAGGCAAGACTAAAATGGTACATACAAAGAACAATAGCTTGGATTAAAGCAGCAAAAAACGATGATTTGGTTAGATGCCAGGAACCTTTTGAGCTACCGTACATTAAACATGATGCAACCTCTGGGGATCTCCGATTAGTTTATAGCGAAGGACAGGATTCATTTTTCAACTGGAGAGATCATTATCAACGCTGTGGTTTTGCGAAGCTATCATCGCTCAGGAGCATTACTACTTGTGGCATAATCTCACATTTCAAAGATTGGTTGAACAAGGAGATAATTAGCAAATGGTCAAAAGCTTCCGTTGATTATCCAACTGAGACTGATTTGCTTTGTTTTTGGTGGTTGTGGGATAGGCCAATTGTATTACCTCCTTGGCAGTCACCTCGTAATTGGGGGGAGATAAGAACAATCGGTAAACAACAGGGGATTGATGTCGATAAGACTCTCCAAATGATTGCTAATAGAGTAAGGGATAAAGGAGTGTGCTTTCTCCTTTTGGGTTATCCAATTCCCAAGTTTAAAGGTGGATCGAACTGTGAGATTCACTTTGATGCCATAAGAATACCTGCATTATCTAGCAAGATAAAACCACCTGACGGCTTTCGTAATAATGATCTGGGATTTTGGATGAGGGAACGCAACGAAGTATTTGGTGATCAGAAGGAGATCGCTTACATGCACATTGAAAACTGGCATCAAGACCGATTATTAGCAAGAGGCAGGATAACAGAAAAACTAAGAGAGATGCCTACAATTGTGATCGGTGTTGGTGCTCTTGGGTCTGTAATCGCTGAGATGCTCGTAAGAGAAGGTTTACTGTCCATACTGCTAATTGATAACGATGTTCTTTCAGCGGGTAATGTTGTCAGACACACACTAACTTTAAACGATATTGGGAAAAGCAAAACCGAAGCACTAAAAGCCAAACTTGAAGCAATTAATCCCCTGGTAGTTGTAGAAATCCTACCTGAGAAGTTACCGGAGAATCAAACTGATCTTCATGGTCTTATACAGGATTATGGGTTAGTAATTGATTGCACTGGTTCTGATGAAGTACTTATGCTGCTTAGCGCACCGAAATTCTCTATTCCAAAGTACTTTGCTTCTTTTTCTTTAGGGTATCGAGCAGATAGATTATATGCGTACATTGAGAGTGGATTCTTCTTTTCTGGTGAGAGTTTCGAAGACTCCTATCGTAAATGGAAAGAGATTGAGGTACAAGAATGGCAATCTGATGGAGAAACAATTGAAGGAGCAG